>JAAXJC010000153.1 GCA_012270045.1 Luminiphilus sp.
TGGACGGATCCGCCAGCAGTTCGTCAAGGCGTCCGGCGGTGGTGGAGTACAGCTGAAAAAAACTGTTGGACGCCGTGCGGGTCTGGACATCGGCGGTCAAAAACTGGTTGAAGGCCCGGTCTATGGATTCGATCTGGGTGCCGCTGCCCAGGTAGCCCACGCCGATATCCTGGGGCGGGCGGGCACCAAAAATCACCGACTGCTTGCTGTAGCCTTCGGTGTTGACGTTGGCAATGTTGTGCCCCGTGGTGGAAATGGCGCGCTGCAACGCGCTCAGGGCTGATGTACCAATGCTCAGCGAATCTGACATAGTCAGCCTTTAAGGTCTATTGCACTGGGGTTGGCGGCCTCAAGCTGGAAAGCTTTAGCCGGAACCCGTGGGTTTGTGAGGGGCATCACAGGGCTGGCCTGTTCAGAGGCCTCGGCATCAATGGCTCCCTCGCCGTCCGGGGTGTCGGGAACCTGGCCCCGCACCTGCATCTGTTCCACCAGCACCCGGGCCAGGCCCATGCCCCCCTGCTGGGACAGGGTCAGGGCAATTTGCTGGTCCGCCATGGACTGGTAGGACTCCATCTGGTCCGAGCCAAACAGGTCGCTTTTCATGGTGGCGTCGCGCATGGATTTCAGCATCATCTGCAGAAACAGCGACTCGAACTGCTGGGCCACCTCTTCCAGGGCCGCATCCGGGTTCGCCTGGGCCTGGGCCTTCAGCGACTCCAGCTGGCTGAAGTCGGTGTAGACCGCCCCTTCCTGGCCGATGCTGTTCATCAGATGATGATCAGCTGCGCGCTGAGCGCACCTGCCTGTTGCAACGCTTCGAGTATGGCAATGAGGTCCCCCGGGGCCGCGCCGACGCGGTTCACCGCGGCGACGATCTCCTGCAGGCTGACGCCATCCTGTAACAGGAACATGCGCACGTCTTCCTCTTCGACACCCACCTCAGACTGGGTGGTAACCACGGTCTGGCCGCGACGGGCGAAGGGCCCGGGCTGGCTGACCTCCAGGCTTTCATCCACCGTAACGGTCAGGTTGCCATGGGCCACGGCGGCGGTTTTAACCATCACCTCGGCGCCGATGACAATGGTGCCGCTGCGGGCGTTGACGATCACCTTGGCCGGCGCTGCGGCGCGCTCGACCTGAATATTTTCCAGCTCAGCCAGGTACGCGACCTTGGCAGCAGGCTCCACCGGCGCCACCACCTGGATTGAGACCGCATCCAGGGCCACGGCGGTACCGGGACCCATAAAACCGTTGATGGCGGCAGCCATATTGCTGGCGGTGGAAAAATCCGGGCTGTGCAAATTGAAGGTCAGGGGGCCAGCACCGTGCAGAGGCGTCAGCACCTCACGTTCGACGATGCCGCCGTTGGGAATGCGACCCGCGGACTTGGTATTCACCGACACCGAGGAGCCGTCGGCGCCCTCGGCACCGAAGCCCGCGACGATAAGGGAGCCCTGGGCCACCGCATAGACTTCGCCGTTGCCGGCCTTGAGCTGGGTCATCAGCAGTTCACCACCGCGCAGGCTCTTGGCGTTACCCAGTGAAGACACGGTCACGTCCAGGGTCTGGCCGGGCTTGGCGTAGGGCGGCAGGGTCGCGGTCACCATAACCGCGGCGACATTCTTGGTCTGGGGGTTGCTGTTGGTGGGCACGTTGACGCCGAACTGCTGCAGCATGGAGCGGGCCGCCTGCAGGGTAAACGGGGTCTGGGTCACCTGGTCACCGGATCCGTCCAGGCCCACCACCAGGCCAAAGCCCACCAACTGGTTGGTGCGGGCACCTTCCAGCATGGCCAGGTCCTTGACCCGCTCGGCGTTGGCGAGGCTGGCGATCAACAGCAGCGCCAATGCCGCCGCCAATGCCATTACGTTGATTGTTCTGTTCATCACAGACCTGCCTTCCTTAAAACGGATTCAGTGGGCTGGTGAAGAAACGGGTCAGCCAGCCGGGGGTATTGGCGTCTTCGATGACCCCGGTGCCGCCGTAGGAAATACGGGCGTCGGCCACCAGCGTCGACGAGATGGTATTGAGCGGCGTGATGTCCTCGGGCCGGATAATGCCCCGCAGCTGGATAAATTCATCGCCCTGGTTGAGCTTGATCCACTTTTCGCCCTGTACCACCAGGTTGCCGTTGGGCAACACATGGGCCACCTGCACCGCAATAGCGCCCTGCAGCCGGTTGCTCTGGTTGCTGGAGCCCTGGCCCTGGAAGCCGTATTCCGAGGAAATGCTCTGGCTCAGGTTGTACTGGTCACCGCCGCCAAAATCGAAGGGCTGGCCGTACAGCGTAGGCACTTCCACGCCGATGTCCGCGCCCTTGCTGATGTCGGTGTCGGCACTCTTGGCGGCGCTGGTGGACTCGGTCAGTACCACGCTGACAATGTCGCCAATGGAGCGCGCCCGGGTGTCGGCAAACAGGGACATGCCCCGCTGCTCGTTGTACAGACTGGCGGGGGTCGCGCCTTCGGTGCGCTCGGGGTATTCGATGGGCTCAATGGGCGCGTAGGCGGGATGGACTTTTTGTTCCACCCCCCCGCAGCCGATCAGGCCAAGCCCCAGGGCCAGTAGTGTGAGTAATGTGCGCGTCATGTCAGCCTCCTTGCTGCCCTTACAGGTTCTGGGACACGTACTGCAGCATCTGGTCTGCAGTGGAGATGGCCTTGGAGTTCATTTCATAGGCCCGCTGGGTTTCGATCATGTTGACCAGCTCTTCCACCACGTTGACATTGGAGCCCTCGACAAAACCCTGCTGCAGGGTGCCCAGGCCATTCAGGCCGGGGTTGCCGGGCAGCGGCGCGCCACTGGCGCCGGTTTCGAGGTACAGGTTTTCACCCCGGGCCTGGAGGCCGGAGGGGTTTACAAAATCGGTCAGCTGGACAATGCCCACCTGGGTCGCCTGGGGGGTGCCCGGCTGCTGCACCGACACCGTGCCGTCCGGCGCGATGGATACGCTCAGGGCATCCTGGGGAATGGTGATCGGCGGCTGCACCTGGTAGCCCGCGGCGGTCACCAGCACGCCCTGGTCATTGATCTGGAAGGAGCCGTCCCGGGTGAAACCCTGGCTGCCGTCGGGCAGCAGCACCTCAAAGAAGCCCCGGCCCTGGATGGCAATATCCAGCGCGTTGTCGGTCTGGGTCAGGTTGCCCTGGGTGAACAGGCGCTCGGTGGCCACTACCCGTGAGCCGGTACCCACCTGCAGGCCCGAGGGCAACAGGGTGTCCTGGCTGGACTGGGCGCCCACCTGGCGAACGTTCTGGTACAGCAGGTCCTCAAAAATAACCCGGCCCCGCTTGAAGCCGTTGGTGCCGACGTTGGCGAGGTTGTTGGAAATCGTCGCCATCTTGGTTTGCTGGGCGTCGAGTCCGGTTTTGGCGATCCACAGTGACTGTGTCATGGTCCCTGCTCCTTTTATTCAAGCTTCATGATGCTGGAGCTCGAAGCATCCAGCTCTTCGGTGGATTTAAGGGTCTGGACGTGCTGTTCAAATGTGCGCGCCAACTCGATCATTTCCACCATGGCGCCGATTGAACTGACGTTTGACGTCTCCAGCGCGCCTACCGCAATACGAACGTTGGCATCCGGCTCGAGGGCCTCCATGTTGGGGGCCCGCACCATGCCATCGAGACCTTTCTCAAGCTGCTCCTCGGGTGGGTTGACCAGCATCAGGCGATCGATCGCCACCAGGCTGGTGGGCAACTCGCCCAGGGGCACAATCGAAATGGTGCCGTCAGTGCCAATGCTCAGGCTGCTGTAGGGCGGCAGGGAGATAGGCCCGCCATTACCCATCAGGGTTTTACCGGTGGCATCTTTCAGAAAACCATCGGTGTCCACCCGCAGGTCACCCCGCCTGCTGAGCGCCAGCGTGCCGTCATCGGCCACAACCTGTAGCCAGCCGTCGCCGGTGATCGCGATATCGAGATCCCGGCCGGTCTGGGTGACGGTGCCCGGCGAAAAGTCCACCCCCTTGCCGTGGCTGCCGGTAGTGACCGCCACGTCCAGGGCCCCACCCTCGATATACAGCGACTCGGCCTGGTACAAGTCGGCCTTGAACCCGGTGGTGCCGCTGTTGGCGAGGTTGTGGGTCACCACCGCCTGGGCCTGCTGGACCTGCCTGGCGGCGTGGGCGGCGAGTTGGGTGATGCTCATCATGACGGTTTACCTAGGGATCCCTTATCGGAGGTTGATCACTGACTGGGTGACCTGGTCTTCGGTAGAGATCACCTGGGCATTGGCCTGGAAGTTCCGCTGGGCAATGATCAGGTTCACCAGTTCCTGGGTGATTTCCACGTTGGCCTGCTCTACCGCCGAGGCCTGGATCACACCGCGACCGGCAGTACCGGGTTCACCGACGTTGGCGGAGCCCGAGGAGAAGGTCTCCACGTAGTTGGTGTTACCGATGGGCTGCAGGCCGTTGTTGTTGCGGAAGTTGGCCAGGGCCACCTGACCGATCGCCCGGGACTGACCGTTGGTGTAACGGGCAAAGGCAATACCCGACTCGTCAAAGTCGAAGGAAATCAGCTGACCGGCACCAAAACCGTCCTGGACGATGGAGCTCACCGCGAAGTCAGTACCAAATTGGGTCGTGGCGGTGCTGTCCACGTCGAAGGTGAGGTCACCGGCACCGGTGCCCAGATCAGCGGAGGCAACGGTAATACTGACCGTACCACCGGTGTTGATGCTGCCGTCGCTGTTAAAGGTAACGGCCGAGGGGCCCGCCTGGGAGCCGCCGTCTACCGTTGAATAAATGTTCCAGTTATTGGAAGCGGTCTTTACGTAGTACAACTGCAGCACGTGGGAATTACCCAGCTCGTCGTACACCGTGGTCGAGGTGGTGCTGTTGTAAGTCGCTGGATCGGTAGGGTCGAAGGCCGCTGTCGGGGGCACTTCCCGTGAGTCCAGGTTACTGATCAGGCTGACGTCTGAGGTCGACTGGGGGTTAATCAGCGTGGTGTCGATGAACAGGTCGCCCAGCTCACCGGTGATGTCACCCGCCTGGGACACCTGGTAACCCTGCAGCCGGCCGCCGGATTCGTTGGTTACGAAGCCTTCACGGTTTACCCGGAATGACCCCGCCCGGGAGTACTCGGCTGCACCCTCATTGGAGATGACAAAAAAGCCGTTGCCCGAGATCGCCAGGTCGAGACCGTTGTTGGTGAACTCGATGTTGCCCTGGGAAAATTCGGTACGGATTTCGGTCAGCTCCACACCCTGGCCGGCGTTACCGGCACCACTTCCCAGCAGGGAGTTGGCGTAGATCTCGGCAAACTGGGCCCGGGAGACTTTAAAGCCCACCGTGCTCGAGTTCGCGATGTTGTTACTGATCACGTTCAGGTCAGACTGGGCGGCGTTGATGCCGGAGATTGCAGTACTAAAGGCCATGGTGGTTTCCTCTCAGTGGGTGCTTCAAAAGAATTCTTTAACTTCGTTAATGCCAAGGGACTGGCCATTGGCAAGATTCAGGATGACGGCGTTACCGGCGCCAATCTCAACCGATACAACCTGTTCGTGGGCGTAGACGGATGCCGGCTTGGTGCTGCCGTTGCGGGTTACCTCTGCAGAAATGCGGTACTGCCCCGGCGGCAGGGCGTTGCCCTGGGCATCCACCCCGTCCCAGACCACGGGCAGTGATCCCGAGCCGGGAGGCAGGTTGCCGGAGAAGACCAGCTGGCCGGACATATCCTGGATGTAGAACGTGCCGCCGCTGGCGTTGTTACCCATGTCCACCGAGGCACTCAGGCGCATGACCTGTTCACCCTCGGCGGTGGTTCCCAACACCCCGAGGTTGCCGACATTACTGCTGGTGGAGACACTGCGGCCCACCATTTGTGATGCCTGCAGGGCCTGCTGCCCGGTCAGGTTGTTGTTCAAACCGTTAAAGCTTTCGTTGAGCTCCTGGATGCCGGACACCTGGGCAAACTGGGCGAGCTGGCTCATAAAGGCCATCTGGTCCATGGGCTTGGTCGGGTCCTGGTTCTCCAGTTGGGCAATCATCAGGGTGAGGAACTCTTCCGAGCCCATCTCCTCCACGGATTTGGACTTGCCCTTCTCGGCCTCGCGCACCCCGTTCAGGGATTCAAAAATCGCGGCGGAGTCATTCGGGGTTGTCAGTGCATTAAGCGTCATAACCAGCGCCTCACTTGCCCAGGGTCAGGGTGCGCAGCGCCAGCTGCTTGGATGTGTTGATCACCTCAATGGCACTCTGGAAAGAGCGGGATGCGGACATCATGTTGGCCATTTCCGTGGTGACGTCGAGGTCGGGGGTATAGATAAAGCCGTTCTCATCCGCCAAGGGGTGCTGGGGCTCGAACTCCTGGCGGGGCTCGCGGCCTACTTCTTCAATGCTTTTCACCCGCACACCCAGCTGGTCGGACTCGCCCTCCAGCACCGCCTGGAAAATCGGCGCCCGGGCGCGATAGGTATCCTCAGCTGTTGAAGCCACCGTATTGGCGTTGGCCATATTGGAGGCAATGGTGTTGATTCGGGTGGTTTGGGCAGACAGCGCAGTGCTGGCTATGTTCATGCTGTCAAAGAGACTCATCTTTACTCTCCTTTAATGGCCGCACGCAGCCCCTTTATGCGTGAGTCCAGCAGGTTCAGGCTGGCCTGGTACTTCAGGGCGTTGTCCATGAACTCCGCGTGCTCCCGGTGGGATTCCACGGTGTTGCCGTTGGCACTCAGGGTTGAGGGCTGCCGGTACTTGATGTCAGCATCCACCCCCATCCGGTCCTCAAAGCCGCTCATATGGTTGGCCTGGGTCGCCCGCAGCCGGGTGGCATCCTGGGCGCTGTTGGCCTGGGCCAGGGCGGCGCGGAAATCAATATCCTGGGCCTTGTAGTTGGGGGTTTCCGCGTTGGCGATGTTGGCGCTCAGCAGGTTCATGCGCTGCGATCGCAGTGCCAGCACCTGCGGCGATATTCCCAATGCGTTGTCAATTCCAGCCATGGTTCGGCCTCCCTGTGTTCAGCCTGCTACATACAAAAGCCGTGCCAACTTTAAATATGTAATTAATTCAGTGGCTTAGCGCAGTCTTATCGGGGGTGACGGGTTTTTGGCGCTGCCGGGTCGGCAACGGCAGTCAATGGGGCGGCAATCCTTGCCGGCCGGTTTTTTGGCCCCAAGACCCACCTCGACCCGACCCGCCGGACCCCGGTCTGGGCCTGCTCCCCGGCCCGCTGGCCCCTGCCCGGAGCCACTCGGGTTTACAGGCGGCCAGACACCGTCAGAAAAAGTTGGCACTGCAATTGCATAACCCAGGTGAAACCCAAGAAACGAGGTGGGATATGTCAAAACATTGGCGACACGCCCTGATCGGCGCCCTCGGGCTGGCTACTGCGGTCTGCCAGGCCCAGGGTGATGCCCATTCCCTGTCAGACATTGCGGGCACTGCTGCCCTGGCGATGCAGGCGGGCGCCCGGGCACAGGGCTACGAGGACATCGACGTCAGGGTCCGGCCCCTGGATGGCCGGCTGGCTCTGGCCCGCTGCACACTTCCCCTGACCACCCTGCCGGTGAGCAGCGCCCGGTCCCTGGGAGCGGTCAGTGTCGGCGTGCGCTGTCCTGGCGCCGAGCCCTGGACGCTGTATGTCCGTGGTGAAGTGTCAGCAACCCAGGTGGTACCGCTGCTGAACGGCGCCTTGCAGCGTGGCGAGCTTATTGGAAGAAACGACATCGTCGTCGAAAAGCGGCGTATAACGCAGGACTTTGGCGGCATTATCACGAAAGTAGAAGATTTGATTGGTATGGAGGCGCGCCGCCACCTGCAGGCGGGCACGCCCCTGCGCTTCGCCGACCTGGTCAGCCCGGTGTTGGTGGAACGGGGTCAAACGGTGAGCATTATCAGTGGTGGCGGGGCTCTGCGGGTCAGCATGCAGGGTAAAGCCCTGGCCAGCGGCAGTGCCGGCGATCGCGTGCTGGTCTCGAACCTGACCTCGGGTACCCGGGTTGAGGGGGTCGTGGCGCCGGATGGCTCCGTAGTGGTCCAATAATCGAGAGCGGGCGCACAAAATGAAAAAATCCCATAAAATCCTAAAGTTTTCTGGTAAAAGGTCGCTGATTGGGGTGAGAAAAAACCCCCGACGTGCCCTGGGCACCGTGGAGTGAGTGATGGCACCTATTGACATATCAGGCGCAGGTAACCCGAACCGGGTAGATACCGAGCGCCGCACCGGCACCACCCGGGCCGATAACAACCGGGCTCCGGCAGCCGAGTCGGCGTCACCGGTGTTGGGTGACGATCGCGTAGAGCTGACCGACACCGCCAGCCGACTGAGTGCCCTGGCCGATGATGTCCGGGCCGCGAGCGGCGTAGACCTGGAAAAGGTGGACGCCATCCGGCAGCGAATTGCCGACGGCCAGTATGAAATTGACGCCGGGCAGATCGCCGATGCCCTGATTCGCCAGGAACAGGAACTGGTCTGATGCTGAGCGCAGCCCGACAGGACGGCATGGCGCCTGAGCTGGATACCCTGGCCAGGGAGGCCGAGGCTCTGGCCAGAGTACTTAACGCTTTGGAAGAGGAGCACGATGCTCTGGTGAGCAGCGATGCCCAGCGTCTGGAATCGGCGATTGCCGACAAAAACCAGGCCCTGGACGGCTATCTCTCGGCCAAATCGGCCCGGGAAGCCAACGGTCTGGACCAGAACCTGCGCAGCACGGTAGCCGAACATCCGCGCCTGAGTGCCGGACAGCGGGCCACCGGACTGGAACTGGCCTCAGCCATTCACACCGCCGGCGAGAACTGCAAGGCCCTCAACCAGCGCAACGGCATGCTGATTTCAGCCCTGCGGGACAGGACCCAGCAGGCCATCAAAATCGTCCGGGGCGGAGAAGTTGGAGTCACCCTGTACGGCTCCCAAGGCAATGCCAATCCCGACGGCGGCAGCCGGGTGCTCGGTACCGCCTGAGCCACCACACCCCCATTTCGGCACCCAGTCGCACCGGGGGCGGTGTCTTCCAGAACCGTTCGCCAGCGCACCGGGCATTTGTTGCTGTCTATTGCGACAGCCGCGCGGCGGCTAACTCACTTACATGCAGACGACGCCCGGGCATGGGGCGTCTAACCCCAGGGCCGCTGCCGCTAGAAACGCTACCGATGAACCGCTACCGATAGCACCGCTCTCGCGGGGGAAAGCCTTGTGCCCAACCCGAGCCTGACGTCTGGTCCCCAGACCTGACAGCGCCCTCACTCATCCGGGGCAACCAGCTCGAAGCGCCGCCGGCGCTCACCGTCCACCTCTACCCACTCGACAAACATGGCCAGGGGCCGTATCCATAAACCGCCCTCGCCGTACAGAGGTCGATAGACCACGTGGTCTTCCTCGGTTTCGCTGTGTCGTGCCACGCCCAGCACCTGGTATTCGGGGCCCTTGTAGTGCCGGTAGCGCCCGGGGGGCGGGGCCTCAGGATTACTGCCTTGCGGCTTATTCATTGCTCCAGACCTCCGAAAGCCTTTAACAGGGCCTGCCAGAGCTCGCCTACGGCCTCACTCATCAGCAGAAAATCCGCATCCCGACGGGCCAGCGGGTCCTCCTTCAGGTCATCGTGGGCCCCGGTCAACGCCTCGGCAAATTTCAGGCGGCGTATGACCAGATCCGCCCCCAGCACAAATTCGAGCCGATCCTGCCAGTTAAGGGCCAGGCGCTGCACCTGCTTGCCGGACTCGATGTGGGCACGGATCTCATCGCAGTCCAACAGCATGCTGCGGGCCCTGACGACGCCCCCCTCTTCCCCGGGCTCGACAAAATCCGCCTCGGTGCCCAGCTCCAGGCCGTCGGGCAGCTGGTTGTGCAGCAACCATTCGGACATGACCACCGCCGGGCTCTTTCGGGTCACCGGCAGCTCTGCCGGCAAACTGCCCAGTGCGTCGCGCAGGACCGACAACAGGTCCTCGGCCCGGGGGGCACTGGCCTGGTTAACCCAGAGCCAGCCATCCCGCTCGGCCAGCAGGGCCTCGATGTCCCGGGCCCGGGTAAAGGCACGGGGCATCAGATCCTGGGTGACCTCATCGGTCAGTTGCATGCGCTCCTTACGGTGCACCCGGCGCGCCTCAGCCGCCTGTATCTGGGCCACGCGGTTGGCAACCTCGTCCCTGATCACCGAGGGTGGCAGTAACTTTTCTTCCCGTTTAAGCCGCAGCAACCACCAGGGACCGGCGGCGTGGACCAGTGCCTCGGCACTGTCGTCAAGGGCACCCACCCAGCCGCTGCTCTGGGGCTGGGCCGGGAGACAGGGTGTGAAGGGGCGGCGGCTGAGGCGTGAGGCCAGCGCCTCCGCATCCAGACCCAACCGCTCGGGCAGGCGGAAGGCGCGTAGATTTCGAAACCACATAGAAATGTCCAGGGTGTGCAATGACTAAAAACGGGGCCACCGGTAGGCCGGCGGGCCGCGCAGTCTAACGTGATCACGCCGGGAAAAGTTGCCCGGGCAGAAAATTTGTTGCCCTCAGTGCCACAGCCCGAGCCGGGGGGCCATAATGGGTGCTACGAAACCCGACACCAGCAAGGGGCTGCCCAGCCCGGAGAAGCACCATGAAATTCCTGCACACCATGATCCGCGCAAGCAATCTCGATGACACCCTGGATTTCTTCTGCAACAAACTAGGACTGCAGGAGGTCAACCGATACGACAGCGACGCCGGCCGCTTTACCCTGGTGTTCCTGGCGGCACCCCAGGATGTAGAGCGCGCCCGGGAGGACCAGGCGCCGCTGGTGGAAATTACCTACAACTGGGACCCGGAGGCCTATGATGGCGGGCGCAACTTCGGCCACCTCGCCTACCGGGTCGACGATATTTACGCCATCTGCCAACAGCTGATGGATAGCGGCGTGACCATCAATCGCCCACCCAGGGATGGGCGCATGGCTTTTGTGCGCTCACCGGATGGTATCTCGGTGGAATTGCTGCAAGCCGGGGAGGCCATGGCACCGGCAGAGCCCTGGGCGTCAATGGAAAACACCGGAACCTGGTAGACCCCTGGCACTATTGCAACAGGGCAACAGGGCGAGAACCGGGGTTCGGTGATTCCAAGACCAATGGTCCCTGAGCACGGCAGACCCCGGTGCCGGGGTCAGCAGGAAATGGAATTCAAGCGTGCAGGAAATCCAGCATCCAGCGCGCCACTCGCACCCCCTGATGCTCCAGCGTGTCCAGACTGGCCATGCCCTGCGCAACCCGCTCCTCGCCGATCATTTCCCGGCGATAGGTCATGATTTCCCGGGAATACTCGGGGATGAACTCCGGGTGCCCCTGGAATGTAAGTATGTGCTCACCAATCCTGAAGCCCGCAATATCACAATGGTCATTTCGAGCTATCACCCGGGCTCCCTCGGGCGCCAGCATCACCTGGTCCTGGTGGGAGGCGAGCAGCTGCAGATCGGCGCCCTCACCATCGGCCAGCAACTGGCTATCAGACACGCCATAGACCTGGACACCACAACCCCAGCCTTCGCTGGATTTGTCCACCAGTCCGCCCAGGGCCCGGGCCACCAGCTGGTGCCCAAAACAAATGCCCACCAGCTTGCAGCGTGCGAGGTGGGCATGGCGAACAAAGTCCTCCAGGCCACGAATCCAGGGCTTGTCATCGTAGACGCTGCTCTTGCTGCCGGTAATGATGAAGCCGTCAACGGCGGACAGGTCGTCAGGCAACTCCCCCGCCTCGGCATCCCAGGTCTGGAACTCCAGTGACGGGTCCACCTGTCGCAGCAGGACTTCAAACATGTCGGGGTATTCACCGAACCGCCCCACCCACTCGGGGCGCACGGTATCGGTCTTCAAAATTCCTATTGTCATTGTTGCCGCTACCTCACCGTAGCCTGTCAGTCGCCGTTCAGGGCCGGCCAGTGTACCTGAAGCGGCGCGACCGGTTGCTATCCCCTGGGGCCGGCTTCGTGGGCTCCAGAAGCCCGGTCCGGGGGCAGCGGCAAGCCGAGTTCGGTCCCCGGACAGTCCCCGGAGCAGGATACGGGACATGAATTGCTGCACTTGGGGTACATACCCGGGTCCCCGGCTTCGCTAAAATACCCGCCATGAACAGAGCAGCTGAAATACCCCGGATGGGAATGCAACCGAATACCACAGCACCTGGCACCCCCGTTCTGATCCTCAGCGCCGGTTCCAGGTTGTGGTGATTGCCAAGCTGCTCAGGCCGCTGCTGGTCACCGCTACCGGCTTCTGGTTGCTGGCCAGTCACCCCTTGGCCCAGGGCGCCAACGGCTACATTGGCAGCGAAGCTTGCGCCGGCTGTCACCAGCAATCCTACGGAGACTGGCTGGGCTCCCACCACGACCTGGCCATGCAGAAGGCCACCCCGGACACCGTGCTGGGGGATTTTGCCGATGCCACCTTCGATTACGCGGGCATCACGTCCACTTTCTATCGCAAGGGCGATGCCTTTTGGGTGCGCACCGACAACGCCGCGGGCAAACTGGAAGACTTCCCGGTGCAGTGGGTGTTCGGGGTCTACCCCCTGCAGCAGGTCCTGCTGCCAACGGGTCAGGGGCGACTGCAGGCCCTGACCATCGCCTGGGATGCTCGCCCGGCCGCGGAGGGTGGCCAGCGCTGGTATCACCTTTATCCCGACGACGCCATTACCGCCGGCGACCCCCTGCACTGGACCGGCCCCTACCAGAACTGGAACACCCGCTGTGCTGAATGCCACAGCACCAATGTCAAAAAGAACTACCTCGCGGGCGAACATCGCTTTGACACCCGGTGGGATGAGGAGGATGTGGGCTGCGAGGCCTGCCACGGCCCCGGGGCCCAGCATGCCGACCTGGCCAAACGGCAGGCCCTGGCCGATGCCCTGCACGGCGGCTTTGAAATGTCCCTGGCCGCCCGGGGCCAGTGGGCCTGGAGCGAAAACGCCAGCATCGCGGCCCGCACGAGCGCCCTGGAAGACAACACCCAGATCGATAACTGCGCCCGCTGCCACGCCCGTCGCAGTACCCTGGGGGACTACCATTACGGCGCCGACCTGCTGGATACCCACCGACTGGCGCTGATTGAATCACCCCTGTACTGGCCCGACGGACAGATTCGGGATGAAGTCTATGTCTACGGCTCCTTCGTCCAGAGCAAGATGCACCAGGCGGGTGTGGTCTGCGCCAACTGCCACAACCCTCACAGCAACCAGCTGGTCGCCGAGGGCAACGGCGTCTGTAGCCAGTGCCACCTGCCCAGCACCTATGACAACCCCTCCCACCACCGACACAAAGTCGCCAGTACCGGCGCCCAGTGCGTCGAGTGCCATATGCCGTCCCAGGTTTACATGGGGGTCGATGCCCGCCGGGATCACAGCATGCGCATTCCACGGCCCGACCTGTCGCTGATGACCGGCAGTCCGAACGCCTGCACCGCATGCCATGAAGAAAAATCCGACAGCTGGGCACTGGATGCACTGCGCGACTGGGGAGTGCGTTTGGACAGCCCCCGGCGGCACCCCGCCATGGCCCTGCAACGTGCCGAGGCCCAGGATATCCGCAGCCTGCCGTCACTGAAGGCGATCATCGACGACCCGGGCGCGACCACGCTGCTCCGTGCCTCCGCCCTTGAGCGTTACGGGGACCTGGCACCGCCAGATTTGGCCCAGACCGCGGGCATGCTGCTGGGGTCATCGGACAGCCTGGTGCGCAGCAGTGCCGTACGGGCCTGCGCTGCACTGCCACCCCAACAGCGCTACCTGATGCTGCGCGCCCTGATCCGGGATCCGGTGCTGGCTGTGCGCCTCGCTGTCGCCGAACAGCTCGCTGACACACCACTGCAGGAACTGCGTGCCCAGGACCTGCCGCCGCTGATGGCGTTGTTTGATGAGTACCAGCGGGTATTGGCAGAGCACGCCGACATGCCCTCCATACAGCTGCAGCTGGCCAATTTCTGGCTGGCACGGGGAGACGTGGCGCAGGCCGAAGCGGCGCTTAGGGAAGCCCTGTTGCTGAACCCCCAATACGAGGCCGCCGTGGTCAACCTGGCGGACCTGCTACGGGCCGAGGGTCGGGACAAGGAAGCCCGGTCGCTGCTGACCGCCGGCATCAAGGCGTCACC
Organism: Luminiphilus sp.; assembly: GCA_012270045.1. Classification (GTDB taxonomy): domain Bacteria; phylum Pseudomonadota; class Gammaproteobacteria; order Pseudomonadales; family Halieaceae; genus Luminiphilus. The sequence goes on from JAAXJC010000153.1 coordinate 14,038, forward strand.
GGCACCGGGCACACTGCACCACGCCCTGGGCCTGCTGGAGATACGGGCCGGAAATATCGACGCAGCGGTAGCACAACTGGCACTGGCAGCGGAGCTGGAAAGTGAGGGCTCACGGCACCGCTATGTCTACGCCATAGCCCTACACGATACCGGCAAGCCCGCCGAAGCCCTGGCCCTGCTGGAGCAACTGAATCAGGATCGTCCGGGAAATCCCGAGGTGCTGTCCGCACTGGTCAGCTACGCAGGCGAAATGGGGGACGTGGCCAAACAGGGCCGCTACCAGGGCCAGCTACAGGGCGTCGCCCAGGCGGCCGGGCTGCGCTGAGAGCCCTTTGTTGGCCGACATGGGTGGCGGACACTGGAAGGCGGCTGCTTGCTTCCCTTGAGGGTTGCCTGTTTTCCTGCGCTTAGGTTTCTCAGCGGTGTTGCGCTGACGGTTTTGCATCACCCAACGCCAAGTGCACCGTGCTGGTTTTTGTTAAGTGCTGGCTTTGGCTTGGGGCGGGCTCCGGACTTTCTGTGAAGGCGGCGTCGCCTCTGCCCGAAGACTCTATACCGAGAGTGGCTGGGCGCTCTCTCCAGCTCTTGGTTAAACGTTTTCCTCAGGCCTTGGCTGAGGACTCTCTCCAGGTATTGGCTGAGGACTCTCTCCAGATATTAGCTGAGGGCTCTCTTCAGGTCTTGGCTGAAAGCCCTTTCCCGGCCTCTGCTGCAGGCGCTATTTTTTCTTCTGCAGTCTCAGGTCCACAGATACCGGCACAGCACTTGAAATAGCCTGTAGCCCGGCAATCTCGCGCAGGGCTTCGACCCCTCCGTCCAGACCAAAATCCCCAGCGGAAATCAGGATGGGCTTTACCGTGCTGACCCAGGCCCTGTTGCCCACAGACACGATGCTCACGTGGGCTTCCACCTCCGCCTCGACGCCGTGCAATGACAGCTTCATGGGCTTGATAATCTGCAGCGGTGCTCCCGAGTTGACCTGGGCCAACTCCTCGGCCCCAAACTGGGCCGTGATGGTGGCCTTGGGATAGCGGGCAACCTCAAAAAACAGGTCGCGCATGCGCTGGTTGCGGAGCTCAACCTGGGTCTCCACCGAACTGAGGTCAATGCTGATGGCCACCTCGCCCTTCTTGTTCACGCTGCCGGTGACACCGGTAAAGACATTGGTTTCCGCAATGGCGTTGTTTTTGATGGAGACGTAACTCACCCTGGAGGAGTTGCGCAATTCCCAATCAGCGTGGGCAAGCCCGGATACAGTCAGGAGCGCGGGCAGCAACAGCGCCGCGGCGCCGACTCTGAAACGGCATGGTCTGGGACGGGATAGCATGGCCAAATCTCCTGTGACGGAGCCGCTATGTTGATTCAAACGGGGACGTCCGCCAAGTCCCCCTTGGATTCCAGCCACGCCTTGCGGTCCCCCGCGCGTTTTTTGGCCAGCAGCATATCGAAGGTGCTGTGGGTGTCGGCGTCGGTATCGAGGACCAGCTGCACCAATCGACGGGTATCCGGGTCCATGGTGGTCTCCCGCAGCTGGGCCGGGTTCATCTCACCGAGACCCTTGAACCGTTGCACATTGGGTTTGGCACGCTTGTTTTCCGCCGCCAGGCGCTCGAGGATGCCGTTGCGCTCTGAATCATCGAGGGCGTAGTACACCTCCTTTCCGGCATCGATGCGGTATAGGGGAGGCATGGCGACAAAAACATGCCCGGCACGCACCAGGGGCTGGAAATGCCGCAGGAACAGGGCGCAGATCAGGGTGGCGATGTGCAGGCCGTCGGAGTCGGCATCGGCGAGTATGCAGATCTTGTGATAGCGCAGCCCGGTCAGGTCATCGCTGGCCGGATCGATGCCCAGGGCCACTGATATGTTGTGCACTTCCGCCGAGGCCAGTATTTCCTGGGCATCCACTTCCCAGGTATTCAGTATTTTCCCCCGCAGGGGCAGTATCGCCTGGAACTCGCGGTTCCGTGCCTGCTTGGCGGATCCCCCCGCGGAGTCGCCCTCCACCAGGAACAACTCCCCCTGGGCGGGGTCCTCGGAAGTGCAATCGGCCAGCTTGCCGGGCAGGGCTGGGCCCGATGCCACTTTTTTGCGCACCACCTTCTTGGCGCTGCGCAGGCGTGCCTGGGCCCGGTTAATACACAGCTCTGCCAGCAGCTCCGCCTCGTGGGTGTGCTGGTTCAGCCACAGGCTGAAGGCGTCCTTGGCGACACCGGATACAAACCCCGCCGCTTCCCGGGACGACAGCCGCTCCTTGGTTTGACCGGAAAATTGGGGGTCCTGGAGCTTTGACGACAGGATAAAACAGCAGCGATCCCAGACATCTTCCGCGGTCAGCTTGACCCCCCGGGGCAGCAGGTTGCGCAGCTCGCAGAATTCCCGCAGGGCGTCGAGCAGGCCGGAGCGCAGTCCGTTGACATGGGTGCCCCCCTGGGCCGTGGGGATCAGGTTGACATAGGACTCGGCGACCACGTCGCCGCCCTCGGGCAGCCACTGTATGGCCCAGTCGACGGCCTCAGTCTCGCCCTCGAAATGATAGGTAAAGGGTTTTTCCGGGATCACTGGAAAATCGATGGTGGCATCGGCCAGGTAGTCAGCAATGCCGTCCTCGTAGAACCACTCGGTTTTTTCACCCTTTTTTTCGTCCAGCAAGGTCACCCGCAAACCCGGGCACAGCACCGCCTTGGCGCGCAGTACGTGCACCAGCCTGGGCAGGGAAAAATTGGGGGAATCAAAGTACTGGGGATCGGGCTGGAAGCGAATCAGGGTGCCGGTGTTGCGCTTGCCACAGCTGCCGGTCACTTCCAGGTCGGCGACCTTCTCGCCCCCCTCAAAGGCCATGGCGTAGACATTGCCATCCCGTTTGATGGTGACGTCCAACCGGCTCGCCAGGGCGTTGACCACCGATACGCCGACACCATGCAGGCCACCACTGAACTGGTAGTTCTTGTCGGAGAATTTGCCCCCGGCATGGAGGGTCGACAGGATTACTTCAACACCCGGCAGTTTCTGCACGGGGTGCAGGTCCACCGGCATGCCCCGGCCGTTATCCTGGATGCTGACACCGCCATCGCTGTGCAGTATCACGTCAATGCGGTCGGCGTGGCCCTCGATGGCCTCGTCGACCGAGTTATCAATGACCTCCTGGGCCAGATGATTTGGACGCGTGGTGTCGGTGTACATCCCCGGGCGCTTGCGCACCGGTTCGAGGCCGGTCAGGACCTCAATGGCATCGGCGTTGTATTGACTCATTAAGTACTCATTTAACGTGACTTACTGGCTGTGGCGGGCAGACGGGCCCACACGGTCCAAGGCTACAGGTACCCCGCCGAACCCAGGTCCACCGGGAAGCTCCGGTGGGTCACCCGCTCAACACCGGTCTCCACCTGCCCCTGGGGTGACAGTCGCAGCCACCGGTAACCCGGCGCCGCATCATCCACCTTGAACTCTACCTGATTGGGCGCGAACTGTACGCAGGTGGACGGAGTAGTTAAGTACCGGGCACTGCCCACCCGCTGGTCACTGGCCTGATGCACGTGACCGGAAACCACCACCACCTGCTGCCGGCAGCGCTCCACTTCCACCTCGAAGGCGGCAGCGTTGGCGACGCGCTGGGGATCCAGCCAGTCGCAACCCAGCGGATGCAGTGGATGATGGGTGGCGACCAGCAGGTGTTTTCCCTCCTGGTTGGCCCGGTCCACGGACCGGGACAAAGCCTGCAGTTCCGGTGCCGCCAGGTAGCCACCGACCTCACCTGACTGCTGGGAATCCAGCAGCACCACCAACCAATGGGGGTTGGAAAGACAACGGATGAACCGATCGGCATGGGTCTCATCCCCACGGCATTCGTCGTGATTCCCGGGCAGCCAGAAACTGGGGGCCGGGACCACTGACAGCGCCTGAGCCAGGCGGCCATAGGCGGAATCGGCGCCATCCCCGGAAATGTCACCGGTGATCAGCAGGGCATCGGTGTCCGACTGCTGCTGTAGCACCAATTCAATCACCGCGGCCAGGGAGTCATCGGTGTCGACATTGAGCAGACGACCGCCCGGGGTTGCCATCAGATGCGTGTCGGTCACCTGGATCAGGGTCAGGGCACCGCCGTTGGCAAGCTGGTATTCGCCACGCAGCCGCTGCTCAGCCGTCATGTTCCACCCAGCTGCTGACATCGACATTGACCCGACCTTCGGCCAGGCACGATTCGAGCAGTTCGGCGAGGTAGCGATTCTGTTGAACCTTCTCGTCCCGTTGGTACATGTTGGGGTTGGGATAGTCGTAGCGACCCGCCAGCCGGCGGTGGCGCTGGAACGCGATGATCTCCGCCATGCTGGCGTCGTGATAGAGCCTGACATCGAGGCCCATGGCAGGCAAACCGTGCTGGCCGCGCTGGGTAACCCGCATCAGGGTGGTATAGCGGGTGCGCTCGACCACCTCCAGCACCAATACCAGATGGCGGGTGGCAACCTCGGTCATGTTGGACTTTTCATAGGCGGGAAACACCCGCAGCAAACGTAAGTAATTGGACTCACACAGGCTGTGCAAGTCACCAATATCCACGTTGTAGCGCTCCCGTCGGCGGTTGGCGCCTATGCGCTCGGGCATGAAATGATCCTCTTCATGCCGTGGAGTGTAGCAATAGCTGTCCGTCAGCGCAGGGTAGAAAAAGTGCAGATTCATCTGGCGACAACGAGTGCTAAACTACGCGCGCAACAACGCGCCTCGAAAAGGAGTTCCCATGACGCCCCCCCTCCTCCGCCGCACCCTGGTTGGGATCGCAGTGCTCTGCTGCCTGCCGCTCAGCTTGCCGGCGGTCAGCGACACGCTGCTGGATATCTACGAGCTGGCCCTGCAGAACGACGCCCAGCTGCGCGCCCAGGAAGCCCAGTACCTGGCCAACCTCGAAAACGAAAATGTGGCCCTGTCGGCCCTGCTGCCCCAAATCAACGCGGGCTATGGCATCTCCGGCCGGGACACGGAGTCAGTCAGCCCCCAGATCGTGGGCTTTGACCCCACCGGGCAACCGATCATCGCCCAGGGCACCCTTAACCGGGACACCGAGACCGAAGGCTGGGACTTCGCCCTGGCCCAGCCCCTGTTTGATCTCTCAGCCTGGTACAACCTGCAATCGGGTGAGGAATTCAGCAAGCAGGCCGAAGCCGAGTTTGCGGCAGCGACCCAGAATCTGATTGTGCGCACGGTAGAAGCTTATCTGGGAGTACTCCGGGCCCAGGACAACCTGGCCGCCGCGGTCGCCGCCGAACGCGCCTTCTCCCGGCAATTGGAACAGACCCAGCAGCGTTTTGAAGTGGGCCTGATCGCCATCACTGATGTCTACGAGGCCGAAGCCGCAAGGGACCTGAGCGAGGTACAGCGCATTGTTGAGGAAAACAATGTTGCTGTGGCCAAGGAGCGCCTGTCCATACTCACCGGACAGAGCCACGGTGATCTGTACCGCCTCAGCGAGGACTTCGACGCCCAGCCGCCCACCCCGACCGACCGGGCAGCCTGGGTGAAGTTTGCCCTGGACGGCAACTACGATCTGGCGGCGGCGCGCTACGCCGAAGAGTCCGCGCGACAGTCTGCCAAGGCCAGCGCCATGGAGCACGCGCCCACGGTCACCGCCAGCTATCAGTACTCAGACACCGAACTTGACGGCACCCAGTCCTCCGAGCCGCGGCAACTGTTCCAGATTCAACCCGATTCCCAGGACACCCAAGAAATCTGGGAAATTCGTCTCAACGTGCCCATCTACCAGGGCGGACGATTACATGCCCAGCGACGACAGGCCGCACAGCAGCACATCGCCGCCATGGAAAGCCGCGTCAACCTGGAGCGCACGACCATTACCAACGCGCGCTCCCTGCACATGACCGTGGTCTCCGATGCCGCCCGGGTGAAGGCACGCAAGCAGTCCATCCGCTCTGCCCAGAGCGCCCTGGACGCCACCGAGGCGGGCTATGACGTCGGTACCCGTAATATTGTTGACGTACTGAACGCCCAGAATCTGCTCTTTACCTCGCTGCGGGACTACGCCAATGCCCGTTATGACTATGTCGTCAACCTGCTGAGGCTGAAGGAAAATGCCGGCAACCTGTCACCCGATGACGTGGCGCGGCTGGACAGCGCACTAATCCCTCCTCCTCCGCCCGCCGCCTCCGGAACGAGCGCAGCCACACCCTGAACAGGGCCACCATGCCTACCGCTCCGGGTCCAGAGGTTCGCGGCTTCCTGAGCGACCAGGAGGGCATGGCTCTCTTTGACGCCGCCTGCCAGGCCGGGGCCCTGGGCCCCGTGCTGGAGATTGGCAGCTGGTGCGGTCGCTCAACCATTTGGCTGGCCCAGGGTGCCCGGGCGGCGAGCACAGTGGTGTTGGCCCTGGATCACCACCGGGGTTCCGAAGAGCATCAACCGGGAGAAATGTTTCACGACCCGGAGCTGGTGGATGCGGAGGGCAAGGTAGACACCCTGCAGGAATTCCGCCGCAATATCGCCCGTGCCGGTGTCGAGGACCATGTCATTCCCATTGTGGCTGGCACCGAACAGGTGGCGGCTTTCCTAAAGCCCGACCTGGGCATGGTGTTCATCGACGGTGGCCACAGTCTGGCGGCAGCCCTGGCCGACTGGCGAACCTTTGGCACACGGATCGTCCCCGGGGGCATCCTCGCCATCCACGATGTGTTCCCGGATGCCGGTGAAGGTGGTCAGGCCCCCTACACCATCTGGCGACTGGCCCTGGCCTCGGGGCTGTATGAGGAAACCGGCTGCACGGAGTCCCTGCGTACCCTGAAAAGACTGCCCTGAGTCAGTCCGTGTTGGCGCCCACCGCCTGCTGGCCCAGGGGCTCCCTGGCGGCGAGAAACAGCTGTGCCGCCGGTGTGTGATCAGTCAGGGCGTCCGCCGCCAGCATAATGGCGCCGGCGGTCCAGGTTGGTTTCTCGTCGGGCCACAGCACATCTTCGACAAACTGGTACCCGGTCCACCAGGCGCCATCCCCGTCCCGCCACTGGGTCAGCCAGGAGAACAACTCCGCGGCACGGCTGCGATCACCCGCCGCCAGCAGGGCCAGGGTCAATTCACAGGACTCGGCCACGGTGACCCAGGGCTCCTGGACTTCACAGCGGCAGCCCAGGCCCGGCTCCACGAACTCGGACCAGCGCCCGTCGATGCGCTCAATGGCCTCCTGGCCCTGCACCCAACCGGTGATTACCGGATAAAACCAGTCCATGGCATAGCGTGACTTGGAGGCCCAGGTGCGGTCGAAGCGCTGGGGTCTGGAGCGCAAAGCGGTACCCAGCGCCGCCCTGGCCTGCAACCAGTGGTCCCTGGCGATCCCCAGGGTCCCGGCGATGTGGGCAGCGCACTCCAGGCTCTTATAGATTGAGCTGCAGCCCGTGACCAGGGCGTCTCCCATGGGCTCACCGGCGGCATCCACCGCCCAGTCAATCTCACCCGTATCACCCTGCAGGGCCAACACGAAGGCCATGGCCGCGTCGACCACCGGGAAAAACTCCTTGAGGAAGGCCGTGTCCCTGGTAATCAGGTAATGATGCCAAACGCCGGTGGCCACATAGGCCACATAGTTCGACTCCCGCCGATCCGGATTGTCAGGCTGGCCGTCCCGGTAGCTGCGCCACCAACTGCCGTCCGCCAACTGGCTGTCGGCCAACCAACGGTAGGCCGATTCGGCGGCCGCATACTCCCCGGCTATGGACAGCCCCATGGCCGCCTCGGTGTGGTCCCACGGGTCCGAGTGGCCCCCCTCAAACCAGGGAATCTCACCCCAGGGACGCTGGGCCTTCAGGATGAACGCCACGGTAGGTTTGAGGAACTCGACCGGATACAGTCCCCGGCTGAGGTACAGGCCGCTCATAGTGGCGCTCCCACTGGCTTGTTGAAATACATCACCACGCTTTTACCCATCCAGGGATTGCACAACCGGTCCAGCCAACGGGTCAGGGCCGGCCGCTTCATGAGGTCCCAGACCAGGAAGCGATGATACCCGGCGACCAGGGATTGCTGTTCCCCCTGACGCCACAACAGGCAGCGCAACCACCAGTAGGGCACGTGCAGCGCGTGGGCGCCATGCTGCCTATAGCAGCTGAGTCCGTAACGGCTGATCTCACCCCGCAAAAACCCGGCATTGAAGATGCGAATATGGCCACCGGGGGTATTGTGGTAGGCCTCGCTCAACCACCAACAAATACGTTCCGGCCAGGCCCGGGGCACGCTGACACAGAGCCGGCCACCGGGCTTCAGCACCCGGTTGAGCTCATCGAGCACAGCGATGAAATTCGGAATGTGTTCCAGCACTTCACTGCAAACCACCCGGTCAAAATAGTCATCGGGGAACGGCAGGCCGGTGGCGTCGCCCTGCAAAAAAGCGATCTCCCCCTGGGGCTTGTAGGCATCCATATCAGCAATACGGCCCCTAGCGGTTTGCAGGTCATCGAAGCCCAGATCCACTCCTACCGCCATCACCCCTGTGTGCAGGTACGCCGCCAGGGTGTGACGACCCTCACCACAGCCCACATCGAGCAGGCGCTGGCCCGCCGCCAGTCCAAAGCTCTCCATATCAACGGTTAACACGCCAGGCCCTGCCCCCGGTGCGGGCCTGCCGGTGGGGCGGCGCTGGTAGCGCGCCCGCGGCTGGCGGCAATGGCGTCGCGGTAATGATCGACCAGGCGCGCGGCACAGACATCCCAGCTGAATTCCGCCAGGCACCGCTGCCGTGCCCGCTGCCCCAATGCTTGCCGGGCCTCTGGGTCATCCAGTAAATCGGCGATGGCAGCCGCGAGGGCATCGGCATTGCCGGCGGGCACCACCCGGGCCGCGTCACCTGCCACCTCCGGCAGGGCGCCGCCGTCACTGACCACCAGCGGCACACCGCAGGCCATGGCCTCCACCGCTGGCAGGCCAAAGCCCTCGTACAGTGACGGCACGACGGCGACGGTACTCTCAGCGTACAACTCGACCATGGTCTGGTGCTCGACACCGCTTACCCAACGAATACAGCCTGCCAATTCGAGCCGCCCGACCAGTTGCTCGGTCATACCCCCGGGACGGGGCTTGCCGATCAGCACCAGTTCCACCGGCCGGCCCTGGGCATGAAGTTTCGCGGCGGCCTTGAGCAGCACCTGCAGCCCCTTCTGGGGCGTATCCGCAGATGCGGTCGCCATAATCTGCATCGGCTGACGCTGGACCTCGGGCAAGGGCCTGAACAGCTCCGCATCAACACCGTTGTACATGACGGCGATGCTGCCGGGGTCAACACCGAAGTCGGCGATAATATCGGTACGGGAGGCACCGGATACCGTTACCACCCGATCAAGCTGACGGGCCACCCGGGTCTGCATGGTGAGGAAATCATGCCAGCGCCGGATCAGCAGGCGTCGGAAAAAACCGCGCTCGCCGGCCAAAGCCAGACGCCGGTCCCGGGTAATCGGGTGGTGGATGGTGGTCACCAGCGGCATACCCGCCCTCTGGATATCGAGAATGCCGTCAGACAGGGTCTGGTTGTCGTGGACCACGTCAAAATCCCCGGCCCGGGACAACAACCAGTCCCTGGCGCGCTCACCGAAGGTCCAGGGCTCGACAAAGCCCCCGGTCAACTTGCTGAGCCACTCCCTTCGGGCCAGCGGGTCCCGCAGCAACTGGCCGGGCCGGGCCGACTTCAAGCCGTGGGCATAGAGATCGAGGCTGGGCAGTTTCTGTAGCACCACACCGTCATCAAGATCGGGATAAGGGGGACCGGACACCACGGTGACCGTGTGGCCCTGGCGCCGCAGGGCCCGACTCAGGTACTTCAGGTAGACACCCTGCCCCCCGGAAAACGGCGCTGAGCGATAGCCCAGCAAGGCGATCCGCAGGGGTGCGTGGCAGTCGGTATCGGGACTTTTGCGGGCCGACAGGGTGTACCCGTCGGTCTGGGCGGGGGCGTTGATGGAGTGAACTCCGGTATCAGGGAACCGCGGAGTGTAGCAGCCGCGGGCAAACGGCCCAAATCCCTCCGGTGCCGCGTGAGAATCCCCGCCGTCGAGCAGCCATCCCAAACCACTGCCCCTACAGGCCCTGGCCGGTAACCTAAACCGCTTTCCGCACACTTTTTTGAGCAGCCCCGATCCATCCCGGCGGCTGGATAGCGGCCCCCAACCGCGTTCGAAACAGACCCTGGCCGGCCCCGGTCCAGTCCGGCACCGGCAGATCCCCTCTGGCGGCTGGCAAATTCAAGCTCATCACCCCAGTCCAAGGGACTCTTGCCAGAACCTGCCCGGGCGGTTCGGGAAGCGGGATAGCCGGCGTCCGATGGCACCCCGAGCCTACAAATTTCACTGACAAAGCCGCAGCCGGTCGTTACAGTTGCGCCTCCCCAGTCGCATCTTTCTCGACATGCAAACAACGGCTTACAAAGGCATCATCCTGGCGGGGGGCTCGGGCACCCGACTCCACCCCCTGACCAGCACGGTCAGCAAGCAGCTGATGCCGGTCTATGACAAACCGATGATCTACTACCCCCTGGCCACCCTGATGCGGGCCGGCATTCGGGAGATACTGATTATCACCACACCCCAGGACCAGGCTGCGTTCGCCGAACTGCTGGGTGATGGTCGGCAATGGGGTATTGAGCTGAGCTATACCGTCCAGCCCAGCCCCGACGGCCTGGCCCAGGCCTTCATACTGGGGGCCGATTTTGTTGCCGATGCCCCGGTGGCCCTGGTGCTGGGTGACAATATTTTCTACGGCGGCGGCCTCACACAGAAGTTGCGCCAGGCCGCTGCGCAGGAGTCCGGCGCCTCGGTCTTTGCCTACTACGTGCAGGATCCCGAGCGCTACGGCGTGGTGGAGTTTGATGGCGACGGCCGGGCCATCGGCATTGAGGAAAAACCCCTGGCACCCCGCTCCAGTTACGCGGTGACAGGACTTTATTTTTATGACAACGATGTGCTGGAAATCGCCCGGGACATCAAACCCTCGCCCCGGGGCGAGCTGGAGATCACCGACGTCAACCGCGTGTATCTGGAGCGCGGTGACCTGGCAGTACAGGTGATGTCCCGGGGCACGGCCTGGCTGGACACCGGCACCCACAACTCCCTGCTGGATGCAGCCAATTTCATCCGGGTGGTGGAACAGCGCCAGGGCCTGAAGATTGCCTGCCCCGAGGAAATCGCCTATCGCATGGGTTATATCAGCGCCGAGGAGCTGCTGGCCCTGGCCAAGCCCCTGGCCAAAAGCGGCTACGGGATCTATCTGGAAAACCTGCTTCGGGACGAGGGGACCTACTGGGATGACTATTGAGCCCACCCCCCTGGCCGGGGTGGTTGTAATACGCCCCAAAGTTTTCGGCGATGACCGGGGTTTCTTTTTCGAAAGCTGGAACCGGAAGCAATGTCAGGATGCGGGGATACCCACCGACTTTGTCCAGGACAACCACTCCCGCTCCCGACAGGGCATATTGCGGGGCCTGCACTACCAGACCGAACAGCCCCAGGGCAAACTGGTGCGGGTGGCCGCGGGCGAGGTGTTTGATGTTGCCGTTGACCTGCGCAATGACTCACCCACCTGCGGGCAGTGGTTTGGCTGCATGCTCAGCGCCGAAAACAAAGCCCAGTTGTGGGTGCCCCCGGGCTTTGCCCACGGCTTCTACGTGCTGTCCCCCTACGCTGACTTCCTCTACAAGTGCAGCGACTATTACCATCCTGAAAGCGAGGTGACACTGGCCTGGAACGACCCGACGGTGGCCATCGACTGGCCCCTTGTGAACGGCCAGCCTCCGGAACTGTCAGCCAAGGACGACGCCGGCCTGGGCTGGGCCCAGGCACCCAAATTCCGGTTCTGAACAGGCGCCAGCCCAGACCCTACAACAGTGGCCGCCACCAGCTTTCGTTGGCCAGGTACCAGTCGATGGTTTTGGCAATACCGGTCTCGAAGGTCTCGGCCGGGGTGAAGCCCAGGGCGCTCTCCACCTTGCTGGCGTCGATGGCGTAGCGCCAGTCGTGCCCGGCCCGGTCCTCTACAAACTGAATCAACGAACGGGACTCCCCGGCGCCCGCGGGTGAGCCGGGATAGCGTCCCGCCAACTCGGGCTGGTCGGCAAAGCGCCGGTCGAGGTGGTCACAGAGTAATTCGACAATGGCCAGGTTGGCCCACTCGTTGTTGCCGCCGATATTGTAGGTCTCCCCCGCCTCGCCGGCCTTGATCACCCGCTCAATGCCCCGGGCATGGTCCTCGACGTAGAGCCAGTCCCGGATATTGGAGCCATCCCCGTACACCGGCAGGGGCCGGCCATCGAGGATATTGGTCAGGCACAGGGGAATCAGTTTTTCGGGAAAGTGAAAGGGGCCGTAGTTGTTGGAGCAGTTGCTGGTGGTGACGTTCAGGCCGTAGGTGTGGTGGTAGGCCCGCACCAGGTGATCGCTGCCCGCCTTGCTCGCCGAATAAGGTGAGTTGGGCTCATAGCGCAGGGTCTCGGTGAATGCCGGCGCCGACGGCGACAGGGAGCCGTAGACCTCATCGGTGGAGACATGGTGAAAGCGGTGGGGCCGGCCCGATCCCTGCAGCCAGCGCTCCCGGGCGGCGACCAGCAGGGTGTGGGTGCCCACCAGGTTGGTCCGTATGAAAGCGTCGGGGCCGCTGATCGAGCGGTCGACATGGCTCTCGGCGGCAAAGTGCACGATGGTGTCAATATCATGCTGGGCCAGGGTCTCGCTGACCTTCTTGCCGTCGCAGATATCCCCCTGGACGAATACCAGTTGCCCCTGGTCTTCCAGGGGCGCCAGGGACGCCCGGTTGCCGGCATAGGTCAGGGCATCGTAGGCCACCAGAGTGGCCCCGGGGTGCTGCCGGGCCCAGTGATAGACGAAATTGGCGCCAATAAAGCCGGCAGCGCCGGTGACCATGAGTGCGCGTGTCATTTTTACACCTGTGCCCCGGGTTTCAGGTCCGCGAGCATGGCCGCCAGTTGCAAGCGCCAGTGCCGACCCACTCTGCCAGTCAGCTGGCGCACCCGGGATTTATCCAGCACGCTGTAGGCGGGCCGGCGAGCCGGGGTTGGGTAGTCGCTGGTGCCGATGGGAATGACCTCGGCGGCACGGGGCAACAGCCCCAGCTCCAGGGCCAGTTCCCGGATCGCGACCGCGAAATCGTACCAGCTGCAGGCCCCCGCGTCGCTCCAGTGAAAGGTGCCGGCGGCCTCGTCGTGGTCGACCAGGGCCCAGCAGGTTTCGGCCAGGCCCCGGGCCCAGGTGGGTGTCCCGACCTGGTCCTCGACTACGGCGAGCTGGTCCCGTTCGGCCATCAGTCGCAGCATGGTTTTGACAAAATTACCGCCGTGTCGGGAGTAGACCCAGCCGGTACGCAGCACCAGCGGCGTACCCCCCGCAGCCATCACGGCCAGTTCCCCATCGAGTTTGCTGCGCCCGTAGACACCCAGGGGATTGGGCTCATCGTCCGGGCCGTAGGGCTGGCCAAGGCTGCCGTCAAAAACAAAATCGGTGGACACATGCAGCAGCCGGATACCCCGGGCGGCACAGGCCTGGGCCAGATACTTTGGTCCCAGGGTATTGCCCTGCCGCGCCGCCTCCGGGTTGGACTCCGCCGCATCGACGGCGGTGTAAGCCGCGGCATTGACGACCCATTGGGCCCCGGCCTCATCCAGGGCCGAGGCAATGCTATCCGGATCCGTGATGTCCAGGGCGGCCCTGTCCATGGGCAAGCAAGCCCGATGGCTGGGTTGGGTGGCCAGCAGTTCCCGACCCAATTGACCGCCGGCACCGCAGACCAGGACCGGGGCGGTCAAGGCAGTCGCGCCTCAATCCACTCGGCATAGGCGGCGATGATTTCGGCGCCCTCGGGTTCATTGAAAATCTCGTGGTACAGCCCGGGCAGCACTTCCAGGGTCAGGTCCTCCGCGGAGACCTTATCGGCGAAGGCCCGGGAGCCCTCGGGCGCGGCCAGGGTGTCGGCGCCACCGTGCATGATCAGCATGGGCAGGCGCAGGGTGGCGGCCTGGGCCATCACCCGATCCATGGCATCGAAAATAGCGATGCCCAGGCCGGCGGTGACTTTACCGTGATTGACCAGTGGATCCGCCTCATAGGCCGCCACAACCCCGGGGTCGCGACTGACGCCACTGCCGTCCAGGGCCATCATGCCCATACGCGGCACCAGTTTCGCCAGCAAACGCCCGATCCAGATGACCGGCGCGGGGGGCGGCTCACCGGCTGCAAAGGCCGGGCCACTGAACAACGCGCCCCGGTATTGGGCCTGGTCCTCCAGCAGCAGGCGGGCGGTAATCAACCCACCCATGCTGTGGCCCAGGATGAAGCAGGGCAGCCCGGGGCAACTGGCGTCAATGACCTGCCGACAGCCCCTGACACCGCCGAGATAGTCCTCGAACTTACTGACAAAGACGCGGTCGCCGGGGGATTCACCGTGGCCAATGTGGTCCGGGGCGATGACAAAAAAGCCTTTTTGGACCAGTGCATCGGCCACATGCTGGTAGCGTCCACTGTGCTCGCCCAGTCCATGGACCAGGAGCACCGCGGCAACCGGCTGCCCGTCGGGCTGCCAGCGCCGGTAGCGCACCCCGGATGGCAGTGTGTCGAGTAATGCCTCAGCCACGATTATTCTCCCGGCGTTCAGTCTGCTATCGGGGTTAACCAGTCACCGTAGCGCGCCTGGCCGCCCCGGACGGTCTCAAAATAAATGCGCTGCAGGGTTTCGGTCACCGGACCCCGACTGCCACTGCCGATGGTGCGGTTGTCCAGCTCCCTGATGGGCACCACCTCCGCAGCCGTACCGGTGAAAAACGCCTCGTCGCAAATATAGACCTCATCCCGGGTGATGCGCTTTTCACGAACCTCATAACCCTCGTCCGCGGCGATTCTGAAAATGGCATTGCGGGTGATGCCATCGAGACAGGAGGTCAGGTCCGGGGTGTAGATGATGCCGTCCCGCACCATGAAAAAGTTTTCCCCGCTGCCCTCGGCGACATAGCCCTCGTTGTCCAGCATCAGTGCTTCCTCACAGCCACTGTCTATGGCCTCCCGCAGCGCGAGGATGGAATTGATGTAGTTGCCGTTGGCCTTTGCCTTACACATGGTGATGTTGACGTGGTGGCGGGTGTAGCTCGACGTACGCACCGCGATGCCCCGGTTCTGGGCTTCCGGATCCATATAGGAAGGCCAGGGCCAGGCCGCCACCATCACATGGGTCTGCAGGTTGTCGGCGCGCAGGCCCATGCCCTCAGAGCCGAGGAAGCACATGGGACGAAGATAACCTTCTTCGAGGCCGTTCACCCGCACCACCTCACGCTGGGCGGCATTGAGTGCATCCCTGTCCCAGGGCATGTTCATCTGCAGTATTTTTGCCGAGCGGAACAACCGGTCCGTGTGTTCCGAAAGTCGGAAAATACAGGTACCACGATCGGGGGTGCTGTAGGCGCGCACGCCTTCAAAGACTCCGACACCGTAATGAAAGGTGTGGGTCAGGACATGCACTTTGGCCTCCTGCCAGGGAACAAGCTCCCCATCCAGCCAAATGCTGCCACTGAGTTTCGACAAATCCATACTATTTCCTCTCCGTCGCGCCGACGCCGCTAATCAGGTTTCAGTCCGGTCCAAGACCGGGCAAAACACGATCCCTGACGCGAATAACCTGCTCCAGCTGGGCGGCAAAAGCCAACCGGTCGCCCAGGGGCTCGACATCCTCCAGTACCGCCCGGTGCACCTCGGCACGATAGGCCAAATACGCTGCGCGCAGTGTGTCGGCATCTTCCCCTGACAGCAAGTGCTGTTCTGCCAGTGCCGCCAGAAGATTTACCACGTCGGTCCACCGTGCCAGTTCGGGCTTGTCCCGGGCAAAGCGCAGCACGAGATATTGCACGATGAATTCAATATCCACGATGCCACCGGGGTCGCGCTTGATATCAAAGGTTTCAGGGCCGCCCTGCAGCCGCCCCTGGCCATCACTGAACATTCTGCGGCGCATGCTGACCACTTCTTCCAACAACTCCGATGGATTGCGATCCCGCCCCAGTACGTCAACCCTCAGCGCCTCCAGGGTTTGGCACAGGGCGTCTGTACCGGCAATGGGTCGGGCCCGCACCAGGGCCTGGTGTTCCCAGGTCCAGGCCGACTCATGCTGGTATTTTCGGAAACTCTCCAGGCTCACACAGGGCAAACCCGAACTGCCATCCGGTCGCAGCCGCAGATCCACCTCATACAGTCTGCCACCGGCCATGTTGGTCGACAGCACATGCACGGCGCGCTGGGCCAGACGGGTAAAAAAGCGCACGTTGTCTATCGCCCTTGGACCCGATGTCGTGCCCTCCGAGCCGCTGAAAACAAAGACGATGTCCAGATCAGAGCCGTAGCCCAGCTCTATACCACCCAGCTTGCCATAAGCCATGACCGCGAAACCGGCGTCATCACCACCGGGCTCGCCGTGTCGGGACACCAGTTCCGCGCGGGCTACGTGGATGGCCTGGGCCACCATCACCTCGGCCAGGTAGGTCAGGTTGTCGCTGGCCTTCATCAGTGGCAGTCCGCCCCGCAGCTCACTGGCCGCGACCCGCAGCACGACGGCGTCCTTGATACGCGCCATGGCGTGCATTTGCTGCTCCAGATCCTCTTCGGGAACGCGCAGCAATTGCTCCTGTACCAACGCCGCCATCTCGCTGCGATTGGGCGCGCGGTAAAGCCGATCCTCATACAGCAGCTCTTCCACCAATTCGGGGCGCTCGGCCAGCTTGCGCGCAATCCAGGGGCTGGCCAGATTGAGCAGCACCAGGTTCTCCAGTGCCTGGGGATGCTCTTTCATCATCACCAGGTAGGCACTGCGTCGCAGCACCGCACTGGCGAAGGGCAGTGTTCGGGTGAGGGCCAGATCCGGGTGGCTGGTGGTGGCGGCAACGGCGACCAGCTGGGGCAGAAACTGGTACAAGCGCTCGCGACTTTCGGTTTGGGCGGCGCGTACCCGACCACCCTCGACCAGTTCCTGCAGCGCCTCCCAGGTAGCACCCGCCTCGGTAAAACCCCTGGCCGCCAGTACGTCCTCGCACAGGTCTGAAAACTGCAGTCCATCGAGGCTGGCACCGTCTGGAGACGCCCCCTCGGGCAGGGTAACCAGCTCCTGAAAGTACCGGGTCACCCCATCTCGCACACCCTGGATGGCCTCCCTGGCCGCGGGCCAGTCCTGATAACCCATGAGCAACGCCAGTCGCAGCCGGGTCAGTTCATCCGCCGGTAATTCCTGGGTCTGCTGGTCCGCCAAACCCTGGAGAATATTCTCCAGACGCCGTAGAAAACCGTAGGCCTGCAGAAGACCTTCCCGATCGTCATGACTGATGAAGCCCAGGGTCTCTAGCTGGGTACAAGCGGCCTGCAGCGGTACCACCTGCAGCTCCGGGTTGCGGCCGCCGTGGATCAGCTGTTTGCACTGGACAATAAATTCAATCTCCCGGATTCCACCGTAACCGCGCTTGATATTGTCCTGCAGACTGCTGCGCAGGGTTTCTGCGGCAATCAGCTGGCGCATTTCCCGCAGCGCGTCCAGGGCGCCGTAATCCGTGTAGCGCCGGTAGACGAAGGCCCGTTTCAGATCGGCCAGGGGTTGGGTGCTGGCGGCCGAGCCGGTGATGGCCCGGGCCTTGATCATGGCATAGCGCTCCCAGTCCCGGCCGTGCTGCTGGTAGTACACCTCCAGGGCATTGAAATTGACCACCAGGGGACCACTGCTGCCAAAGGGCCGCAGGCGCATGTCCACCCGGAACACGAAACCGTCCACGGTCTTTGCATCCAGTAGCTTGATCACCCGCTGACCCACGCGAATGAAAAACTCCTGGTTGCTCAGGCTTTTCCTGCCGCCATCGGTTGTGCCCGGTTCCGGATAGCAATAGATCAGGTCAATGTCCGAGGACAGGTTCAGCTCGCCGCCTCCCAGCTTGCCCATACCGAGCACGACCAGCTCCTGGACGTCGCCAGACCACTCTCCAACGGGGTGTCCGAAACGCTCGCTGAGGCTGTCCGTGGCCCAGCGCACGGCAAACTGTATCGTGGTGTCGGCGAGGCCCGTCAGTTCCCGGAAGGTATCCGCCAGGGTCCCCCGGCCGGTGAGCTCACGGGCGACAATGCCCAGCATCTGGCGGTTGCGGAAAATCCGCAGGGCCGACATGACCGCGGCCTCATCGGCGCGCTCCGGGACCAACGCCTCCAGCTGCTGCCGCCACGCTACGGAATCGTGCTCAGGGGGGCGAAACAGCTGCCCCGCCGCCACCTGCGCCAGCGCCCATTCGGCATGACGGATAAACTGGTCCCGGAAAAATTCGCTGGTAGCCAGCAAGCGGTCAAAGTCCCCGCGACAGCCCTGGGCCTCCAGATGCTGCTGCAGCAGGACCATGGCCTCGGGATTGAGTGTTTCTGCCAGCAGCCCCCAACTGCGTTCCAGCGTGGCGGCCAGGGCCTGCGGCACCGGCCGGGTATCAGTCATCGATAGCGGGGGCTACACGCATGACCTCTTCCAGGGTGGTTTCACCCCTGGCAACCTTTTCAGCTCCCGCCACGCGCAGGGGTACCATCCCCGCCGTAACCGAGTGTTCACGTATTTTACGAATATCGTGGTTGTCCGTGATAACCCCCTGGACTCCGGGGTCGGCGACCAATACTTCGTAGATACCCTCCCGGCCCCGATAACCCGTATCCCGGCATTCCTTACAACCCACAGGTCGATACAGTTGTTCCGGCATCACCACCGGATAGTCCCCTACCAGGGTTTGCCAGTCTTCCGCTTTGGCGGGCTCCAACTGCTTGCAGCTGGGACACAGGGTTCGGACCAGGCGCTGGGACATCACGCCCCGCACCGTCGCCCGGATCAGAAACGGGGGTACGCCCAATTCCACCAGTCGTGAAATAGCGCCTGGAGAATCATTGGTGTGCAGGGTGCTCAACACCAGGTGCCCGGTCAATGCGGCCTGAATCGCCATGTTGGCGGTTTCCAGGTCCCTGATCTCACCGACCATGATGATGTCCGGGTCCTGGCGCATCAGCGCGCGCACCCCCGAGGCAAAGTCGAGATCGATAGCAGGGTTGACCTGCATCTGGTTGAAGGCGGGCTCCACCATTTCAATGGGGTCTTCAATGGTGCAGACATTCACGTCGGCAGTGGCCAATTGGCGCAGGGTCGAGTACAGCGTGGTGGTCTTGCCGGAACCGGTGGGCCCGGTGACCAGGACAATACCCGTGCCCAGCTCAATCATGCCCTGCCAGCGACTGTAATCATCCCCCCGTAGCCCCAGTTCCTCGAAACTCTTCAGCAGCACATCGGGATCGAAAATCCGCATCACCAGCTTTTCACCGAAGGCGGTGGGCAGGGTAGAGAGCCTGAGCTCCACTTCATTGCCATCCGGGGTTCGGGTTTTCAGCCTGCCGTCCTGGGGCCGGCGTTTTTCGGCGACATCAAGACGCGCCAGAATTTTGAAGCGACTGGTCACCGCAGATGCCACCGCCGCCGGCAGGTCATAGACCTGGTGCAATACACCATCGATGCGAAAACGAACATTGCCCACATCCCGGCGGGGTTCAATGTGAATGTCGCTGGCCCGCTGCTCAAAGGCGTACTGCAGCAACCAGTCGACGACACTGACAATATGCTGGTCGTTGGCGTCCGGCTCGGACTTGCCGCCCAGTTGCACCATGGCCTCGAGGTTGGCGAGCTTACCGCCCTCCCCCCGGGCCACCGCCCGGGCACCCTGTACCGAACGGGCCATGGCATAGAATTCTTTGGTGTGCCGCTGGATATCCCGGGGGTCCGCCAGCACCCGGCGCACCGGCAGTCGGGTAACGTGCTCCAGGTCCTTCTCCCACAGGGTGACCCCGGGTTCGGCACTGGCTACGGTCACCGCCTGATCATCGACGGCCACCGCCAGAATCTGGTGGCGCTCGGCGAAACCCTCGGACATGACTTCAGCTATGGCTCGGGTATCGATCTTCAGCGGATCAATATCCACCACCGGCTGCCCGGTCTGCTCGGACAGAAACTGCAACAGCGCCGGCATATCCAGCACTTCGCCAGGGGCACTGAAGTCAGCCAGTTTCTGTTCCGCCAGAAACACCAGGGGGTGCACGCGAATCTGGTTCAGCGCCTTCAACCTGACCAGGTTTTTGGCGGACAGCCGCCCCGCCCGTGTCAGCCCCTCGGCGAGGCTGACCACGTCGAGGCGAGCCTCAGGCGGTAGTTGCAGACAATCTTCCATGGGCGCAGTTTACGCGCTGTAGGCGCGATGTCACCGTTTAACAACCGGTGGTCATCGTAATTTTTCGTTACCCTGACCACCCGATTTGAAGGATGCCAACCATGCCAACGACAGAGCAACAGGTCGTCTCCCAGCTCAAGCAGCTGGTGGCCCAGCCCTCGGTGAGCTCACCGGACCCCCACTGGGACGCGTCTAACCGCGGGGTCATCGAAACACTGGCGGGCTTCGCTGACCGATTGGGTTTCCAGGTGGAGGTGCAGGCCCTGGACCCCGGTCCGGATGGCAAAGCCAATCTGATCGCCCGGCTGGGGCCCGAACCGACACAGGGCAATGATCGGGGCGGGCTGGTGCTGGCGGGGCATACCGATACCGTCCCCTTTGATGAGGGCCGCTGGGCCACTGACCCGCTTACCCTGGCAGAACGGGATGGCGGGCTTTACGGTCTGGGCAGCACAGATATGAAGGGATTTTTCCCTGTCGCCCTGGCGGCGGTCGCTGAGGTGGGGGCGGCGGGCCTGCGCGCGCCCCTGTATCTGCTGGCGACGGCTGATGAGGAGAGCACCATGCGCGGCGCCAGGGAGCTGCCTGTGGACGCGTTGCGGGGCGCCAGTGCCGCCATCATCGGCGAACCCACCAATCTAAAGCCCGTGCGCCTGCACAAGGGAATTATGATGCAGGGCGTTCGGCTACAGGGGCGAAGTGGCCACTCCTCAGATCCTGCATTGGGCCGCAACGTTATCGAAGTCGTCCCGGCCCTGTTGGCAATGCTGGACGATTACCGCCGGGAGCTGGCGGCGGAACACCGTTGCGAGCTGCTGGCCGTGCCCACACCGACCATGAATTTTGGCTGTCTGCACGGCGGCGACAGCCCGAACAGAATCTGCGGTGAACTGGACTTCAGTTTCGATGTTCGCATGGTGCCCGGTCTGGACTACGCCGACATCGAACAGACCCTGAATCAGCGACTGGGGCAACTGGGCCAGGACTACGGCATCGAGATTGGCATGCACCGACTGGTTGAGCCGGTGCCGGCCTTTGAGCAGCCCGCGGGCAGCGCTGGGGTGTCTGCCGCCGAGGACGCCTCGGGTGAAACCGCCGGAGCCGTAAACTTCGCAACGGAAGCGCCCTTCCTGCAGCAACTGGGGCTTGATACGGTGGTCATGGGGCCGGGGTCAATAGATGTCGCCCACCAGCCCAATGAATTCATGCCCATGTCGCAATTGCGCCCCGGTATTGATGTCATCAAGCGGCTGATTGGCCACCATTGCCACTAGCGGCATCAGCCAACAATTGCCGAGATTCCGTGCTCGCCTTTCAGTTAACCTTCGCACCTTTATTCCGAGGCAGAACCCGTGACGCCGTCCAAGGATCACATTGACTGGTTTCGACACACCAGCCCCTACATCCGGGCCCACCGGGGCAGGACCTTTGTGATCTATTTGGGCAACGGCGCGTTGACCAGCCCCCAATTCACCAACGTCATCAACGATCTCGCGCTGCTACACCTGCTGGGCATACGTCTGGTGCTGGTACATGCCACCCGGGGCGAGGTGGAACAGGCACTGGATGCCCTTGGGATCCCCAGCCAGCTGCACGGTGGCGTTCGCATCACCGATACGGAAGTGCTGGGCGTGGTCAGCGACGTCGCAGCGACCCAGCGCCTGCAACTGGAAAGCCAGCTGTCCCAGGGACTGCCCGATTCACCCATGCGGGGTGCCAGGCTGCGTGTCGTCAGCGGCAACTTCATAACGGCCCGACCCGTGGGAATTGTGGACGGCGTGGATTACCTGCTGACCGGCGCCGTGCGCCGACTGGATGCCGCCGGCATGGCCGCCGCCCTGGACAACCAGGCCATCGTCCTGTTGTCGCCCCTGGGCTTTTCGCCCACAGGGGAGGTGTTCAATCTCAGCTCGGATGAAGTGGCCACGGCAGCCGCGGTGGCCCTGGGGGCGGACAAGCTGATCATCATGGACCGAGCCGAGGGGCTCAGCGACGCCCAGGGACAGCTACTCAGACAATGCACGGTCGCCGCAGCCAATGAGCTGAATCTCGACGACCCGCAACTGGCCATGCGTCGCGACACCGCCTGCCGGGCCTGTGAACAGGGCGTAAATCGGGTGCACCTGCTCAGCTATGAGCGCGATGGCGCGCTGCTGGACGAACTGTTCACCACTGACGGTGCCGGCACCATGGTAAGTCAGGTGCCCTTTGAACAACATCGACCGGCCACGGTGGATGACATCGCCGGGGTGCTGGAACTGGTGCAACCACTGGAGGAAACCGGCGTCCTGGTGCGCCGGTCCCGGGAGCGGCTGGAACAGGAAATTTCGAACTTCACCCTGCTGGAGCGCGACGGCCGGGTGCTGGCCTGCGCCGCGCTGTACCCGTCTGCCTGTGCCACCATGGCGGAAATAGCCTGCATCGTCACCCACCCTGACTACCGCGGCGACGGCAGGGCCAGACATCTGCTGGACCTGCTGGCCGAACGAGCCGCTGAGCTGGGTATGCGGTCGCTGTTTGTGCTCACCACCCAAACCACCCACTGGTTTCTGGAGCAGGGGTTCGAGGCTTGCTCCCTGGAGGATTTGCCCGAGGAGCGGCAGCAGTTGTACAACCTGCAACGCAACTCCAAAGTGCTGATCAAGCACCTCGACTAGAGACGCTCAGCTGGTAGACTGCCGGCCCGAGCCGGGAGAACCCAGCATGCCCCAGTACCGATCCAAGACATCCACCGCCGGACGCAACATGGCGGGTGCCCGCGCCCTGTGGCGGGCCACCGGCATGACCGACAGCGACTTTGAAAAACCGATCATCGCGGTGGTGAACTCGTTCACCCAGTTCGTCCCGGGCCATGTGCACCTGAAGGACCTGGGCCAGCTGGTAGCGGGTGAAATAGCGGCGGCGGGGGGCGTTGCCAAGGAGTTCAACACCATCGCCGTGGATGACGGTATCGCCATGGGCCACGACGGCATGCTCTACAGCCTGCCCTCCCGGGACATCATTGCCGACTCCGTGGAGTACATGGTCAACGCCCACTGCGCGGACGCCATGGTCTGCATATCGAACTGCGACAAGATCACACCCGGCATGCTGAACGCCGCCATGCGGCTGAATATTCCCTGCGTGTTTGTCTCCGGCGGCCCAATGGAGGCGGGCAAGACCAAACTCTCGGAAAACAAGCTCGACCTGGTCGACGCCATGGTCATTGCTGCGGACGAAACAGCCGACGACGCCACCGTGGAAGCCTACGAGCGCTCGGCCTGTCCCACCTGCGGTTCCTGCTCCGGCATGTTCACGGCCAACTCGATGAACTGCCTTACCGAAGCACTGGGGTTGAGCCTGCCCGGCAACGGCTCGCTACTGGCTACCCATGCCGATCGCGAAGCCCTGTTTCGGCGCGCCGGCCACGTCGTGGTGGAGCTGGCACGGCGATGGTATGAGCAGGACGATCCCTCGGCACTGCCCCGCAACATTGCCAACCGGACCGCCTTTGAAAACGCCATGTGCCTGGACATTGCCATGGGAGGTTCAACCAACACCATCCTGCACCTGCTGGCGGCAGCCCAGGAAGCCGGGGTCGATTTTTCCATGGCCGACATCGACGTGCTGAGCCGCAGGGTGCCGCAGCTGTGCAAGGTCGCTCCCAGTACACCTCTTTACCATATGGAGGACGTTCACCGGGCGGGTGGCGTAATGGCGATTTTGGGCGAGCTGGCCAGGGGCGGACTGATTGATACCAACGCCAGCACGGTGCACAGCAGCACCATGGCGGAGGCACTCGCGGACTGGGATATTGCCGCCACCCAAAACGATGCGGCCCAGCAACTGTTTGCCGCAGGACCGGGCGGCATCCCCACCCAGCAGGCCTTCAGCCAGGCAACCCGATGGCCCAGCCTGGACCTCGATCGCGCCGGAGGCTGCGTGCGGGATGTGGAACACGCCTATTCCCAGGAAGGGGGTTTGGCAGTGCTGTTTGGCAACATCGCAGAGGACGGCTGCGTGGTAAAAACCGCGGGCGTGGACGACAGCATCCTGACGTTTACCGGCCCGGCGCATATCTGCGAAAGCCAGGAAGCCGCGGTAGCCGATATCCTTGAAGACCGGGTCAGCGCGGGCGCTGTGGTTATTATCCGCTACGAGGGGCCTCGGGGCGGCCCGGGCATGCAGGAAATGCTGTACCCCACCAGTTATCTCAAGTCCAAGGGCCTGGGCAAAGCCTGCGCACTGGTCACCGACGGCCGGTTCTCCGGCGGCACGTCCGGGCTGTCCATCGGACATGTGTCCCCCGAGGCCGCCGCCGGCGGCGCCATCGCCCTGGTGGAACAGGGGGACAGCATTGAAATCGACATCCCCAATCGGCGCATCAATGTGGCGGTGGATGGAGAGACACTGGCCGCCCGGCGCGCCGCCATGGCGGCATCGGAGCGACCATGGCAGCCACGGGAAGCCAGGCCGCGCCAGGTGAGCGCGGCCTTGAAAGTCTACGCAAGCATGGTCACCAGCGCCGACAAGGGCGCGGTCAGGGACCTGTCACTGCTTGACTGAGCCCTGGTCAGCCTGGGCCGCCAGCGCAATGAAATCACCCCGGTAGCCGTTTATTTTCCGGCGCAAGCGCTTGTCCTGCTTGGCAGTTCTCTGGTTGATGACCTCCCGGAACACATCCCGGGAAATGCGGCTGTTGTTATCAAAGACATCCCTGTAATCCGATGACCGGTTGGCCTCCCGACCCTCCAGCACCGCCCAGACCTGGGCCGGCCAGTCGGGCGCATCCTCGGCAACGATAAGCTGCAGCTGGGCCAACCATTGCTCCCGATCATCCAACCAGGGTCCGTCCAACCGACGGTATCCGGCGATCCGTTGATCAATGAGCGCTTTTTGTTCGGGGGTCAAGCGACCCATGAACCGGGCCAGGTTGTCGGCGAAACGCTCGCGAACATCGTCCAGGTATTGCTGGTCACTGCGGGACAGCATCTCCTCTCGCTGCTCACCCTGTTCACGCTGCATGCCGTCCATAAATTCCAGGCGCTGTTCCTGGGACAGTGACGCCCCATACCCGACCATCAAATCCAGGCTTCGGATTTCCAGGCGATCGGCGGCATCGGACAATGCCTGGAACAGCCGCTCAACAGCCTCTGGCTCCAGCTCGGGATCGAGGTCATTTTCAAACTGGGTCAACAGGTCCGCGTAACGTGGCAACTCCTCCCGTCGATGCCACGCCAACAGCTCGTTAAGTTGATTATCAAATTCAGCCCGCTGGTCCCGGGTCAACGTGACGTAATCATCGACGTACCAGTTGATCAGGGTATCGAGGCGGTTGTAAAAAAAGGAGGTGCTGGAACAGCCGACCTGGGTCAGCAGCAGCGCAGCAAGGGCCAGCCGCCTAACGCCACATCTGCATCGAAGAGGCAACACTCGCAGGATCCTGGGGAGGCGCCTTGCAAACGTAAACCTGGTCGCGACCCTTGCGCTTGGCTTCATACATCGCCTGGTCCACCTGCTCCAGCCAATTTTCCGCAGAATCGACTGCTGTAACATCGCAGACCCCTATACTGACTGTGACACGACGCCCCGGAACGACCTCCTGTGACGAGATGCGGGTGCGTAATTCTTCTGCAATTTTCCTGGCAGTTTGGGCGCCCACTTCGCTGAGCAAGACCACGAACTCCTCACCGCCCAACCGGAACAGCATATCTACGCCACGGATACGGCTCTCGATCAGCTCCACCAGTTCCTTGAGCACTCGGTCCCCCTCCACATGCCCCATCTCATCATTGATACTTTTGAAATAATCGATGTCGATAAGAAGCATCGCCGAGAGGCGTGAATAGCGCTGATAGTCCGCCAGGTGTCTACGGGTCTGGGGCAGGAGATAACGTCGATTAAACGCCCCGGTCAGCGGGTCGGTGAGGGCCAGATCGGCCAGTTCGTCGGTCTGGCGGACCAGCAACTGCATAATCGCCAGACTGAACAGCCAGGTGGAAAACAGGGCCGCGTTTTTAGCCACCTGCTCGCCCAAATCCTGGGCGCCCTGTACCAAAACCAGCGCCACCAGCGTCATCAGACCACCCACCAGGGCGGCTCGAAGGGGCAGCAGTGCAGTGAGGGATATCATCAGGGGAAACAGCCAGAGTTGCTGTTGCCCGGCGCCTACCCTGACCGACCAGATCACCCCGACGATGGTCAGGGCCAGGGCAATGATGGGCGGCAAAAAGGTGCCGTTTTTCAGATAGACCTGCACGGTGGCAACGGCCAGGCAAAGGCAGGACAGGCCGGCAAATGCCAGCAGCGCCGTTGGCGTATCGGTGTCGAGCAGGCCGCCCAGCAGAACGGTCCCGGAGGCCACCAACATGATGACCAGCATCAGCCGATATAAAACCAGGCGGCGCTCAAGTTGCACATCCTCAGGGTCAAGTCCCGATTTTGAGCCCAGGTCACTGCTCAGCAGGGAACGCCAAAAGCGCGCCCTGGATTCGAAACCCAGGGCGTCATAAAGCGGCTTGTCAGGATCAGGTTTGGCCATAGCGCCTTACTACCAGCTCAACACCCAGTAGCTGCCACCCCATACACGGGTTAAGGCCGGCTACGCAGTCTGCAATATAGCGCCTAGGCCGCGTCCACGGCAATTTGGCAATGGCCCTGCAATGCCGACAGCACGGCATTGAGTGTGGCCTGGACAATGTCATGGCTCCTGCCCACACCACAGGGTCGTTCGCCCTCCAGGTTCACCTGTACATAACACACCGCCTCGGCATCCGAGCTCTTGCCAAGAGTGTGTTCACTGTACTCTACCAACACCATGGTCTTGCCGGTAATCCGCTCCATGGCATCGATGAAGGCGTCCAGCACGCCGGCACCCCGGCCCTGTATCACTGTCTCTCCACCCGGATGCGACAGCACCGCGGACAGTTGGTGACCCGCACCGTCCTTAACCACCTCGTACCGGTCGAGGGTCCACGACCCGGTGGTCTGCAGGTAGGTGTCACAGAACAGCTGGTGAATCTGGTCCGAGGCAACCTCGGCCTCGCTCTCCTCCGCCAGACGCTGCACGGCGGTGCTGAAGTCAATTTGCAGCCAGCGCGGCAGTTCGTAGCCGTAGTCCCGGTGCAGCACGTAGGCCACGCCGCCCTTCCCGGACTGGCTGTTGATCCTGATGACCTCCTGGTAGGTGCGGCCAATGTCTCTGGGGTCAATGGGCAGATAAGCCACATCCCAGGGGTCCTCGGCTTCCCGCACTGCCAGGCACTTGTTGATGGCATCCTGGTGGCTGCCGGAAAACGCCGTGAACACCAGTTCCCCCGCATAGGGATGGCGTGGGTGCACGGGGAGCTGGGTGCACTCCCTGACAGTGGCGATAATGGCATCCATATGTTCGAAGCAAAGCCCGGGGTCGATGCCCTGGCTGTAGAGGTTCATGGCCATGGTCACAATATCCATGTTGCCGGTGCGCTCGCCGTTGCCCATCAGGGTGCCCTCGACCCGGTCCGCCCCCGCCATAACCCCAAGCTCAGCGGCGGCCACCGCACAGCCCCGGTCATTGTGGGTATGCAGCGAGATACGCAGGGCTTCACGGTGGGCGACGTGGTCACAGAACCACTCGATTTGGTCGGCATAGATGTTGGGCGTACTCATCTCCACCGTCGCGGGGAGATTGATGATCACGGGGCGCTCCACTGTGGGTTCCAGCACCGCATTCACGGCATCACAGATCTCCACGGCGAAGTCCAGTTCCGTGCCAGTGAAACTCTCGGGGCTGTATTCAAAGACCCATTCGGTCTCGGGGTGCCGGTCCGCCTCGGCCTTGACCAGGGTGGCCCCCTGAACCGCTATGTCCACAATACCGCTGCGGTCCAGCCGGAACACATCACGTCGCTGCACGATTGAGGTGGAGTTGTAAAAGTGCACCACGGCCCGCTTGACACCCTTCAGGGCTTGAAAGGTTTTACTGATCAGCTCGGCCCGGGCCTGCACCAGCACCTGTACGGTGACGTCGTCGGGAATACGCTGCTCTTCAATCAGCTTGCGCAGAAAGTCATAGTCATGACTGGATGCCGAGGGGAAGCCCACTTCAATGGTCTTGAAGCCAATGGCTATCAGTTGCTCCCAAAGGCGCAGCTTTTGCTCGGCGTTCATTGGCTCGACCAGCGCCTGGTTACCATCCCGCAGATCCACCGAGCACCACTCAGGCGCAGAATCGATGACGCGATCCGGCCAACGCCGGTCAGGCTTGGCTACCGGCGCGAAGGGTCGATACTTGCGGGCATCAAAGCCCTGGGCTTTTGCGGTGTCCATGACATCCACCTCTAACATCTATGAGCAGCCATTGTAGCGCGCTCAACTGGGCCTTTTTCACCAAATACGCTATGGTATTGGCTTATATTTGAAGTTTAACTTCAAAAAAACTGTAATTATTAGGGATATATTCCAATGTCTGCGGATTTACAGCTTGACCGCATCGACCTGAAAATCCTCGACCTGCTGCAGCGCGATGCCGGTCTGAGCAACCTCGAGCTTGCCGAACGTGTCGGCCTGACGCCCACACCCTGCGCCCGACGGGTAAAGCGGCTTGAGGCTGCCGGGATTATTCTGGAACGGGTGACCCTGCTGGATCAGACCAAACTGGGCCTCGCCTTGACCGCACATATCGGCATTACCATGGACCGGCATACCCCGGAACGCTTCGATGCATTTGAGGCGGCGGTGGTGGACTTCCCTGAGGTGGTGTCCTGCGCCGTGGTCACCGGGCAGAGTGCGGATTACCTGATACAGGCCGTGGTAGCCGACATGGTGCACTACGAGCAGTTTTTGCTGGGCAAGCTCACCCGGATTCCCGGGGTCACCGGTGTTCACTCGAGCTTTGAGCTGCGCAAGGTTGTGACCCACTCGCCCCTGCCCCTGGACTACAGGGGCTAACGCCGGGGTTTCAGGACTTCTCGGCCAGTTCCTGCTGTACCAGGTACTCGGCAATCTTGAGCATATTCGCCTGGCTACCCGCCATGCGGGCCTCGATCAGGAATTTGCCGTTGACGAGAACTGACGGCGTGCCGGATATCTTGGCCGACCGGGCCCTGGCCTCGGCCTGGTTGACCTGGCTGTTGACCCCGAAGGAATCAAAGGCCTTGTCGAAGTCGGCACCGGCAATACCGTTGGCTACAAACAGTTCACGGATGGCGCCTTTGGATGCCAGACGGTTGCGATCGACATGCATGGCCTTGAAGATCACGCTGTGCATGGGATCCAGGACGCCAAGGGTTTCCGCCGTAAAGTAGGCCTTGGCATGGAGTTTCATGCCGTCGTTCCACATCGCTGGCGACGGTTGCAGGCGCGAGCCATCGGGCAGTGACTGCTTCCAGGCCTGTAGCATGGGTTCAAAGGTGTAGCAGTGCCCACAGCCGTACCAGAAGAATTCCGTAACGATCACTTGGTCGGTCGGTCCAACCCGCACAGCTGGGGAGACCACCTTGTAATGCTCCCCTTCCCGCCACTCGGACTCTGCCCGGGCGCCGCCGGCGATAAGGACAAGGGAGGCGAGTAGCACTCCCATCAGCTGTTTAGCAAAAACGACCATACTTGGCTCCACTGGGCTCATTGATTGCGTGCCAGCACGGTGCCAACACCGTTGCCAGCCTACCAAGGGTTGGACTCGATGGGGAGGCCGGAGTTCCGGCCACGCCTCTGGAACTAGCGCAGGCCCGCCGCGTAGCTGGCAACGGCTTCGATTTCAAGGTCACTGAGCTCGAAGGCCGTGGTGCGCATGATTTTGGTATCGCCGTCGTTGGTCCGGCCTGCCGGGTCCTCATAACCCTTGCGGAACATTTTCAGCTGGGCTGCAATGTAATCGGCATGCTGACCGGCCAGGCCGGGAAAGCCACCAGGGCCATTGCCTTTACCGGTGGGGCTGTGGCACCCCGAGCAGGCGGCGACCTTGCGCTCCATGATGCCCGACATGTAGACCTTCCGACCCAGTTCCAGCAGATCGGCATCGGCCATTTCGGTACTGCGGACCTTGCTGTCATAAAAAGCAGCGATGTCAGCCAGGTCCTGATCAGACATGTTGTCAACCTGCCCGGCCATGGCAGCCACCGGGCGGCGACCGTCACGGATATCCTGCATCTGCTTGAGCAGGTACTTTTCACCCAGCCCCGCGAGCTTGGGGAAGTTCGGCACCACACTGTTGCCATCTGCTCCGTGGCAGGCACCGCAGGTGACCGCCTTGGCTTCCCCGGCAGCGGCATCACCCTGAACCGGGTCGGCTGCCTGGGCCGTTGCCATTGCCAGGACCAGCGCTGCTGTCGCGATTATCCTCATCATATTGAACATTCCAAATTACAGTTGCTGTTGGTGCTACTCGGGCGACGCCATATAGGTAATCAGTGCCGCGTATTCCTCGTCGCTGCAATCGGCGCACAAGCCGGTGGGTGGCATGGCGTTCAAACCATTTTTGACCGACGCCACCAGCGCCTCCATTCCCTTCGCCATTCGGGGCTCCCAGGCCGCCACGTCGTGGGTTTTTGGGGCACCCGCCGCACCGGACACATGGCACATGGCACAGGACTTGCCGTACTTGTCCATATCGGGCTCAGCCACAACCGGAGTGGCAATGGCGGCTACCGTCAGCGCGGCTGGTGCAGCTATACGCCGCAGTACTCTCATTCGGTTCATAACAATTCCTCGGTCTGTGATGCGAACACAACGCGCCCGGGCGGTTATTGTCCTCCCCACTGACACACATGTGCCGCAGGGAAAAGCGCGTGGCATTATAGACAAACACCCCGCCCGGACAAAAGCCAACCATGGCCAAGGATTACAACCCTGAAAAGACGCTGCAGAGCATTGACTTTCGCGCCACCGCGTTTTTGCAAAGCGCCAGCCAGCTGTCCAATGCGCCCCCGGATCTGGGCTCCGAGGTCGCTTTTGCAGGTCGCTCCAACGCCGGAAAATCCAGCGCCATCAATACCCTGACAGGTAATCGTAAACTGGCAAGGACCAGCCGCACCCCCGGGCGCACCCAGTTGATCAATTTTTTCTCTCTCAGTGACAACCAGCGGCTGGTGGACCTGCCCGGCTATGGCTACGCGAAAGTGCCACTGAAAATGAAACGGGAGTGGAACCGACACATGGCGGCTTATCTGCAGCGCCGTGAGAGTTTGCGCGGCCTGATCCTGCTCATGGATATCAGGCACCCGCTCACTGATGCCGATGAGCAGATGGTCGGTTGGGCTGCCGCGGCGCAAATGCCGGTGCACGTGCTGCTGACCAAGGCCGATAAGCTGAAGCGGGGACCCGCCAAATCGACCCTGCTGGGGGTACAGGCGCGACTGCTGGAGTTCGGCAACCTCACCACCGCCCAGTGCTTTTCCTCGCTCAAGGGCGACGGCTTACCGGAACTGCGAAAAAAACTTACCGCCTGGCTGACGGACGAGTCGGTACTGATGGCCGAGGACCCCGACGCCGATCAGTGAGCCTCATCCCAGTTGCTGCCGACTCCGGCTTCTACGATCAGCGGCACATCAAGGTTGACCACGCCCGACATCAGGTCTGGCAATGTTGCCAGCAGTGTATCCGTTGCATCCTCGGCCACCTCAAATACCAGTTCATCGTGCACCTGCATGATCATCAGGGCATCGACCTGCTGCCCGGACAGCCACCCATCGACGGCGATCATCGCCAGCTTGATGATATCTGCCGCCGTGCCCTGCATGGGGGCATTGATCGCCGTGCGCTCGGCCGCCATCTGTCGCTGCTTGTTGCGGGCATTGATTTCCGGCAGGTACAGCCGGCGGCCCAGCAGGGTCTCGACATAGCCCTGCTGATGGGCCAACTCCCGGGTAGCGGTCATGTAATCCGCAACACCCGGGTAACGCTCGAAGTAGCGATCAATGTAAGCCTGGGCCTCGTTACGCCCCAGCTGTAGCTGGCGGGCCAGGCCAAAGGCGGACATGCCGTAGATGAGACCAAAGTTGATGGCCTTGGCTTTTCTGCGTTGGTCGGCTGATACCGCCTCCAGTTCGACACCGAATACCTCGGCGGCAGTAGCGCTGTGGACATCAAGGTCGGCGCCAAAGGCACCCAACAAGCCGGCGTCCTGTGACAGATGGGCCATGATGCGCAATTCAATCTGGGAGTAATCCGCGGCCACAATTTGGCGCCCCGGCCGCGCGCAAAAGGCCTGTCGGATCCGACGCCCCTCCTCGGTACGGATGGGGATGTTCTGGAGATTGGGGTCCGATGATGACAAACGGCCGGTGGCGGTAACCGCCTGGTGGTAGGAGGTATGGACTCGTCCGGTATCGGGGTCGATCATCTCGGGCAGCTTGTCGGTGTAGGTAGACCGCAGCTTGCTCAGACTCCGATACTCCATGAGCACTGCCGGTAACGGATAGTCCAGCGCCAACTCGGCCAGCACCTCCTCCGCGGTCGAGGGGGCACCCTTGGGGGTTTTTTTCAGTACCGGCAGCTCCAACTTCTGAAACAGTATTTCCCCCAGCTGTTTGGGCGAGCCCAGGTTGAAGGGCTGCCCTGCCAGCTCATGGGCGCGCTGCTCCAGGGCCGCCATGCGCTCACCCAGCTCATGGCTGTGGTCCACGAGCCGCTGTCGATCAACCCAGGTGCCATTGCGCTCTATCCGCGACAGCACCGGGACCAGAGGCATTTCCACATCCTGATACAGGTCCTTGAGCCTCTGTTCCGCTTCCAGGCGAGGCCACAGGGTCTGGTGCAGTTTCAGGGTGACAGCGGCATCTTCAGCCGCATAGGGTGCGGCCTGTTCTAGGGCCACCTGATTGAATGTCAATTGTTTAGCGCCCTTGCCCGCCACCTCCTCGAAATGGGTGGTTTTTTGACCCAGGTATTTTAGCGCCAGGCTGTCCATATCATGACGGCTGCCGGTGGCGTCCAGGACATAGGACTGCAACATGGAATCGTGGGCAATGCCCTTCAGCTGAATGCCATAGTTGACCAGTACATTGGCGTCGTACTTCAGGTTCTGGCCCACCTTCGGACGCTCCGGGTCTTCCAGCAGCGGCCGGAGCCTGGCGAGCACGGTATCCCGGTCCAGCTGTTCCGGAGCGCCGGGGTAATCGTGGGCGACAGGGATGTAGGCAGCCCTGGACCCCTCCACAGCCAGGGCAACCCCAACAATCTCCGCCTGCATGTAGTCGAGACTGGTGGTTTCGGTATCGAAGGCAAACACCGGCGCCGCTTCGATAGCTGCCAGCCAGTGATCGAACTGCTCAATATCCAGCACCGTCACAACCTCCAGCGCCGGCTCGGCCGGAGCGGGTTCCCCCTCTGTGTCCGGGCCGGGCTCGGACAGGGCGTCGGACAACCAGCCCTTGAATTCGAGCTCCCGGTACCAGTCGGTCAGGACGGCCTGGTCGGGGGGCGTCGCCAATAACTCGTCGGGCTGCAGCGCCAGGTCACAATCGGTTTTTATGGTGGCCAGCTGATAGGAGAGCTGCGCCGATTCCCGGTGCTCTGCCAGCCGTCCACCCAGTTTCTGGGCACCCCGAACCGGCAGATCAGCCACCTTATCAAGGCCGGCATAAATCGCCTCGATACCGCCCAGGGCCTGCAGCAATGCCAGCGCAGTTTTTTCGCCCACACCGGGCACCCCGGGGATGTTGTCGACCTTATCCCCCTGCAGAGCCAGCAGGTCAATAATCAGGTCGGGCGGCACACCGAACTTTTCGACAACACCGCCGTGGTCCATGGTGGTGTTGGTCATGGTGTTAACCAGCGTGACATGGTCGTTGACCAATTGGGCCATGTCCTTGTCGCCGGTGGATATCAGCACTCGCTGGTCACGTCCCGCCGCCGCCACCGCCAGTGTGCCGATAACATCATCGGCCTCCACTCCGGAGACACAGACAAGTGGCAGACCCATCGCCCGGATAATGGCGTGGATGGGCTCTATCTGCTCCCGCAGCTCCTCGGGCATGGGCGGCCGGTTGGCCTTGTACTCGGCATAAATTTCGTTGCGAAAGGTTGGACCCTTGGCATCAAAAACAACCACCACCTGGTCGTCGGGGTAATCGGCAACCAGCTTGCGGATCATGCCAATAACGCCCTTCACCGCACCGGTATTGAGGCCCTTCGAATTGGTCAGGGCAGGCAGGGCGTGGTAGGCGCGAAACAGATAAGAGGAACCATCAACCAGAACCAGTGCAGGGCTCATAACATCAGTTCTCCCAAAGGTAGCGGGCCGAGCGGTAGGTCACCTTTGCCTTGGCCAGGTCCAGGGGCGCCTTGAAAAAGCCGTGGTAATGACCCCGGGGATTCACCAATGCAATGTTGGCGCTGTGATCCAGCTGATAGCTGCCGTCAGCCGCCGTAACCTTTTTGAACGGCGCATTGAAACCACGGGCCAGACCCAGCACGTCAATGAAATTCCCGGTCACCCCGAGAAATGCCGGATCAAAATAGGGCACATATTGGGCCAGCACCTCGGGTGTATCCCGTGCCGGGTCCACGGTGACCATAACCACCCGGGTATCGGCAGCTTCCGTGCTTTCCAGTTCCTGCACCAGTCGCGCGAGGAAGGACATGGTGGTCGGGCAGATATCGGGACAGTGGGTGAAGCCAAAGAACAACAGGGTCCAGTGCCCCGTCAGAGCGGCCCTGTCGAAGCTGTCACCCCGGTGATCCAGCAGTTGAAAATCCCCCAACTCCCGTGGGGTATCAAAGACATAGAGGCCATTGATCTGCATTTCGGTCGGGCTCATTACCCGGGGCATCTGTATCCGATTTACGAAGCTTACAAGAATTACCGCAACCAGCAGCAACACTCCCAGCACGGTCAGCCGGATTCGATTTTTTTCAGACAGCGGCAAGAGAAGACTCCGTCGGAATGCGGTGCTACAACAACACGCCCAACAGCCAGTGGTCAGCCAGCATGATGACGAAAAGCATCAGCAGGTAGGTTATAGAGTATTTGAAGGTCTCCATGGGTGCCTTGTCATTCTTACCGCGCACGATTTCGATGGCCCAGTAGATGAAAACACTGCCCAGCAGCACGGCCCCGGCCAGATACAGGGGCCCACTCATACGGGTAGCAAAGGGCAGCAGGGTGACCAGGAACATGATGATGGTGTAAAGCAGGGTATGCAGGGCGGCGAACCGGGTGCCGTGGGTGACCGGCAACATGGGAATACCCACGGAGGCGTATTCGTCACGGCGATGGATGGCCAGCGCCCAGAAATGGGGCGGCGTCCAGGCGAAGATGATCAGTACCAGCAGCAGGGCGTGTCCGTGCAGTTCCCCGGTCACAGCCGTCCAGCCCAGCAAAGGCGGCGCCGCTCCTGCAAGGCCCCCAATCACGATGTTCTGGGGTGTCGCCCGCTTGAGATACATGGTGTAAACAAAGGCGTAGCCAATCAGACTGGCCACCGTCAGCACGGCGGTTAACACGTTGACCCAGAGCACCAGCACCGTCACACCCAGGGTGGCCAGGGCAAAGGCAAACAGTGTGGCGTCCTGCTGGGAAATTCGCCCGGTGGCAACGGGACGGGCCTGGGTCCGCGCCATTTGCTGGTCAATACGCTCGTCGACAATGTGGTTAATGGCCGCCGCGGCACCGGCGCAGAGGGCGATGCCCAGGTTACCGAACACCAGGGGCTGCCATGGCACCAGACCCGGCACGGCCATACACATGCCGATGACGGCCGTGAGAATCATAAGCGCCACAACCCTGGGTTTGGTTAACTCAAGGTAATCCTGCCAGAGCGGTGCAGCATAGACTGTGGATTCAGCCATCACCCCCCTCCGGAGTTTTTCAGCAGGAATTTCAGGTCAGAGATCACAGCCTTGTAGTCCAGTCCATCCTCGTAGCGCATCATTATCCAGCCGGCAGGATCTGCCAGATACCAGCCGCCCTGCCACTCTACACTGTCTTCCAACGCGGATTCATTGAACAGGTTGGCAAAGTCCTGTTTTTGCGCCTGCAGCGCGAGAACCCCCGAGTGCCCCAGTGCCAGATACTCCAATACACTGCCAGAGTCAAAGCCCGCAGGCCATCCCTCGGGATCGACTGGCCCCCGCTCAACAGCCATCTCCGCCGCGGGATAGTCGGTGATAACAACCCGGCGCACCCGATTGAAGTCCTTGCCCAGGGCCACGTGGATCTGTCGGGTAAACCAGATTCGCCGCTCACAGGCGGCATCACAGGCGTCCCCGGCTGCAGGCACGATGAGGGTCCAGCGTGGCTCGACGTCGCCCCAGCGGAATGCGATGCCGTTGTCATCGACAAAGCCAAGATGCTGTAAGCCCCGGGGGGGTGTCACCAGATCACCGTTATTGGCGGTGCCCAGAGCAGCCACCAGGTCCATGTCGCCCCTGGCGACCAGATACCACAGCAAGGACGCGCCCAGGATCATGGCCAGTGGGATGCCCCCGCTCAGCAGCAGGGTACCCCTGCCCGACCCCGTAACCGCCGCCTGTGGCGCCATGCCGATCCCGCCTGGTTGCGGGTGCCGGCGCCCGACCAACAACGGCCATACATTCGAACTGCGCAGCAGGAACGCCAACAGCAGGACCGCGGCCATGGCAAACCACTGCACGGCGTAACCGGTATGCTTTTCCGGGCTCTGGTTCACCGTCGTCCAGTTGGTACGCAGGGCAAGCGAATCCTCGGGCGCAATCCTCACCACCGCAGGCAGTACGCCTGCGCCCAACAGACCGGACAGCCCACTACCCATGGCAGCGGCTTCATAGGCCTGGACAACGGCAGGCAGGGCCTCTGGAACCTGCTGCTCCGCCAGCAGAAAGGGCGCCTTCTGGGGCACATACAGGTGGCCGGAGACACTGTGGTAACCGGCCTCCAGCTCGGGGTCGGGCAGGCTGCGGCGCGCCGGATCCCCGGCGATCCAACCGATGTTAACCGGGATATAACCCTCCGCTGCCGCCACCAGAGCCACCACCTCGTAGCCAAAGCGACCCTCCATGATCCTGTTGTCGATCAGCACATACCGGTCTGGGGCCAATGTACCCGCCACCAGCACCCTGCGGTCCGCAACAGCGGAGGCAGCGCGCCCGGTGGCGTCAGGTCCTGCCAGCGCCTGAAACAGATCGGCATCGGAGAGTGCTACCATTGCGCTGCGGGCCGCATGACGCGCTGCCAGATCCCGCTTTTCCCCTGCGCGATCCAACTGCCAAAAGCCCAGGGCCAGCAGGCAGGGAAAGAGGACCGCCGTAAACAGGGCAAGGCGCCATTCGAGTAACAGCTGCACCGGCCCCCAGGAAAGTTTATAGATACGCGCGGTCATTGCCCGCTGCCACACCCGAGGACGTTGAATTGCTGAAAGTACTGATTGTGTTCTTTATGTTGGCGTTGGTCATGAGTCTGGGGTCGGGTCTGTACTTCCTGATGGCGGACCAGGGCAACCTTGCCAAAAAGCGGCTGTTCACCTCTCTGGGCATTCGGCTGGCGCTGGCGACAGGCCTCATCACCGTCATTGTATTCGGTGTCGCAACGGGGCAGCTGGGCCACAAGAACCCCTGGGACGCCGGCACTGTGGAACGACAGCAGCGCACCTCGGAAACCGACTGAGGTTTGCCCGACGCGCCGGGCCAGGTCATCTACAGTATGTAGACAAACAAAAACAGGAATACCCAGACCACATCGACAAAGTGCCAGTACCAGCTGGAGGCCTCAAAGCCGAAATGGTCTGATGCTGTGAAATGATGGCCCTTCACCGAGCGAATCAGCTGCACCAGCAACATGGTCATACCCATGGCCACATGGAAGCCGTGGAACCCTGTCAACATGAAGAACGTAGACCCGTAAATACCGGAGTTCAGGGTCAGGCCAAAATGGGCATAGGCCTCGTAGTACTCCGCCGCCTGCAGGCCAACGAAAATGATGCCCAGGGCGACGGTAATGCCAAGCCAACGGTTGAATCGGGCCCGCTCGTCATTGAGTAGCGCCGTGTGGGCTACGTGTACGGTGAAGCTGGAGGACAACAGGATGATGGTGTTCCACATGGGCAGCCACTGGTACCAATGGTGGGCATCAGCAAAGCTCATGCTTCGGTCCTGGGTCACGAAGTCACCGTTGTTGGCGATGGGCTGAGCATCGGTGCCGCCCACTGCCTCCTGGGGGGTAATCGCCGGTGGCCAGGAGAACTCAAACCCCGGCCAGAGCAAATCGTTCATGCGCCCCGCTTCGCCCTCGCCAGCCAGCCACGGGCCCGCCAGTTGCCGGACGTAAAACAAGGTGCCGAAAAACGCGGCAAAAAACATGACCTCGGAAAAAATAAACCAGAACATACCCAGCACGTAGCTGTGGCTCAGCTGGGCGCTGTTCATGCCCTGCATATTTTCCCGGATGGTCGTACGGAACCAGCTGGCCAAAGTGAGAATGAAGAAGGCCAGACCAATGAACAACACCCATTTGGCGCTGCCCGCTTCGTGACTGCCGCCGAAGGTCATGTTGTTGAGCACCAGGCCGCCACCAAATACCGTCAGCAGCAGTCCAACCGTAGCGCGAACGGCGAGGCTCGAACTGTCAGGTACGTAGTACTTCTGGTAACCGGATGCTGCCTGTTCAGTGGCCGCCATGTGCATTCTCCAATTCTATGTTCATCCAGCGGCCGGACATGTCAGCGGGCCGCGATTTTGTCACCGGTCATATCGGTGACATCAAATAGTGTGTAGGACAAGGTGATGGTGCGGATATCACTGGGCAGCGCTTGGTCGACCACAAACTGCAGCGGCATTTCGGCTGCGGACCTGCCCTCAAGGGGCTGTTGGTCGAAACAAAAACACTCCGTCTTGTGAAAATACGCCGCCGCCCGGGATGGCGTGACGCTGGGGATGGCCTGGGCCACCATGGCAGCGCCGGTGGGATTGGTGGCATGGAACAGCATGTCGACCGCCTCCCCCGGATGCACCGTTAACTGCCTTACTTCAGGACGAAATACCCAGGGCATACCATCGTTGTTGGTGGCAATGAACTGGACCGTCACCTGGCGGCTGGTATCGACCTGGGCCGGAACCGCCGTATAGGCACTGCCCGAAGTCTTGCCGTTGATACCCAGGACGTCGCACATAACGTCGTACAGCGGCACCATCACGACAAAAACAAAGGCGAACATGACACAGGCGACCGCCGCCAGCTTTAGCGCGGTATCGGTTCCTGGGTTGTTCGTCAGCCGCAGCACCCGTCCTTCCTCTTAGCCGTGGGCAGCTGCGGTGTCGACTTTCGGCGGCACCTCAAAAGTATGGTACGGGGCCGGTGTCGGCACCGTCCATTCCAGGCCTTCAGCGCCGTCCCAAACCTTCTCATCGGACACCTTCTCGCCCGCAACAATGGTGGCGATGACGTTATAGAGGAACAGGATCTGGGATGCTCCGTAAACAAAGGCACCGATCGAGGACATCATGTTGAAGTCCGCAAACTGCAGGGCGTAGTCCGGCACGCGACGGGGCATACCTGCCAGACCGACGAAATGCTGGGGGAAGAAAGTAATGTTGAAGCCGACGAAGGAAACCCAGAAATGCAGCTTGCCCATGGTCTCGTTGTACATTCGGCCGGTCCACTTGGGCAGCCAGAAATACACCGCAGCGGTCATTGAGAACACCGCGCCAGCCACCATGACATAGTGGAAGTGGGCGACTACAAAATAGGTGTCGTGGTACTGAAAATCCGCCGGCGCAATGGACAGCATCAGGCCCGTGAAGCCACCGATGGTGAACAGCACAAGAAAGCCAATGCTGAACAGCATCGGGGTTTCAAAGGACAGGGCGCCACGCCACATGGTGCTGATCCAGTTAAACACCTTCACTCCGGTCGGCACCGCAATCAGCATGGTGGCGTACATAAAGTACAGCTCTCCAGCTACCGGCATACCCACCGTATACATGTGGTGGGCCCAGACAATAAAGGACAGGAAGGCGATCGATGCAGTGGCGTAAACCATCGACGCATAGCCGAACAGGGGCTTGCGGGAGAACGCCGGGATGATCTGGGAAACCACCCCGAAGGCGGGGAGGATAATGATGTAGACCTCGGGATGGCCGAAGAACCAGAAAATGTGCTGGAACAGCACGGGGTCACCACCACCCGCCGCAGAGAAAAAGCTGGTACCGAAATGAATGTCCATCAGCATCATGGTCACCGCACCGGCCAGCACGGGCATAACCGCTACCAGCAGGAAGGCGGTTATCAACCAGGTCCAGACGAACAGGGGCAGTTTCATGTAGGACATGCCGGGGGCCCGCATATTCATCACGGTAGCGATGATATTGATGGAGCCCATGATGGATGACATACCCAGCACGTGGATCGCGAAAATGAAGAAAGTCACCGACGGCGCGGCGTAGGTGGTAGACAGCGGCGCATAGAAAGTCCAGCCGAAGGCGGGGGCTCCCCCCTCCATGAACAGGGTCGATGCCAACATCAGAAAGCCCGGTGGCAGAATCCAGAAGCTCCAGTTATTCATGCGCGGCAGTGCCATATCCGGCGCCCCGATCATCATGGGAATCAACCAGTTGGCCAGGCCGACAAAGGACGGCATGATGGCGCCAAATACCATGACCAGACCGTGCAGGGTGGTCATCTGGTTAAAGAAGCCGGGCTCAACCAGCTGCATGCCGGGCTGAAAGAGTTCCGCACGAATAATCATGGCGAACGCGCCGCCAAGAATGAACATCGCGAATGAAAACCACAGGTACATCGTGCCGATGTCCTTATGGTTTGTCGTGAACAGCCAGCGGGTGATACCTCTGGCGGGACCGTGATGATGAGCACCCATCTATAACTCTCCCGATTACCCTTTCTTGTAACTGGCCACATCAGCGGGCTGCACAACGTCGCCCGTGTTGTTGCCAAACGCATTTCGCTGGTAGGTGATGACGGCCGCCATCTCCGTGTCACTCAGCTGCCCGCCGAAAGCCTGCATGGCTGTACCGGCAACGCCCTTGATGCTGACATCAAGGTGCGTGTTGATATCACCCAGCGCGACGGCACTGCCTGCGATAGCTTTGCCCACGCCGCCCTCGCCGGCAGCGCCGTGGCAGGCGACACACTGTGTGTTGTAGATTGCCTCACCTTCCGACATCAGCGCGTCGAGGCTCATTTCCACGGATGCTGACGCCAGTTCGGTGGCTTTCTCGGCCCGTTTGGCAGCCATCCAGCTGTCAAACTCTTCCTGGCTGACGGCATGGACAACAACCGGCATGAAGCCGTGGTAGGCGCCGCAGAGCTCGGTGCATTGGCCCCGGTAGATGCCCTCCTCACTCACTTTCGACCAGGCCTCGTTGATAAAGCCAGGGATGGCATCGCGCTTCACCGCCATCTCGGGTACCCACCAGGAGTGGATGACATCATTGGCGGTGATCAAAAAACGGACCTTGGTATCGACGGGGATAACCAGAGGCTCATCGACCTCAAGCAGGTAGTTCTGACCCTTGTCCTCGGTGTTGTAGATGGCTTCCTGGGACGTGGACAGGTTGGAAAAAAACGCCACCGGTGCGCCCGAATCGTCCAGATACTCGTACCGCCACTTCCACTGGTAGCCGGTAATGAGAATATCCAGCTCGGCCTCGTCGTTGTCGTATACCTCCAACAGCGTGGAGGTGGCAGGCACCGCCATGCCCACCAGAATCAGAAACGGAACCGCCGTCCAGGCAATTTCAACCTTGGTGCTCTCGTGGAACTGGGCCGGTACCACACCACGGGACTTCCGGTGATAGATGATGGAGTAAAACATCACCCCAAAGACCAGCAATCCGATGATCACGCAGATGATCAGAATCAGCATGTGCAGGTCGTATATCTCCGCGCCGATCTCGGTAACCCCGGGGGACATATTGACCTGGTTCTGGGCCAGTGCCAGCAGCGGCCAGGATGACATGGCAGCGCCAGCAACAAACAAACTTTTCTTGAACGACATGTTCGCCTCTCCAAGGTGGCTTTGGGGCAAACCGGGTTTTGACCGCCGGCCACACAGCATCGCTAACCACGCCGGTTGTGGATGCCAGGAAGGTGTGGTGTTCCCCCAAAAAATGTATGGGCAACCGGGTTGATCTCTCGGCTACCCCGCCGCCAATGGCTCACCCACACCGTGGGTGCCATCTCAAGCGCGGCGAATTATAAACAAATGATCGAACAAACACAGGCTGCACCGTGTTTTTCAGTATCATTCACAGGAATGTGCCAGACCGGACCTGGGCTGCCCTTTATATAGTGGCTTGTAAAGTCGCTGGGCACTAGATATGGCGTAGCCCGGTCGGGGTTTATTCGTCGCTGCCATCGGGTTCGGCTGCACCGTCAGCCACATCAACCAGTCGAACGACATCGGCGGGGGTTTCTACCCGGCGCGCAGCGGGCCGGGACACCCGTGTTGCCACCGGCGCCGGCACTTCTACCGGACGCTCATCACCAAACCCGCAGTCCACGCAACGTCGGGTTGCTCCATCACCGCTGACCACAATTCTATCCATGACCCCGCACCGGGGGCACACAGCTCCGGCAATGAAGCGAACGGGGGGTGGTCTTTGCTTACCTGGCATGTTGGGGTTTCCGGGTCGGGGTCTGTTACCTTAGGGGAATTCATAGCACTTTTCGCGTTCAGGGGTAATAGCAATGCGCCGCGTTTCCTATCGCGCTGAAGACAACGTCCGCCAGTGGACCACCAGCGAACCGCGTATTGGCGCCCGGGTGATGGTGGACCCCACCGCCATGGTCCTGGGCGATATCAGTCTTGGTGACGACGTCAGTATCTGGGCCAACTGCTCGATCCGTGCGGATATGCATCGAATCAGTATTGGCTCTGGCAGCAATATTCAAGACAACTCGGTACTGCACATCACCCACGCCGGTCGCTTCAATCCTTCGGGCTGCCCGCTCGTTATTGGCGAGCAGGTGACGGTGGGACACCGTGCGGTGCTGCACGGTTGCTCCATCGGCGACCGGGTCCTTGTTGGCATGGGCGCCATTGTCATGGACGGCGCCGAAGTGGCCGATGAGGTGATGATTGCAGCGGGGGCCCTGGTCACCCCGGGCAAAAAACTGACCAGCGGCTGGCTTTATGGTGGCAGCCCTGCAAAAGCCATGCGCGAGATCACTGCCTCAGAGCGGGAGTTCCTGAGCTACAGCGCAGAGAACTATGTGCGCCTCAAGCAACAATATCTCGATGACGGCAGCGATAACCCGGTGTCAGGCGCTGGCGAGCAGGGCGGCGCGTAGGTCGCTGATCACGCCATCGGTGGCGGGGCGTTGCCCCCTCCATAAATAATAGCTTTCAGCTGCCTGCTCCACGAGCATACCCAGCCCATCGGCGACAGCCCAGGCCGCCCTGGCCGCAGACCACTGCATAAACGCTGTCGGTGCCGCCGCGTACACAAGGTCATAACAGCAGCACCGCGCCGATAGCTTGATGTCCGGCAACTCCGGTAGGTCGTCGCTGAGACTGGCGCTGGTGCCGTTGATCACCAGATCGAAGGTCTCGCCATCGACGTCGGCCGGCGCGCAGCCCCGCACTGCCGTCGAGGGATTATCGAAGCGCTGGGCCAACTCGAGCGCTCGGGATGCCGTCCGGTTCACGATGATAAGTTCAGCCACGCGCTCCTGCAGCAGCGGCTGCAAAATACCCCGCACTGCGCCCCCGGCTCCGATGACCAATGCTCGCCTTCCCTGCAGCTGCCAACCAAGGTTCGCTGCCATGTCCTTGACCAGGCCGAGGCCGTCGGTATTTTCCGCATGCAGCCCCGCCTCCCGGGGCACCAGGCAATTGGCGGCGCCCGCCTGTTCGGCGGCCGAGCTGACCGTATCGGCCAGGGCGCAGGCACGCTCCTTGAAGGGCACGGTAATGTTCAGCCCCCGCCCGCCCCGCTGGAAAAAGCCCAGCACGGTTGACTCAAAGGCGTCGGACTCCACACGAACTGCCCTGTAGGTCAGCGCGTCCCCAAGTTGCTGGGCAAAAGCCTTGTGTATCTGGGGCGACTTGGAGTGCTTGATCGGGTTGCCAAATACGGCATAGGTATCCCCGGGAAGATCGGCTTGCTGACCCCTGTCCTGGACCGTCAACGGGGCGCCTCTTCCGGGTCCGCTGTCAGCCAGTCCCGATGTTTAAGGTAGTAGTCCGTCAGGTCGGCCTCGGG
Organism: Luminiphilus sp.; assembly: GCA_012270045.1. Classification (GTDB taxonomy): domain Bacteria; phylum Pseudomonadota; class Gammaproteobacteria; order Pseudomonadales; family Halieaceae; genus Luminiphilus. The sequence continues at coordinate 58,379 of JAAXJC010000153.1, forward strand.
GGTGCCGGCGTCGGCCTGGTAACCGTATTCCCATCGCACCAGGGGTGGCAAAGACATCAGTATGGACTCAGTGCGACCATTGGACTGCAACCCAAACAGCGTGCCGCGGTCATAGACGAGGTTGAACTCGACGTAGCGGCCGCGACGGTAAAGCTGCCACTGACGCTCGCGCTCGGACCAGGGGCTATTCCTTCGGCGCTCCACAATAGGTAAATAACCTTCCAGAAAGTGGTCGCCGACGCTGCGCAAAAAAGCAAAGGTGGTATCAAAGCCCCACTCATTGAGGTCGTCAAAAAACAGGCCGCCCACGCCCCGGGGTTCGTCGCGATGCTTGAGGTGAAAGTAGTCATCACACCAGCCCTTGAAGCGCGGATAGACCTCGGGCCCGAACGGCTCGCAGGCGTTGGCTGCGGTCTGGTGCCAATGCCGGGCATCTTCAAAGAAACCGTAGTATGGGGTCAAATCGAACCCCCCGCCCATCCACCAGATCGGCTCCTGGTCGGGAGCTTCGGCGACGAACAGGCGGACATTGGCGTGTGCGGTGGGAACGTAGGGGTTCTGGGGGTGGATCACCAGTGACACACCCATCGCCTGGAAGCTACGACCCGCCAGTTGCGGCCGCACGGCGGTGGCCGACCCCGGCAGACTCGCGCCCATGACATGGGAGAAATTAACACCTGCCTTCTCAAGCACATCACCATCAGACAGCACCCGGCTGATGCCACCACCACCCTCTGGCCGGTCCCAACTTTCCTCCCGAAAAGTGGCGACGCCATCTGCTGCTTCCAGCGCCGTGCAAATAGATGTCTGCAGGCCCTTCAGATACTGTTCAACAGCTGCGCTGTCCATGGTAACCCCCAGTTAACATCCATCTGCTGCACACTGTGCCCTGCAAACCCAAGACCGAGCCATCAGGCTCTCAGTACTTCTCCGGTGCCCAGCCGGCGTATTGTCGACGGTTTGGCGGTGGCGTCAACCGACCCCCGGGCCCGGGGCAGATTCGGACCAAAGTAACGCACGACCTGGAATCCCTGGCGCGCTGGCTGAGACCCGGCAGGATTCGCCGATGTCGAAACAACCGGTCCACCAAAAGCGCAACTCAGCGCCTTTAAGCTGGGCGCCCCGGTGACACGAACCGCAACCTCCTCACTGTCCCCGGTAATCCAGGGCGGAAACAGTCCCCGATTGGGGAGCAACCAGGTATTGCCGCCGGGCCAGCTCATTTCCAGCTCGGCGCGCAGGGGCGCGGGCAAGGGCGCCAGTATCGGAGCCAGCATATCAATGTCCCCCGCCACCACGATCAGTCCCTTGGTCACGGAACGCTGCTTGAGTGCCAGGACCGTATCGACTGCGGACTCGCAAAAGGGATCACAGCTGAGCCCCCAGACCGCCTCCGCAGGACAGGCAACCACACCTCCCTGCCCCATGTGCTGGGCCAGCCCCTGTATGGCAAATCTTGAAACTTTCAATGGGCACCTGTTCCCCGGAAACCGGCGTGAGTCTGCTCCACATAGCCAGCAAGCTCAAGCCGCGTAATGGTAATCAGCAACTCACCGGTCGACAGTCCGGTGGCAGTCGCCAGAGAGCCGAGGTCAACCTCACCATCCCCCAGCAGGGTCATTATGCGCGCCTCCTGTGCTCCCATTTGGGCACTGGACCGGCTTTGGGCATCCGGGCCACTCCCGCTGCCAACAGCAACCCCAGCCCCGTCCTCCAACGCCGCCCAACCGCGCAGGTTTACCCCCAGTTGTGTGATGAGCTGCTCCGGCGTCTCCAGCAGCTGTGCACCCTGACCCAGCAGGTAGAGACAGCCGGCGCCGTTCCTGTGGAACAGGGACCATGGCGCGGCGAACACCTCCCGGCCCTGCTCAACGGCAGCGGTTGCCGTGATCAGGGAGCCGCTGGGGCGGCCTGCCTCGATCACAACGGTGGCCAGGCACAGGCCGGCCAGGGTTCGATTGCGCCTGGGAAAATGCCAGCGGTGGGGTACAGCACCCGGGCAAAACTCGGTAAGCAAAGCACCACGGGCCTGAATATCCCGGGCCAGCCCCCGGTGTTTGCTGGGATAGATGCGATCCAGGCCCGTGGCCATGACCGCCAGGGTTTGCCCACCACTGTCCAGCGCCCCGCGGTGAGCCGCAGCATCGATGCCCTTCGCCAAACCGCTGACCACCAGAAACCCCGCCGCGGCAAGTGCCCCGGCCACCCGTTCAGCAAGCCGCAACCCATCCCTGGATGGCTGCCGTGTACCCACCACAGCGATGGCCGGCTTACGCAGGCATGAAGGGTCTCCGGACAGAAAAAATCCCAGGGGGGCATCCGGAAGCTGCGCCAGTAGCGGCGGGTAATGGGCGACCCCCGGGGGCTGCTCCCCGAGGTGAACCAGCACCCCCGGGAATAGCGGCTCCGGGCTGGCCTGCCGGCCCTGTTCAGCGTCCAGCAGTGGGCGCAGATCGGCAAGTCCGGGGGGGCCAAGACCATGGTTTGCCCGCCAGGCAACCGGATCGAAACCCGATATCAACAGGTCTTTTTTGGTCTCTCGAGCTATCCGGTCCGTTGTCAGAAACCCATACCAAAGGGCATCAGCCCCAGGGTTCTGGGCCAGGGTGTGTGGCATTGCGCTCGTCCTTGAGCTGGGTAAAAGCGGAAGCTGTGGCCTATGTCAGCCCCAACCCGTCACGCCTCAGGGGTTTTTAACCTTGTCCCCCACCGCCAGCGGCCGGGTGGCGGTCAATACCAGGCCATAGCTCGCCTTTTCATAGACCGAAAACAGCATCAGCACGCCGGCACGCACATCGGGCAGGGACACCATTTCATTATTGACGGGATCCTTGACCACGTCTCCGGTTTGATAAATGGCCAGCACATCACCCAGTTCCAGGCCCTCTCGGGCGCCGCGGTTGATGGTAACGATATTCATCTCGCCAATTTGGGTCACGCCGGAGGTCACTGCGACCATGAAGCCATTCTCGACCTCAACCCCGGGTGCCTTGGGCTGGAAAAATGCATCCAGGATGCCCTCCTCCAGGGGTATCAGGCGGTCCCCGATCCGAATTTCCTCGGTCATTCGGGTGATTTCAAATTCCTTGACATCCCCGGGGGCAGAACTGGGTTCCTCGCCGGGCAGCAGGGAGGCGCTGCCAATGTCTATCGCTGTTATACCCAGCATTTCCTGGGTGATGGGGTCCACGATGGGGCTGCCCTCACGGATTATTCCGAAAGCGCGATCCTCGGGGTCAATGGGGCCCCTCACGTAAATGCGATCCCCCAAACCACTGATGATGCGCTTGGCATCTCCCGCGATGACGTAGGCCAGCGAGCCCATCAGCCCCGGGTCCAACACCCGGTTGGCGCGCAGGAATGGGTCAATCTGGTCTCGGGGTATGGGCGGAATGGCGGTGTCCAGGGACTCGCTGCGCACGCTGGGGGACAGTTTGACATCGCCCCGGCTGGCCAACCCCAGCCGTGGCCGACCGTCTTCCCAGCGCAGGGAGAGGACATCCCCCGGGTAAATCAGGTGTGGGTTATCAATTTGGGGGTTGCTGTCCCAGAGCTCCGGCCAGCGCCATGGCTCCTCAAGATAGATGCCACTGATGTCCCACAGGGTGTCGCCCTGCTTGACCACGTAGGTCAGGGGGACATCGCTTCTCAATTTAACAGTGTCCGGGCGCTGGGCGCCCACTGTCACCGACACCAAAACCAGCCAGACAACCATTGCCGCCAACAACCACCTTGCGGCGGCCGGGCTGCTGCGACCACTATCCAAACTGCAAGCAGAACGTCTCACTATCGAGCCCCTCTTTTGACACGTCCGGTGACCATCCCTGGCCACGCTGTTTGATTACCCCGGGGTCACCAGCACCGGTTTTTAATGCACGTCCGGCGTGGCACCTTGCAAGGTATCCAATAGCGCGACGGCGGCTCCCGGAATACTGCGTGTATAAAGGCGCTTGGGACGGCGAGCCTGCACAGGCGCTATAATCCCAGTTTGATGCGGCAATTTGACGCTGGCAAGCGCAAATGCTGCCACCTTATACCGTTCCAGGTCACACCGGAGCCGAACCCCAGACCATGGCATTACTCCCCATTCTCGAATTTCCTGACCCGCGCCTGAGAACCGTGGCGGCCCCCGTTACGGACGTCGACGCGCGTGTACTCCGGCTCATTGATGACATGCTGGACACCATGTACGACGCGCCCGGGATTGGGCTTGCAGCAACACAAGTGGATGTTCATGAACGCATCATCGTCATCGACGTGTCGGAAGGACGCGACGAACCCAGGGTCTTCATCAACCCGGAAATCGAAATTCTGGACAATGAACTTGGGGAATACGACGAAGGCTGTCTGTCCGTGCCGGGCTTTTATGAAACCATAAACCGGCCCAGGACAATCCAGGTCACAGCCTTGGACCGGACCGGAGCGACCTACAGCGAACAGCTGGATGGCCTGTTGGCCATTTGCCTGCAACACGAGATCGATCACCTGGAAGGCAAGCTGTTTGTCGATTACCTGTCGCCGCTGAAACGTCAACGCATACGCCGCAAGCTTGAGAAAAGCCAACGGCAGCGCGGCTGAGCAATGAGCGCGCCCCTGCGGGTCATTTTTGCCGGCACGCCGGAATTTGCCGCTGAACACCTGGACGGTTTGCTGTCCGCTGGGCACCTCGTCTGTGCCGTGCTCACCCAGCCCGATCGCCGGGCTGGGCGCGGCAAACGCCTGCAACCCTCGCCGGTCAAAGCCAGGGCGCTGGCCGCGGGCTTACCCGTGCTGCAGCCTGATTCCCTGGGCTCGACAGACATACAGAGCCAACTGGCCGCACTGGAGGCGGACGTCATGGTGGTGGTCGCTTATGGGCTGCTTTTGCCCCAGGCGGTTTTGGACATACCCCGGCACGGCTGTCTCAACGTACACGCCTCCTTGCTACCCCGCTGGCGCGGCGCGGCCCCCATTCAGCGGGCGATTGAAGCGGGGGATGCCGAGAGCGGCATCACCATCATGCAGATGACCGCCGGGCTGGATACCGGCCCCATGTTGCGACAGCTACGCTGGCCATTGGACGCCCACGAAACCGCAGGCACTCTGCAGGCGCGCATGGCAGAGGCTGGCCCCCCGGCATTGCAGTCGGTGCTGGCCTCCCTACCCGAGCAACTGGCCAACGCCCAGCCACAAAACGATGGGCTGGCGACCTATGCCAGCAAAATCAAGAAAGCGGAATGCCAACTGGACTGGCAGGGGGACGCCCAAACCCTGTGCCGGCAAATCCGCGCATTCAATCCCGCGCCGGTGTGTTTCAGCTTTCTGGACGGCGAGCGCATCAAATTCTGGCAGGCTGAGGAGGTCGCCATGCCGGAGCCCCAGCCTCCGGGAACCATATTGGCGGCAACCGATGAGGGAATCACCGTCGCCTGCGGCGCCGGGGCACTGCAAGCGACCCAGCTGCAGTTTCCGGGCGCGCGCCCGCTGCCCTGTGCAGAAATCATGCGGGGCCGTTCCTCGGCACTGGCCCCGGGCCAGCGTTTCGCCGGGCTCGACCCGAACCCATGAGCAAATCACTGCCGGCCCGGGCGATGGCTGCCAAAGCCCTGGCTGCGGTCTGCAACGGGGAATCCCTGGCGCGAGCCCTGCCGGCCCAGCTTGAAGACGCCGCCAGCGAACAACGGCCGTTTATTCAGGAGTTGGTTTACGGGTCATTACGGGAGTGGCCTCGACTGGCGGCCATTGCCAGGCAGTTGTTACGCAAACCCCTGCGCAGCAAGGACCATGACATCCACGCCCTGATCATGCTGGGATTGCACCAGTTGTCCAGCCTCAGTACCCCGGACCACGCGGCGGTCGGGGAAACCGTGGCAGCAACACGCAGCCTGGGTAAAAGCTGGGCAACGGGCCTGGTCAACGGCTGTTTGCGCAGCTACCAGCGGGATGCTGCCGAGCTTGAATCCCGGCTCACAACCCCAGAACAGCTGGCCTTACCCGATTGGTTTTGGCAGTCAATTGACCGGCAATGGCCTGGGCAAGCCGCCACAATTGCCGCTGCCAGCCGCAGCCACCCACCCCTCACCCTGCGCTGCAACCGGTCGCGCATTAGCCCGGAGCAGTACCACAAACGCCTCACCGAGGCCGGTTGCAGCGCGCACTTTAGCGCCGAAGTAGCAACCGCCATCACTCTGGATCCGCCGCGACGGGTTGAGGACATCCCGGGGTTTGCCGACGGACTGAGTTCCGTGCAGGACGCATCGGCACAACTGGCCGCCCAGTTCCTTGAGCCCCAGGACGGTGAGTCCATCCTTGACGCCTGTGCAGCCCCCGGGGGCAAAACCTGCCACCTGCTGGAATGGGCCCCCGGGGCCAAAGTGCTGGCCACGGATAACAACGAGCAGCGGCTGGACAGCGTCGCAGAGAACGCCCGGCGTTTGGGCCTGACGCCGGAAATGGCTGTCCTGGATGCAAGCTGCGCCGATACCGTTCTGGCGGGCCGCTCCTTCGATGCCATCCTTGCAGATGTGCCCTGCTCCGCCACCGGCGTCATGCGACGCAACCCTGACATCAAGATCACACGCAGCCGGTCAGACATCGAGGGCTTTGCCAGGCAACAACGCAGTATTCTGGCCGGCCTCTGGCCCCTGCTGCGACCCGGCGGACGCCTGCTCTATGTGACCTGTTCTGTTTTGGGCGAAGAGAATGATGACGTTATTGCGGCGGTGCGCCCTGATTTGGACGGATGCTCCATTGCACCACTGGCATCATCGGCGGCTGTTGAGACGAAATACGGCTTGCAGACCCTGCCCTGCCAGGGCGGGGGCGACGGGCTTTATTTTTCCCTACTGGTGAGAAATTGCTGACACCAATTGACGCCCAATGCGGTAAAAAACACCATGAAAATCCGACGCTGTCCGTTTAAGGTCGTGTCACCTCCAGAGGAGAGGTTCGACAAACCGTGAAAATTATCATCCTGGGCGCAGGCCAGGTCGGGGGCACCCTGGCGGAACAACTGGCTGACGAGCAAAACGAAATTACGGTTGTCGACAGCCAGGCCACCACCTTGCGGGCGCTGCAGGAGCGGCTTGATATCCGCACGGTGCTGGGAGATGCAGCACACCCTTCCACGCTTCTGAACGCGGGTGCTGAAAATGCCGATCTGCTGATAGCGGTAACCAACTCGGACGAGATCAACATGCTCGCCTGTCAGGTGGCTTTTACCCTGTACAGAACACCCACCAAAATATCCAGAATACGCTCCTCTGATTACCTCGAACGCAGCAGAGAGCTGTTTAAAAACGGTGCCATCCCCGTCGACGTCATCATCGGCCCGGAGCAGTTGGTAACCAACAACATCGAGCAACTCATTGCCAACCCCGGATCGCTGCAGGTACTGGACTTTGCCGAAGGGCGAATACAGCTGGTGGCCGTGCGCGCCATCGAGGGTGGGCCCATCGTTGGCCGACAACTGCAGGAAATACGCGACCACATGCCCAACATCGATACCCGGGTGGCTGCGATTTTCAGACAGGACGCGCCACCCATCATTCCCGAAGGGCTGACTGTGGTACAGCCCAACGACGAGGTGTTTTTTATCGCCGCCCGGGAGAATATCAAGGCGGTAACCTCGGAGCTGCGCACCATCGACGAACCCTACCGCCGGGTCATGATTGCCGGCGGCGGAAACATTGGTGCGACACTGGCCAGCCGCCTGGAGCGAAATTATCAGGTCAAGGTCCTGGAACTGTCCTATGACCGCTGCCGGTTTCTTTCGGAGATGCTGGAGGAGACCATCGTGCTGCATGGCAGCGCCAACGAACCGTCTTTGTTGTTGCAGGAGAACGTTGAGAACACCGATGTGTTCTGTGCGCTGACCAACAACGACGAATCAAACATCATGATGTCCATGCTGGCCAAGCGCTTGGGGGCCAAGAAAGTCATCACGCTGATTACCAACGCGGCCTACGCCGACCTCGTGGGAGAAGAGATCGACATTGCCATCTCGCCCCAGCAGATCACGATTGGCAGCCTGCTGACCCATGTGCGCCGGGGCGATATCAGTAATGTGCACTCCCTGCGCCGGGGCGCAGCGGAGGCTATTGAACTTATCGCCCACGGTGATGAGCGATCCTCAAAGGTAATTGGGCGGCGGCTGGACGAGATCGACCTGCCCCCCGGGGTAACCGTAGGCGCCATCCTGCGTGGCAGCGATGTGGTCATAGCCCACAGTCACATCACCGTGGAGCCCGATGACCACGTGATTCTGTTCCTCACCGACCGCAACCGTATCGCTGAGGTCGAGCGACTGTTTGCCCCGGGGTTTGGATTCTTCTGATGCACCTGTCGGTGTCACTGCGCATTACCGGGGTATTGCTGATGTTGTTCAGCACGGCAATGTTGCCGCCCATGCTGCTTGGCCTGGTGGACAACGACGGTTCGGCCCACGCTTTTGCGGTGGCCTTTGGCATCAATATTCTGGCGGGGCTGGCCCTGTGGTTGCCAACCCGTGACGCCCGGCGGGACCTGCGTATACGGGATGGCTTCCTTGTCACCGCCATGTTCTGGATTGTTCTCGGCGCCTTTGGGGCAGTGCCCTTTCTGACCAGCGCCGCCCTGCCCCTGTCCGTCGCAGAGGCGCTTTTTGAGTCCGTGTCGGGATTGACCACCACCGGTGCCACGGTCATCGCGGGACTCGACGAGCTGCCGCGCTCCCTGCTGCTGTACAGACAGCAGCTGCAGTGGCTGGGCGGCATCGGCATTATCGTGCTGGCGGTTGCGGTCCTGCCCATGCTCGGCATCGGCGGTATGCAGCTGTATCGGGCGGAAAGCACCGGTCCGGCCAAAGACCGGAAACTGACCCCCCGGATCACCGGTACCGCCAAGGCATTGTTCGGCATTTATCTGGGCCTGACCGCACTCTGTGCGATTGCCTACTGGCTGGCCGGCATGACCGCCTTTGATGCGATCTGTCACGCCTTTTCGACCATTGCCATCGGCGGGTTTTCCACCCATGACGCCAGCATGGGGTTTTTCCAGAACAACACCATCCTGCTCATCTGCACCTTCTTCATGGTGGTATCAGCGATAAACTTTGGTCTGCATTTCATTGCCCTGCAGCGAAAAAGCCTAGACATTTACCAGGGCGACTCGGAGACCAAATTCTTCTGCAGCGTGATCTGCATCGCCATCGTTGTCACCTGCGCCACGCTGTTGATTACCCACACCCTGCCCCCCACCGAGGGGCTGATCCACGGCATGTTCCAGACCGTCTCCATTGCCACGACGACCGGGTTCACGACCCAGGACTTTGCACTCTGGCCCCATTTTTTGCCGGTTATGCTGCTGATTTTGTCTTTCATGGGCGGCTGCGCCGGATCGACCGGGGGCGGGCTCAAGGCGATGCGCCTACTGCTGATTTTTCGCCAGGGCATGCGAGAACTGAAACAACTGCTGCATCCCAACGCCATCATCCCGTTGAAGCTCGACGCCCGGAGAGTGCAGCCCAGCGTGGTCAGCGCGGTGTGGAGTTTCTACGCCGTGTATATGGTGTGCCTGGTGACCATCATGCTGCTGATGCTGGCAACGGGGCTGGACTTTACTTCGGCGTTCTCGGCGACCACGGCGGCCATGAACAACCTGGGCCCAGGCCTGGGCAGTGTCGCCAACAACTACCACCAGGTCAGCGAGATAGGAAAAATTATCCTGTGCTTTGCCATGCTGCTGGGGCGGCTGGAGGTTTTTACCCTGCTGGTGCTCTTTACCCCGGCGTTCTGGCGTCCCTGATGCCTACCGCAGTCCCCGGGCGTTTTTGATCACCTCATAAGCAGTTGATATTTCCTGGGACCGCTCGGTAGCAAGTTTTACCATCTCGTCCGGTACGCCCTTGGCAATCAGTTTGTCCGGGTGGTTTTCACTCATCAGGCGGCGATAGCTTTTCTTGATGACATCGTCACTGTCATCCGCTTTGACACCCAACGCCTGGTAGGCGTCGGCCAGGCGATCCCCTGGGGCCGCCTGGGTCGAACCGGCCCCGGCACCGCCATGGAAGCGGGCCTGGGCCACCAGCATGGCCACCAGGCGATCAACCTCCTGGGTGGGCATGCCCAGAAGCCCGGCAATATGGTGCAGTGCTGTTCGCTCAACACCGTCAAGTTCACCGTCCGCCAGGGCCATGGTGGCCAGGAAGGCAAACAGCGTTTGCTGCACCTGCCGCCGGGGGCCAACCCGTTCGGCAAAGGCCCGAACAGTAGCGGCGGGGTCGAAACCCGGTTGAGCCCCCCTTTGAAATTGCTGGATAGCGGACTGGCGCTGTGCCGGGCTCAGCCTGAGCTGCCTGAACAGGACCTCTGCCTGCGCAATCTCTGCCTCGCTGACACGGCCGTCGGACTTGGCGATGTAGCCCAGCAGGGTAAAGGTTGTTTCGAAAAACTGTTTCTGTATGCGGGCCAGATTTTCCGGACTGGCAGCCTGCAGGGCCTGCCAGAGGCCGCGGTCAAAGGCATGGCCAATGGCCAGACCAAAAAACAAGCCGACAATGCCCAGAGTGACAAAGCCAATGAGGCCCGCGACAACTTTTCCAGCAACCCTGTTCAACGTTTTTGCTCCGGTCTGATCTGGAAGCGGGACCTGGGCGCTTTCAGGTCCCGATAGTGATCTGTGCCATCCTCGGGACGACAGCGAAAGCGCTTGTAGGACCACTGATACTGTGTGTCATGGCCCCTGACAAGATCGGCAACGGCGTCGTTCATCGCCACCAGTGCCGCCACCTCATCGTCATGGTAAACGCCTTCGGGGGCAGGAACATAATGAACCCGAAAGCCGCCTTTACAACGGAACGCCACACCCATGAAGGCGCTGGCATTTGAGCGACGGATGAGATTACAGGCGAGGCTGGCGGTGCCGCAGGTAACGCCCATGAACGGCACGTTGTGTCCCCCGGCAGCCGCGTCCGGAACCTGGTCCGGGAGGATTCCCGAGATACCGCCCTTGCGCACACAGCGAACCAGTGCCGCTAGACCCCGGGGGTCGGTGGGCACCAGACGACTGCCGCTGCGTTCCCTGGCACGCTGGATAATGGGCCCCAGGCCCGGAATTTTGGGCGGCTCGAACAGAGCCACGGTGTCCCCCAAGGTGGCGAGATGCAGACCCAGAACCTCCCAGTTGCCCAGGTGGGGAGCCAGGATGATGACCCCGTGGCCCTGGTCAAGGGCCTGTCGCACCTGGTCTGAACCCTCAGCGCTGGCGATCAAGCCCGCGGTATGCGGCCAGGGCGCATGCCAGACATGACCCATCTCTGCGGCAAGGGCGCCGGTTTCCTCCAGGCTGCTGCGCACGAGTTCCCGTTGCGCCGTCGGGTCAAGTTCGGGATAGGCCAGGGCGATGTTGCGCTCGGTCACCCGGCGACTGCGACCGTCTGCTCGGTAGAGCAGGCGGCCCAGCCAGCGCCCCAAACCCCTGGTCCACTCCAGGGGCAGGCGGTAGCTGCACCACAGCGCAACCCGAAGCAGGGGCGGGACCAGTCGGTCACGGAGGTATTTCGTCTTCGGCGAGGACACGGGAGACATCTCTGGGGGTATGACGCGTATTATGCCCGCCCCATCGTGGGTATAATCAAGCGGCAACTTGTCGATCGGACCCAACAGTGATCCCCGAAACCTTCCAAGAACTGATTCTGCGACTGCAGAATTTCTGGGGCAGCCACGGCTGCGTCGTCCTGCAACCCCTGGATATGGAAGTGGGGGCGGGCACCTTTCACCCCGCGACATTTCTCCGTGCGGTAGGCCCGGAGAACTGGAACGCCGCCTATGTTCAGCCAAGTCGACGACCCGCCGACGGCCGTTATGGGGAAAACCCCAATCGCCTGCAACATTACTATCAATTTCAGGTGGTCATGAAACCCAGTCCGGACAACTTTCAGGAGTTGTATCTGGCGAGCCTCGCCGATCTGGGCCTGGACGCGCTGGAACACGATATCCGCTTTGTGGAAGATAACTGGGAGTCACCTACCCTGGGCGCCTGGGGCTTGGGCTGGGAAGTCTGGCTCAACGGTATGGAAGTCTCCCAGTTCACCTATTTCCAGCAGGCCGGTGGCCTGGAATGTTTTCCCGTGACCGGGGAAATCACCTACGGCCTGGAGCGCATCGCCATGTACCTGCAGGACGTGTCCTCGGTATATGACCTGGTCTGGGCCCAGACGCCCGCGGGGGTAGTGACCTATGGGGATGTGTTCCACCAGAACGAGGTGGAAATGTCGACCTATAACTTTAAGGAGGCCGATACCGACGCGCTGTTCGCAGCCTTTGATTTTTGCGAACATGAGGCCATGCGGTTGGTGGATTGCAAACTGCCGCTGCCGGCCTATGAGCAGGTGATGAAGGCCTCCCACGCGTTCAACCTTCTTGATGCCCGACATGCCATCGGTGTCACTGAGCGCCAGCGCTATATCCTTCGGGTACGCAGCCTGGCGAAAGCCGCCGCCAAGGGGTACTACGATTCCAGGGCTGCCCTGGGCTTTCCCCAGGCCGATCCCGACTTGAGACAGCAAGCCCTGGAGGCCCAAGAGTGACCATGGCCAGGACCGACCTGTTATTTGAATTGGGTACTGAGGAGCTGCCCGCGGGATCGCTGATGGTGATGGCGGAGGCCTTGCAGCAGGGCTTGTCAGAGGGCCTCGCCTCCCATGACCTGGGGTTCGAGACCTCGCAACTGTTCGCCACCCCACGCCGTTTGGCTGTGCTGATCACGGGGCTGGCTGTACAGGCACCGGAACGGACAGTCGAAGCCCTGGGGCCACCGGTGGCAGCGTCCAGGGACGCTGACGGCAACTGGTCACCCGCGGCCCTGGGTTTTGCCAAAAAGCAGGGCGTTGATGTTGAGACCCTGGACGCCATTGCTACACCAAAAGGTGAGCGGCTGGGGCTGCGCAGGGTCGAGGCCGGGGCGACGGCGACAGCGGTGCTACCCGACGTAATCGAAACTGCAGTGGCCGGGATTCCGGTCAGCAAGCGCATGCGCTGGGGACGAACGCAGCACGAATTCCTGCGGCCGGTGCAGTGGTTGGTGGCCCTGTTGGGTGATGACGTGGTACCCGTACAACTCATGGGCATACGTTCCGATCGTGTCACCCGGGGACACCGGTTCCACCACCCCCAACCCATCAGTCTCGATCGGGCGGCGGACTACGAAAAGACGTTACATGATGCCTTCGTGCTGGCGGACTTTGCCGCGCGCCGGGAGCAGATCAGGTCCCAGGTGGTGGCGAGTGCCGCAGAGGCAGACGCCGAGGCGGTGATTGCTGACGACCTGTTGGATGAAGTGACAGGGCTGGTCGAGTGGCCGGTGGCGCTGCGGGGCAGTTTTGATCCCGCGTTCCTGGAAGTGCCCGCCGGCGCCTTGATCTCTTCCATGAAAGAGCATCAAAAGTACTTTCATCTGCTGGATAAACAGGGACAGTTGCTGCCCCTGTTCATCACCATCGCCAACCTCGAGAGCAGCCGCCCGGAGACCATCATTGCGGGCAATGAAAAGGTCATCAGGCCCAGGCTCAGTGACGCCGCCTTCTTTTTCGACAATGACAAGTCGACCCCCCTTGCCGACCGCCGGGCGCGGTTGGAAACCGTCATATTCCAACAAAAGCTGGGTAGCCTGGCCGACAAGACGGAACGAATCACAACGCTGAGCGGCTGGTTGGCGGACAAGCTGGGCGCTGACCCTGACACCACCCGCCGCGGCGCGGAATTAGCGAAGTGCGACCTGGTTTCCGACCTGGTGCTCGAATTTCCAGACCTTCAGGGGATAGCGGGCGCTCACTACGCTGCCCACGACGGCGAACCGCAAGGGGTCGCAGACACCATCGAACAGCATTATTGGCCCCGTTTCGCCGGTGACGCATTGCCGGCCAGCCCGGAGGCCGCCGCGGTGGCCTTGGCGGATCGCATGGACACATTGGTGGGTATCTTCGGTATTGGTCAGCTGCCAACCGGCTCCAAGGACCCCTTCGCCCTGCGCAGGGCATCCTTGGCCGTGCTGCGCATCCTGATGGAATTGGGCAGCGACCTCGACCTGGGCCAGATCGCCCAAAAAGCCGCATCAGGATTCACCGATGGTGTGCTTGATGGGGATACCGCCCAGCGGGTCAGCGACTACGCCATGGATAGGTTCAGGGCTTGGTACGAGGACCAGGGCGTACCCGTTGCTGTCCTCCGCGCCGTGATCGCGACAGGTGTCACCTGCCCCGCAGAAGTAGACCGGCGTGTGCAGGCTTTGACAGCGTTTATAGGCACCGAAGCGGCGACGGCCCTGGCCGCCGCCAACAAACGGGTGGCCAACATCCTCGCCAAGTCCGAAGACGAAGCCACCGGCAAGCCCGACCCCGCTCTTTTCGAACAACCCGCTGAACAGCAATTGCACGATCGCCTGCTGGCCGTCCAGCCCGGGGTGCAAACCGCTGTTGCGTCCGGGGACTTCGGTCACGCCCTGGCGCAACTGGCGAACCTGCAGGACCCCGTGGATGCGTTTTTTGATGAGGTGATGGTCAACGCCGATGACCCAGCAACCAGGAATAACCGGCTGGAATTGCTGGCGGCTTTACGCAATGCATTTACCGGCATCGCGGATTTCGCGTTGCTGAGCGGCGCCGGGAAGTAGACCCCTCTCGGCCTATCCCCTCGCCTTGGGTTCTGCTGTCAGACCGCAGACACGCTTAACAACGGACCGGGTCGTATCCGTTGCTGAGCGCTGATAGCTGCTCAGTGATAAAACCAACGACGACATGAGGGTGAATATACCCAGCCCAGCACCCATTACGTAAAAAGCAGCTCGTACACTGCTTGGAAACCTCCTTCCAAAAATATATCCAACATCATTGGAGCGACACCGCCCAGCATTACGCCCCAGAAAAGTGAAAATACAAAGGGGTTCTCCGGCTTGTTTGCTGTCGGCCAGAATGAGTCCAGGAAGGACGCAAAAATGATAGATAAAAGTCCTATCAGTCCAGCGACGTAGCCGAGAATGGGTGACTGCAAAGAACCCCAGAACACAAGGGCTGCAACAATAACGGTGAACGATATGGACTGCCTGCTTGGCTTTGCCAGCTCTCCGCCTCTGAACATACCCATTACCGATTTATTATTGACAAGTGGGACCGCCGCTTCGTGGACGAAAGCAGGCGTTCAGGAAGCAATAACACAGAGTGCGCTGGCAACTATCCGAAATAAGCGGACATGGCGAGTGGCCTGTTGCAGCTATCCTGGGTGTCGCCTGGCGCTACAGACGACACATGCCCGATTTAAATATCGAGGTTCTCCACGGCAAGGGCATTTTCCTCGATAAACTCGCGCCGGGGCTCAACGTCATCACCCATCAGGGTGGTGAACATCTGATCCGCCAGAATCGCATCCTCGATGGTCACTTTCAGCATCCGCCGGACATCGGGATCCATGGTGGTCTCCCACAGTTGGTCGGGGTTCATTTCCCCCAGACCCTTGTAGCGCTGGAAGGCCGTGCCGCGACGGGCTTCCTGCAGCAACCACTCCAGGCCCTCACCAAAATCCCGGGTGTGCAGGGTTTTTTCGCCCCTTTGAAAATAACCGCTTTCTTCCACCAGATCGCGTATTTTGTCGCCACAATCAACGAGGATCGCGTAATCTCTGCCTGAGAAAAACGCCCGACCCAGGGCCACCTCAGTGGCAATGCTGTGGGAAACCTGGGTCACCACGGGGTACCAATGACCCCGCTCAGGGTCCTGCCGGACCTCAGCCGAGTAACTGGTAGTCTTGTCTTTGCTTGCCAGTAAGCGCTCACATAGGTCATTGGCGAAGGCGCGCATGGCAGATTCGTCGGACATTGTTTCCGGGCTGATGGCAGGCATGAAGGGCATCTGCCATAGCACCGCAGGCGCGTACACCCGGGCCAGCCGGTCAATGGTGCTGCGAGCAGCTCGGTAGGCGGATACCAGAGACTCAAGCCCAGCCCCGGTGATGGGTGGCGCCGACTCGTGGGTGAACAGAGCCGCGCCCTCGAGGGCGTTCTGGGTCAAATAGTCGTCAAGTGCCGCTTCGTCCTTCAAATACTGGCTTTGCTTGCCCCGGGTCAGCTTATAAAGGGGCGGCTGTGCGATGTAAATGTGGCCGCGTTCGATGAGTTCCCGCATCTGCCGGAAGAAAAAGGTCAGTAACAGCGTGCGGATGTGGGAGCCGTCCACATCGGCATCGGTCATAATGATGATGCTGTGGTAGCGAAGCTTGTCAGGATTGAACTCCTCCTTGCCGATACCGCAACCCAGGGCAGTGACAATGGTTCCAACCTCCGCCGAGCCCAGCATTTTGTCGAACCGGGCTTTCTCAACGTTCAGTATTTTCCCTTTCAGGGGCAGGATTGCCTGAAATTTCCGGTTTCTCCCCTGCTTCGCTGAACCGCCAGCAGAATCACCCTCGACCAGGTACAGCTCGCACAGAGCGGGGTCCCGCTCCTGACAATCAGCCAACTTACCGGGCAAGCCCGCGATATCTAGGGCGCCCTTCCGCCGCGTCATATCCCTTGCTTTGCGCGCCGCTTCCCGGGCCCGGGCAGCATCGATCATCTTGCCAACCACCAGCTTGGCATCCTGGGGATTTTCCAGCAGATAATCCCCAAACAGCTGGCCCATTGCTTGCTCAACAGCGGGCTTCACCTCACTGGAGACCAGTTTGTCCTTGGTTTGGGACGAAAACTTCGGATCCGGAACCTTGACGGAAATAATGGCCGTCAAACCCTCCCGGGCGTCATCGCCGGTGGTGTTGACCTTGGCTTTTTTGGCCAGGTTTTCCTTCTCTATGTAGCTATTGAGGCTCCGGGTCAATGCCGCCCGGAAGCCCGCCAGGTGGGTACCACCATCCCTCTGGGGGATGTTATTGGTATAGCAGAGAATATTCTCCTGAAAGCTGTCATTCCACTGCAGCGCCACTTCAACCCCAACGCCACCCTCTGCGGTGGTTTGGCAATGAAATGCTTTATTTATGGCGTTCTTGCCCTTATTGAGGAAGTCGACAAAAGCATTGAGGCCGCCGTCATAGGCATAGGTTTCCTGCTTACCCGATCGCTCATCGGTCAGCTCAATACAAACCCCGCTATTGAGGAAAGCCAGCTCCCGCAGGCGTTTGCCCAGTATGTCAAAGTGAAACTCAATATTGGTAAAGGTTTCCGCAGAGGGCTTGAAACGAACCGAAGTCCCGGTAGTCTCGGTTTCGCCCACAACAGCAAGGGGCGCCTCCGGCACGCCATGACGGTATATCTGCTCGTGGAGTTCGCCCTGGCGACGGATGGTGAGTTGCAAATGTTCGGAAAGCGCGTTGACCACCGAAACCCCCACCCCATGCAGCCCACCAGAGACTTTGTAGGTGTTGTCGTCAAATTTTCCGCCGGCATGGAGTACCGTCATAATGACTTCCGCTGCCGAAACACCCTCCTCATGCATCTCGGTGGGGATGCCCCGGCCGTCATCGGCAACGCTCACCGACTCATCGGGGTGAATCACGACCGTAATTTTTGAGCAGTGGCCCGCGAGAGCCTCGTCAATAGAGTTATCCACCAACTCAAAAACCATGTGGTGCAGGCCCGTGCCATCGTCTGTGTCACCGATGTACATACCCGGACGCTTGCGAACGGCGTCTAGCCCTTTAAGCACCTTGATGCTGTCGGAGTCGTAGGCGTTTTCACCGTCCTGCTGTGTTTCTTCTGTCATGGATCAATCCGTTATCCGTATTACAAATCGTTACCACGGCCTGAGCCTGGTGAGCCCGTTACCGCTCCCTGTTCCACGTGGAACAGTTTTTTGTTCGCACCAGACCAAAACCCAGCGACCTCTTGCTCACTAACCGTGGTGATGAGCACCTGAGAGGCCTCGTTCTCGAGCAAACCACCGACCCGGGCGGCATGATCCAGGTCCAGTTCCGCGGCAATATCATCAACCGCGTAAACTGGCGAGCCGCCCCGGCCGTCGGCCATCAGTCGCCCCTGTGCCAATCTCAGGGCGATGGTGGTCAGTTTCAACTGGCCCCGGGACATGACCTCTGCCGCCGGGCGACCTCCCCATTGCAAACGCAGATCAGCCCTGTGCGGCCCAACATGGGTGAACCCCCTGGCCCTGTCGGACTCGAGACTCCTGACCAAACCAGCCTCCAGAGTCCCCGCCTGGTCCCACCCGGGGCGATAAGACAAGCAAACCGACGCCAGCTCCGGGCTTAATTCAGCCATCACCCCCTCAAATACAGGGCCCAGCTCTTCAACCAATGACGCACGTTGTGTTGTCAGGATGCTGCCGGTCTTTACCAGCTCGGGCAACCAGGGATCATCCCTGCCTATAGTACCATGGCGAAGCCCCGCATTACGCTGTTTTAGCGCTCGCTGATATCGCCTCCAAATATTGATAAAGCCCTGTTCCACGTGGAACAGGGCCCCATCCATCAGCCGCCGCCGGCCCTCGGGCGGCCCCCCAACGAGCTCAGTGGAGGTGGGGTCAATAATTATCGTTGGCAACACGGTGGCGAACTCTGCCAGGGATGCGGCGGGCTCGCCGTTAATTTTCAGGGTGAGCTCGCCAGTCCGGGTACGTCTCATACCCAGGGACAAGACCCCGGCCTTCACCACCACACGGGCCTGAACCACGCAGTCCTCCCGGTCGTGCTGGATTACCGGCCCAATGGTGTTGGAACGAAAGGACCGGCCGGTGGCCAACAGGGATACGCCCTCGAGAATGCTGGATTTACCGCTGCCGTTGGGGCCCGCAATAACGTTGCCACCGGCGGCAAATTCGATCCGCTGCGTAGCCAGGTTGCGCACCCCTTCTACATAAAGGCTCTCAAGCCATGGGCCATGGTTGTCTTTGGTCATCCTGGGCTAGGCCTGACGGGGGCGCCCGGGGTGGTTCAGAGCCGCATTGGCATAACCACGTAAAGCGAGTCGCCCTCCTCCGCCTCTTCGAGCAGTGCGCTGCTCGCCGAGTCCGACAGGGACAGCCTGATTTTCTCGCCATCCAACACGGAGAGCACATCCAGGAGATAGCTGACATTGAAGCCCACCTCCAGCTCATCTCCCTGATATTCGACAGCGACCACCTCCTCAGCCTGCTCCTGCTCTGGGTTGTTGGCGGTGATATCCAGGGTGTCCTCGCTTAGCTTTAACCTGACGCCTCGATACTTTTCGTTGGAAAGGATGGCCGTCCTGGTAAAGGCCTGGCGAAGTTCAAGGCGCTCACCTATCACAGTTTTATCAGCCGACTTGGGCAGTACCCGTTCGTACTCAGGAAACTTGCCGTCGACCAGCTTTGAGGTGAAGGTGAACTGTTTGTTCACCGCTCGAATATGGTTGCTGCCAATCACAAGCCGCAGCGTATCGTCGGCATCCAACAGGCGTGACAGCTCCAAAATGCCCTTGCGAGGGACAATGACCGAGGCGTCTCCAACACTGACCGCATCGTCCGCGGTACACAGTGCCAGGCGATGCCCGTCGGTCGCGACCATGCGCAAGCGCCCCGCCTTCAGCTCCAACAGCATACCGTTCAAGTAGTAGCGCACATCCTGCTGCGCCATGGCGAAGCTGGTCCGCTCTATCAGCCGTTTCAGCACCGCCTGGGGTAGTTCGAGGGACAAATCACCCCCCTGCTCATCCACCGACGGAAACTCAGACGCTGGCAAGGTGGAGAGTGTGAATCGGCTGCGCCCCGCCTTCACCATGGCCTTACCCGAGCTGACACTGAATTCTATTGTGGAACCGTCTGGAAGGGACTTACAGATGTCCACCAGCTTGCGCGCCGGAACGGTGATTTCCCCATCCTCGCTATCACCATCCACAGGCACCCGACCCACCAGCTCCACCTCCAGGTCCGTCCCCGTAAGAGACAGCTGCCCCGCCTCCAGGCTCATGAACACGTTGGACAATATGGGCAGGGTCTGGCGCCGCTCGACCACACCGGCTACCAGGTTGAGCGGTTTGATCAGGGCATCCCGGGAAATACTGAACTTCATGGTGTTACGGCTCCAAGCAGAATGCGTCCAGGACGCTCCTGAACCGCTGTTCAGGTGGTCAGTAGACGCAGCAAATTCTTGTAATCTTCGCGAATATCTGAGGTGGTTTCACGAAGCTCCTTTATCTTACGACAAGCGTGCAGCACTGTCGTGTGGTCTCTACCCCCAAAGGAGTCACCAATTTCCGGCAAGCTGTGATTGGTAAGCTCCTTGGACAGCGCCATCGCAACCTGGCGCGGACGCGCAATGGAGCGACTGCGTCTCTTGGACATGAGATCAGCGAGTTTAATTTTATAGTATTCAGCGACAATGCGTTTGATGTTGTCGAGGCTGACCTGCTTGTCCTGCAGCGCCAGCAGATCCTTCAGGCTTTCTTTTATCAGATCAATATCAAACGGTCTGCCGGTAAAATTGGCGCTGGCAATGACACGCTTCAATGCGCCCTCAAGCTCCCGAACATTGGAACGAATACGCTGGGCAATGAAAAAAGCCGCCTCAGGTGACAGGGAAATTCCAGATTGCTCGGCCTTCTTCATCAAAATGGCCACCCGGGTTTCAAGCTCGGGGGGCTCCACTGCCACAGTGAGACCCCAGCCGAAGCGGGACTTCAGACGCTCCTCAAGCCCGTCAATTTCCTTGGGATATCGATCGCAGGTGAGAATCATCTGTTGGCCGCCCTCGAGCAGCGCGTTAAAGGTGTGGAAAAACTCTTCCTGGGACCGGTCTTTATTGGCAAAGAACTGAATATCGTCAATCAGCAGTGCATCCACCGAACGGTAATAGCGCTTGAAGTCATTGATGGCATTAAGCTGCAGGGCTTTGACCATATCCGCGACAAACCGCTCTGAGTGCAGGTATACAATGCGCGCGTCCGGTTTGTGCCGGCGCAGGGAATTGCCCACAGCGTGCATCAAGTGGGTCTTGCCAAGGCCCACCCCTCCATAGAGAAACAACGGGTTGTAGGAGTCACCCGGATTGTCCGCCACTTGTTGGGCTGCTGCCAGCGCCAACTGGTTGCTCTTCCCCTCCACGAACGACCGGAAGGTATAGCTGTCCACGAGATTGTGCTGGTGAGTGGGAACGGCTCTGATCGGGGCCCGTGGGGCACCGGCAGAAGTCACGCCGCCACGAATACTGCTGTTACTGGTAACGACGGTAGCAACCGTGGTCGGACGCTCCGCTGGCTGTATCCCGGGTAACGCTGGCCTGCCCCGCTCGGGCTGGGAGGGAGTCGCCGGGTTCGCACCAACAACCACACTGACACGCGCCCCTTTAATGCCAGCCTCGGACAGAATTTGGGAGATCATGGCGGCATAACGCTCTTCCACAAAGTCCCGGATAAACCGGTTGGGGGCTGAAAGGGTGACCCCGCCACTGGACGTGTCGGCCAACAGTGGGCGGATCCAGGTGTTGAATTGTTGGGAGGGCAGTTCGTCCTCCAGTCGACCGAGGCACCACTGCCAGGAATCTGTGTTTATAGCGCTGAGTGACACGTGCATCTCCGTTGGGTGACTGCTCACCACAACTTGTTGTTGGCGCCGCTCGGAGGGGCTTGTGGCCCTGTTTCCGGCGTCGGCTCTTATGGTTAAGGGCATGTACCAGCGGCCCGGGGCTGGAACGCAGCAAACCGCTTGTGCAGACATAGTTATCCACAAACCCAATCCGTTCGCAAACGCTTTTTTTATCAACAAAATCAATGGTTTGTGCGTTGTCTTGGCGCTAACCCGAAACCCAAAACAAATCAAGTATCAACAACGATCTGCCTGTGGATAAGCTGTGTATTTTGCTGCGGGGTTACGCCTAAATGCAGGGGCTGTTATGGGGTGGATTTTATCAAGTGCACCTCCAGCCCAGCCGGCTATGTAAGTGGGTACACACTTCAAAAAAATATGACTTTTTTGCGCGCCGGTCATCCTGCTCTCACCAGCACTTGCTACGGGGCTATGCCGCACGTATACTCCGCGCCCCCAATCTTCCTGCACAGGCACACTGCCATGAAGCGTACATTTCAGCCCAGCGTATTGAAGCGCAAACGCACCCACGGCTTTCGCGCCCGCATGGCGACCAAGAGTGGCCGCCAGGTCATAGCCCGTCGTCGAGCGCGTGGACGCAAGCGCCTCGCCTGCTGACCCAACAACACCCCGCGGACAGCACCGAACGGCCCGGCCTGATGGCGGATCAGGGCTTCACATTTCCCCGGACCAGTCGGCTCCTCAATGCCAGCGACTTCAGTCGCGTGTTTAAGCATTGCGAATTCAGGGCAGCGTCAAAGCACCTGCTGCTGCTATCGATCACCAACCCCAGTCATTCCCGCCTGGGTTTGATCATTGCCAAGAAGCATGTTCGGCTGGCGGTTCAGAGAAACCGTATTAAACGCATTATCAGGGAACATTTCCGACTGTCTCCGCCCAACAAAAACATCGACGCCGTGGTTTTGGCCAGACCGGGCCTCGCCGATCTGTCTAACGACGAAATTCGCCGCACGCTCGCCACCCTGTGGCAAAAGATTGAGCGCCAGGGTGCAACAACATGACGCCGGCCACCTCCTCCAGCCCGCTGAACCAGATTAGCCAGTTGTTGCGTCTCGGGTGCGCAAAATTAATTCAGCTGTACAGACTGGTCCTCAGCCCATGGGTTGGCCGTGCCTGCCGATTTGAGCCTACATGCTCCCACTACACCGAAGAGGCCATAATCCGGTTCGGTGTTGTGCGAGGCATTTGGCTGGGCATGCGGCGCATTGGGCGGTGTCATCCTGGGTGCCAAGGCGGTTATGATCCGGTGCCCGACGACTGATGAAGACCTTACCAACAGAACCCCAAACCACCACATTGATGTACAGACGAGCCCAATGGACATTCAACGCTATTTACTGATTGCGGTTGCAGCCGCACTGTCATTTATGCTGCTGACCGAATGGACCGCCTTCAAAGACCAGCGGTTGGCAGACGAGCGTGACCTGCGCTCCGGCGTTGTAACCGCCTCGGGTTCCCTTGCCGACAACACCGAGCTGCCCGCCGCCACCGACGCGCCTGTAGTGCCGATAAGCGTCCCGGACACGGGTGATGACCTTCCCGCGGTTGAGTTGCCAGAGGCTTCTTCCCCCGGGGATGTCGATGCTGGCTCTTCAGCAGACAACGCCATCCGGATAACCACCGAGGTGCTTGATGTCGTCATCGACCTTACTGGTGGTGACATCATTGAAACATCCCTGACCAAATTCCCAGAAAAAATTGATGACCCCGACACGCCCCTGTTACTGCTGGAGCAGAACGGCAACCGGACCTACATCATGCAGTCGGGCTTGGTAGGGCCCGACGGCATCGACACGCCCTCCCGGGCGCGCTATTCGGCAGAACAGCGTCATTTTCGCGTTGCCGGTTCCGCACCGACAACGGTCACCCTGGTCGCCCTGGATACGCCTGAGGGCGTCCGTGTTGAAAAACAATTCACACTGACCGGCGACAGTTACACCATCGAGATCGGCTACCGCGTCAGCAACAGCGGCATGGATGAATGGCAGGCGGTACCTTTCGCACAACTGAAACGAGACAGCTCCGCGCCCATTAACGCCGACTCCAGTGGTTTTGGTATGCAGCCTTTTCTCGGCGCAGCAACCACCACACCGGAAGACCGGTTTCTGAAGTTCAGCTTTTCAGATATCGCCGAGGACCCCTGGAAGATTCAACAAACGGGCGGCTGGATTGCCATGCTGCAGCACTACTTCACCGCCGCCCTGATCCCCGCGCCGGATCAAAGCCACAGTTATTCCACCCGGCAAACCAAGACTGGATTCAACATAGCCGGCTTCACCAGCACACCTCTGCGGGTTGGCCCCCAAAACGAGGGTCAGTGGTCAACCCGTTTTTATGTTGGACCCAAAGATCAATACACCCTGGCTGCCCTGGCCCCTCACCTGGAATTGGTGGTGGACTACGGCTGGCTGTGGTGGATTGCCCAGCCACTGTTCTGGCTGCTCACCCAAATTCAGGCCATCGTCAGCAACTGGGGTGTTGCCATCATCCTGCTGACCTTGCTGATCAAAACCGCCTTTTACAAGCTTTCTGCGGCGAGTTATCGATCCATGGCAAGAATGCGAAAAGTGCAGCCCAAGATGATGGCAATCCGGGAACAGCACGCCAGCGATAAGCAAAAACAATCCCAGGCCATGATGGAGCTGTACAAAAAAGAGAAGATCAACCCGATGGGGGGCTGCTTGCCCATCCTTGTCCAGATGCCGGTCTTTATTGCCCTGTACTGGGTGTTAATGGAATCCGTGGAGTTACGACAGGCGCCGTTCGCGCTGTGGATCAAAGACTTGTCTGTGATGGATCCCTACTTTGTCTTGCCGGTGATGATGGGCGCTTCCATGTTTTTCATGCAAAAGCTGAACCCGCCGCCACCGGACCCCATGCAGGCGAAACTGATGCAGTGGTTACCTGTGGTCTTTACATTCTTCTTCCTTTGGTTCCCGGCCGGACTGGTGCTGTACTGGGTGGTGAACAACCTTCTCTCCATGGCACAACAATATGTCATCACCCGGAAAATCGAGCGAGAAGGCGCCTGAGGTAGCAGCTGAAGAGCTCCCCCAGAGACCTGGTGTCGAGCGGGATACCATCGCCGCCATTGCCACACCCGCTGGCGTTGGGGGTGTCGGCATCATCAGGCTTTCAGGCACGAAAGTAACAGACATCGCCGGCTCCCTTTGCGGCGACACCCACCTGCGCGAACGCTTTGCCCACTACCGCGAATTCCTGGACAGCAACGGTGACGTTATCGACGACGGCTTGGCCATCCGGTTCACTGCTCCCCGTTCGTTCACAGGCGAAGACTGCCTCGAACTACAGTGCCATGGTGGCCGGTACGTACTTGCTAGATTGCTACAGCGCTGCCTGGAACTCGGTGCCCGGGAGGCCCGGGCCGGAGAATTTACCGAACGGGCATTTCTGAATGACAAGATCGATCTGGTGCAGGCGGAGGCCATAGCGGATTTGATAGCTGCCAACAGCGACGCCGCAGCCCGCCAGGCCCAAGCCAGCCTGCGCGGCGTTTTTTCCGACGCCGTAAACAGTCTGGCCGGCGACGTCACAGCGCTGCGTGTCTACGTTGAAGCAGCGTTGGACTTTCCGGATGAAGACGTGGATTTTCTTTCCGATGGCAAGGTCGCAGCGTCACTGGAAAGCCTTACGGCGGGACTGCAACAACTACTCGATAAAGCGAGGGAAGGGGCATTGTTCCAGGCGGGCGCACAATTGGTGCTGGCCGGCAAACCCAATGCCGGTAAAAGTAGCCTGCTGAACGTGTTATCGGGAGATGATGTGGCGATTGTCACCAGCATACCAGGGACTACCCGGGACCTGCTGAAAGAGAACATCGTCATCGGGGGTGTGCCCTTCCAGGTTGTCGACACCGCAGGCCTGCGCACCAGTGACGACCCCATCGAGCGAGAGGGTATCCGTCGGGCAGAAACCGCTATCCGTGACGCCGACATCACCCTGCTGGTGATTGATGATGACGCCGAGGATTCGCCAACCACGGATATTGAATCCAAAGACAGCACGCTGCTGGTTTTCAACAAAATAGACCGAAGCGGTCGCTCCCCCGGGTTTTTTCAACACATCAACAAGGATGCCGTCGCCCTGTCGGTGCACACAGGAGCCGGCATCGACGCTTTGAAGTCTGCAATACTGGACAAGCTGGGGCTGCAGCAAACCACAGACAACCGGTTCAGTGCCCGACAACGACATATCCAGGCGCTGGAGTCGGCACGGGAGCAACTGGAGGGTTGTCGGCAACGATTTTCAGAGAACGGCGCCGGGGAGTTGCTGGCCGAGGATCTCAAGTTGATCCATGCCACACTGGGTCAAATAACCGGCGTACTGTCCAGCGATGAATTGTTGGGCGAAATCTTTGCCAGCTTCTGTATCGGCAAATAACACAGCCTTATCACAGCTTGCTGACAATCTGCCCGGACTACCACAGGTTGCTACGGCACAATCCACAGCTTGTTAGCCACGGCCGCCGGCTTATCCCGGGGCTGTGATTAATGTCATGGACCACTCGGTGACTGAACTGTGAATAGCCTGGAGAGTAATTCGCGCCCCAGCTACGGCCTGCAGTTATGCACGGACTATAAAAGGGAATTACCGCTGCTCAGGGCCGGATACCCATAGGGTTACGAGTTCGTAAAACCAGCGAAAAACCTACGCTGTGACCGGTTATCCCCTGACCAGCAGCGCACTAATAACAACAGCATTAAGATAACCTAACTCATATAAAAATCTTACTTCTTAATGTTTATAAGACGGAGGAATAGAAGATCGGGTAATGTCAGGCGACCCAATAGTGGCACTACAACCATTTTCCTCACCTCCCTGTGCGCCTATACTCCGCGGTCGGGAATTTTCGGGTGAACGGTTTTGACTAACCCCTCACAACAGTACGACGTCATCGTGGTTGGCGGCGGTCATGCGGGTACCGAGGCTGCTCTCGCGGCTGCGCGGACCGGTGTCCGCACGCTGCTGTTGACCCACGCTGTTGATACCCTGGGCCAGATGTCCTGTAACCCGGCCATTGGTGGCATTGGCAAGAGCCATCTGGTGCGCGAGATCGACGCCCTCGGTGGCGCCATGGCGGCGGCGACTGATCAGGCGGGTATCCAGTTTCGAGTCCTGAACCGACGCAAAGGCCCTGCGGTCAGGGCAACCCGCGCCCAGGCTGACAGGTCACTTTACCGAACCGCCATACAGGGGCTGTTACTTAATCAACCCCATCTCGATATTTTCCAGGACTCGGTAGAAGACCTGTCACTGGAAGGCAATCGTGTGACCGGAGCGAAGACCCGGTCAGGTCTTCATTTTATGGCTCGCACCGTCGTCCTGACGGCGGGTACTTTTCTGAGGGGCCAACTGCACCTGGGAATGAGTAGCCACCAGGGTGGCAGGGCAGGCGATGCCGCAGCCATCGGTCTGGCAGACCGGCTGCGGGAGTTGTGCCCCCGGGTTGGCAGATTAAAAACCGGTACGCCTCCCAGACTTGATGCCCGTTCCATAGATTTTTCTTCCATGCAGCAGCAGTGGGGCGATGAACCCCGGCCGGTCATGTCCCTGTTTGGCGACAGGAACAGTCACCCACGCCAGTTATGTTGCTGGATCACAGCAACCAATGAGCGGACCCATGACATCATCAGGGGCAACCTGGATCGTTCGCCCATGTTTGGTGGCGTTATAGAGGGTACCGGACCCCGTTACTGTCCCAGCATTGAGGACAAGATTCATCGCTTTGCCGACAAGGAATCCCACCAGATATTCCTGGAGCCTGAGGGTTTGGCAACCACCGAACTTTACCCGAACGGCATATCAACCAGTCTGCCCTATGATGTCCAGCTTGAGTTCGTGCGCTCTATCCAAGGCATGGAGAACGCACACATCATCCGCCCCGGATACGCCATAGAGTACGATTATTTTGACCCCCGGGATCTGCGACATTCCCTAGAGACTCGCACCATAGAAGGGTTGTTTTTTGCCGGCCAGATTAATGGCACCACCGGGTACGAGGAGGCCGGTGCCCAGGGCCTGCTCGCCGGACTGAATGCCGCCCGCAAGGTACGCGACCTGGCACCCTGGGAGCCCCGCAGGGATGAGGCTTACCTGGGCGTGCTGATCGACGACCTGGTGACCCTGGGCACCCAGGAACCCTATCGAATGTTCACCTCCAGGGCGGAGTACCGATTATTGTTGCGGGAGGACAATGCCGATCTGCGTTTGACTGACATTGGGCGGGAACTTGGGTTGGTACCCGATGCCCAATGGCAGGCTTTTCAGGAGCGCAGGGACACGATTACTCGCGAAGTCGGGCGTCTGGAAAGTACCTATATCCAACCCGAGTCCCCCGAGGCAGCAGAGCTTAACCAGAAAATACCTTCGCCCCTGACCAGGGAGTACTCCCTGGCGGACCTGCTGCGCAGGCCGGAACTTGAGTACCGGGATGTGGCGAGCCTTGCAGCGGGCCCAGGGCTAATTCCGGAGCATGCTGCCAACCAGGTAGCAACCCAGATCAAATATGCGGGGTACATCGATCGCCAGGCGGATGAGATAGCACGTCTGCGGCGACAGGAATCCCTGCCCATCCCGGAGAATCTGGATTACAGCGCTGTTCGGGGGTTATCCAACGAGATCCAACAAAAACTGAGCGCAGCCCAACCCACAACCCTGGCCAGGGCGGGTCGTATTTCCGGCGTTACACCGGCAGCTTTGTCCTTGCTGTTGGTACACCTGAAGCGCCAGGCGGGAAATCAACAAGCCTCTAATGCCTGAATCGGCGCCGGTGCTGCTGCAACAAGGCTTGCGCCGCTTGGGGGTTTGCCTGGCAGATGCCCAGCAGGACACGCTGCTGGCCTACCTTGATCTGGTGCACCGTTGGAACAAGGCCTACAACCTGACTGCGGTCCGGGGCCTGGATACCATGGTCACCCGTCATCTGCTCGACAGTCTGGCGGTAATAGATCTGCTGCCATCGGGTGTGGTTTTGGATGTTGGCTCGGGTGCGGGCTTGCCCGGTGTACCTCTCGCCGTCGCCCGCCCGGACCAAACGTTCCATCTTTTGGACAGTAATGGAAAAAAAACCCGGTTTCTGTATCACGTAAAAACCCAACTGGCACTGGATAATGTTGAGGTCCTGGAACAACGTGTTGAGAGTTACCGGCCAAGCTCCCGGTATCCAACCATTATCAGCCGGGCCTTTGCGAGCCTGGATACCATGGTGAGTTCCTGTGCCCATCTTCTGGCGCCCCAGGGAGTAATGTTGGCCATGAAAGCCATCGGTGTTCATGACGAGTTACCGGCCCTGGAGGACCGGGGTGTCTCAGTAGCGCTGCAGGAACTGCAGGTACCGGGGCTGGATGAGACAAGGTATCTTGCCCAGCTGGCATTGTCCCAGTGAGCGAAACGAGAGCCGAATACCCGTTATGAAAATCGTAGCCGTTGCAAATCAGAAAGGGGGCGTTGGCAAAACCACCACCAGTGTCAACCTGGCAGCCAGTTTGGCGGCGATGGGTAGGCAGGTTCTGCTGGTGGATCTGGATCCCCAGGGCAATGCCACCATGTCTTCCGGTGTCGACAAGCAGGCCGCTGAGTTAACGACCTATGATCTGCTGGTTGATGAACTGCCCCTCAACGAGGTGATGGTGCCGGCGGCGGACAGCGGCTATTTTGTTGTACCTGCCAACCGCAACCTGACAGCTGCGGAGGTGGAATTACTTGACGTCGATGGTCGGGAGCGCCGGCTGGCAAAAGCACTTTCTGCAGGTTACCAATTCGACTTGATCATCATCGACTGCCCGCCTTCCCTGAGCATGCTGACCATCAATGCCCTCGTTGCCGCCCAGTCGGTCATTGTTACCATGCAGTGTGAGTACTTTGCCCTAGAGGGCCTGTCTGCCCTGCTCAACACCATTCGCCGTATCGCGGACACGGTCAACCCAAAGCTCAAAATAGAGGGTATTCTGCGTACCATGTACGACCCCAGAAACTCCCTGACCGGGGAGGTATCGAAGGAACTGCAGAAACATTTTGGCGATTTGGTGTACCGGACAGTAATACCGCGCAACGTTCGTCTTGCAGAGGCGCCAAGCCACGGCTTACCGGCCCTGCATTATGATCGGTACTCTTCTGGAGCCCGGGCTTATGCGGCGCTGGCGGGTGAGTTCGTGAAGAAACAGAATCAGGATGCGTCCTGAACGAGGGCATTTCAGCGTGTCACAAAGGTGCGTCCCCGGGGGGTTTGATTGAGCACAAAAAAACAACGCGGCAAACTGGGTAAAGACCTGGACCTGTTGTTGGGCGACCTGAAGGCACCGATCCCGTCCCAGGATGGGCCCGGGCAAACAGAGTCCGGTGCACCGGCTCGTGAGGCCCAGTCGGGGAGCCGGTCTGACCTGCGCCACCTGCCCCTGGAGCAACTTCGGCGGGGTCAGTTCCAGCCGCGCAGGGATTTTGATGACCAGACGCTGGCGGAACTCGCTGACAGTATCCGGGTGCACGGGGTGTTGCAGCCGATAGTGGTCAGGCCCCTGGCCACGGGCGGTTGGGAAATTGTAGCCGGCGAGCGCCGTTGGCGCGCCAGCCAGATTGCGGGCAAAGACAGTATTCCGGCGGTGGTCAGGGACGTGGGTGACGAGGCCACGGTGGCGATGGCCCTGATCGAAAATATTCAACGTGAAAACCTGAACGCCATAGAAGAAGCCCAGGCCCTGCAGCGTCTGCAGATGGAATTTACCCTCAGTCAGCAGGACATTGCGGACCGGGTAGGCAAGTCCAGGCCGGTAATCGCCAACTTGTTGCGGCTGTTAACTCTGGAACCCGCGGTCAGAGGCTTGCTGGAAGCAGGTCATATCGACACGGGTCATGGCAAGGTGCTGCTGGCGTTACAGGGGGGCGAGCAGGTCAAAGCCGCCCAGCAGGTTGCCAAAAAGGGTCTCTCGGTACGCCAGACAGAAGCTTTGGTGAAGTCCCTGCAGGGAAGTGGTGGTTCTGACAGCAACGGGCAGGACCCGGATGTTGCGCGACTGGAGCGGGAGTTGTCCGGCCGGCTTGGCTCCCCGGTCGCCATCACCCAGGGTAAAGGGGGTAAAGGCAAGATTGAAATCCGTTACTCCAGCCTCGACGAGTTGGATGGCATTCTTGGTCGCATCCGCTGAAACACAACGTGTTGAAGGGCCTTGGCCTTTCGACTAGACTAGCGCCCCCACCAATTCGGGGGCGGTGTACTGTTGGATAAAAAAGGGTCACCGGACTCGATATTGGACGTTCGACAGGGGGTGATACGGGCGTTTTGCTGGTCCCTTGGATGCACAGCCCTGGTGGCCCTTGCGGTTGCTGCCGGATGGGGCTTGGGGGCCGCGACAGCTGTCTTGATGGGGGGGGGCATTGTGCTAGTGCCCCACGGATGGCGCGGGCGTCGGGTCGCGCGCCATGCGGGGTCCCGAACGGCCACGCAGGTGGCGTTGTTAAAGTTCACATTATGCGGCTTGGGTTTCGGGGTTTTGTTTGCGCTGAGGCCCGAGGTGAGTGCCCCCGGGGGTTTTTTGGGGGCGTCGGTGGCGCTGGTAGCGCTGCCGGTTACTACGGCGCTGGCACAGCAGCAAGGCCAACGCCAAAACGGGTAAAAAGAGAGTCTAAACGGTCCAAATGGCATCGAACGGCGGCGAACAGACGGTATCAGAGTATATCGTCCACCATCTCACCAACTTAACCTACGGTAAGTTACCCGGGGGTTATCTGCGCTATGACGGCAGCGTTGTGCCGGAGGGTGGCCAGTGGACCCTGGCCCACGGGGGCGACGAAATCGCCGCCATGGGTTTTAACGCCCTGCACGTCGATTCCATGATGTGGTCCGTCGGCCTGGGTATTTTATTCTGCTGGTTGTTTCGCAGCGTGGCCAAGAAGGCGTCGGCGGATACCCCCTCGGGTTGGGTTAATTTCGTCGAAATGGTGGTCGAATTCGTCGACAACACGGTTAAGGACACCTTTCACGGCCGAAACCCCGTTATAGCGCCCCTGGCGCTCACCATATTTGTTTGGGTCTTTCTGATGAATTTGATGGACCTGATACCGGTTGACCTGATTCCCCACGGACTGATGCTGGCCGGGGTGGAGTACCAGAAAATCGTACCCTCCACCGACCCCAACATCACCATGGGCATGGCCATCGGTGTCTTCATTTTGATGTTGTATTACTCGATTACCGTCAAGGGCTTTGGCTTTGTGCGGGAGCTCAGCCTCAATCCGTTCAACCACCCGCTGTTTATCCCCGTGAACCTGTTCATGGAGATCGTGGGACTGTTGGCGAAACCTTTTTCCCTTGGTCTGCGCCTGTTCGGCAATATGTACGCGGGGGAAATGATTTTCATCCTGATTGCCGCCCTGTTCAGCGTGGGCGTGCTCTGGATGTTACCGGCTGCCCTGCTACAGATTGGCTGGGCCATTTTCCACATCCTGGTCATCACCCTGCAGGCTTTCATCTTCATGGTGTTGACCATCGTCTATCTGAGCATGGCCCACGAGGACCATTGAGCTCGAAACTTTTACCCCAACAAAGCACTACCTAACAGGAGATAACCATGGAAATGATTTACGTCGCCGCTGCCATCATGATGGGCCTTGGTGGAATGGGGGCCGCAATCGGTGTCGGCATTCTTGGTGGCAAGCTGATTGAAGGCTCGGCGCGACAGCCCGAACTGGCACCCAAGCTGCAGGGCACCTTCTTCCTTGGCGCCGGCCTGGTGGACGCGATCCCGATTATTGGTGTCGGTATCGCCATGTACCTGATCTTTGTCGTCGCCGGCTAAACGTCCTTGATAATGATGGCCGGCAACCTTGTGCCGGCGTCACAGGTGACAACAGGAGCACACAGTGAACATTAACCTAACGCTTATCGGCCAGCTGATTGCATTCGTGGCCTTTGTTGCGTTCTGCATGCGCTTTGTCTGGCCGCCCATCGTGGCGGCAATGGCAGAGCGTCAGCAGAAGATCGCCGATGGACTCGCGGCAGCTGACAGGGCCGGCCATGATCTCGAGTTGGCCCAGAAGCGGGCTGTTGAGGAGATGGCGGAGGCCAAGCGCGAAGCGGCGGCCATCATTGACGCGGCCAACAAGCGCGCCGCTGCTTTGGTCGACGAGGCCAAGGTGGCTGCACAGGCCGAGGCCGAGCGGGTGAAGGCGGCTGCGACAGCGGAGATAGAGCAGGAGCGAGCCCGGGCACAGGAACAGTTAATGGCCCAGGTGAGCAGCCTTGCGGTTGCCGGCGCAGAGAAAATCCTCGCCAGCGAAATAGATGCGGCCAAACATGCGGAGCTCCTCAGGGGCCTGACGGTGGACGGCTGACCATGGTGGAACCCAGAACCCTGGCGCGTCCCTACGCGCGGGCAGCCTTCGAGTACGCCCGGCAGGCGGCCGACCTGGACAAGTGGTCTGCGGCCCTGAACCTGGCCGCCGCCGCCAGCAGTGAGCCTTCGGTGCAAGCTGTGTTGGGGGACCCTGGCAAAACCGCCCAACAGCGCGCCCAGATTCTTGCAGAGGTTCTGGGTGATGCACTGGACGGCCCAGTTCGGGGGTTTCTCGCCATCATGGCAGACAACGGCAGGTTGGCCCTGCTGCACGAAACCGCCGCGCTGTTTGCCGAATTCAAAGCGGCCCAGGAAGCATCAGTCAACGTTGAGGTTATCTCGGCATTCGATGTCGATGAGGCAGCGCTCAACCAAATATCAGAAGCCATGTCTCGCCGTTTCGAGCGCACGGTTTCAATTACATCAGAGACGGACCCCAACCTGGTTGGTGGCGCCGTTATTCGTGCCGGCGACATGGTTATCGACGGTTCGGTTCGCGGTCGGCTGAACAAATTGGCCGGCACGCTGACACCCTGACAGAGGAATAGGTCATGCAACAACTCAACCCTTCGGAAATCAGCGACATCATTCGGCAGCGAATTGATCAGCTTGATGTGACGTCCCAAGCCACAAACGAAGGCACCATCGTATCGGTCACCGACGGCATCATCCGAATTCATGGCCTTACCGAAGTCCAGTACGGCGAGATGATCGAATTCGACGGTGGGGTGTTTGGTCTCGCGCTGAACCTGGAGCGGGATTCAGTGGGCGCGGTGGTTCTGGGTGACTACAAGCAACTTGCCGAGGGTCAGACCTGTCGCTGCACGGGCCGTATTCTGGAAGTGCCGGTGGGACCTGCATTGCAGGGCCGGGTGGTTGACGCCCTGGGTAACCCCATTGATGGCCGTGGCAGCATTGATACCGATGAGACCGATGCTATCGAGAAGATCGCCCCCGGGGTTATTGCCCGACAATCCGTTGACCAGCCGGTGCAGATTGGCCTGAAGGCCATCGACGCCATGGTGCCGATTGGCCGGGGTCAGCGGGAACTGATCATCGGTGACCGGCAGGTGGGTAAAACCGCCATTGCGGTTGACGCGATCATCAACCAGAAGGGCACTGGCATTAAGTGTGTCTATGTTGCCGTTGGCCAGAAGGCTTCCTCGGTTGCTTCGGTGGTGCGTAAGCTGGAGGAGCACGGGGCCATGGAGCACACCATCGTGGTGGCGGCCAACGCTTCCGATCCCGCAGCAATGCAATACCTTGCGCCCTTTGCGGGCTGCACCATGGGTGAGTACTACCGGGACCGCGGTGAAGATGCGCTCATCATTTATGACGATCTGTCCAAACAGGCGGTGGCCTATCGCCAGATCTCCCTGCTGCTGCGTCGCCCCCCGGGTCGTGAAGCCTATCCGGGCGACGTTTTTTACCTGCATTCCCGCCTGCTGGAGCGGGCAGCCCGGGTTAATGCGGACTACGTCGAGAACTTTACCAACGGCGAAGTCAAAGGACAGACCGGATCACTGACTGCGCTGCCAGTTATTGAAACCCAGGCGGGTGACGTCTCGGCCTTCGTACCCACCAACGTTATTTCCATTACTGACGGGCAGATTTTCCTGGAAGCAGACATGTTCAACGCGGGCATCCGCCCTGCCATGAACGCCGGCATTTCAGTATCCCGCGTTGGTGGTGCCGCCCAGACCAAGATCGTGAAGAAGCTGTCCGGAGGCATCCGTACCGCCCTTGCCCAGTATCGCGAGCTCGCGGCCTTTTCCCAGTTTGCCTCGGACCTTGATGATGCGACCAAAGCCCAGCTTGACCACGGCGAGCGGGTTACCGAACTCATGAAGCAGAAACAATATGCACCCCTCTCCATTGCAGAGATGGGCGTACTGCTATACGCCGCCAACGAAAATCACCTGAATGACGTCGAGGTTGCCAAAGTGGGTGGTTTTGAAACGGCGCTGCTGGCGTACATGCAGGCCGAGCATGGGGACCTGATGGCCGAGATCGTCGCCGATGGCAACTGGAATGATGACCGGGAGGCGGTTTTCAAAACGGCTATCGAGACTTTCAAGTCAACCCAGGCCTGGTAACAGACGATGGCGGCCGGAAAGGAAATTCGCACCAAGATCTCGAGTATCCAGAGTACTCAAAAGATCACCAGCGCCATGGAAATGGTCGCCGCGAGCAAAATGCGCCGGGCCCAGGACCGAATGGAGCTGGGTAAACCCTATGCTCGTCGCATCCGCGATGTGGTGGGACATATCGCCAATGCCGTGCCCGAGTATCGCCATGCCTACATGGAGCAACGGGAAGTCAAACGGGTTGGTTATGTGATTGTGTCCACCGATCGCGGCCTGTGTGGCGGGTTGAACATCAACCTGTTCAAGGCGGCGATTGCAGCCATGCGGCCCCAACATGAGGCGGGGCTGGAGGTGGACCTGTGCCTGATAGGTGCCAAGTCCCTGGCGTTTTTCAAAAGTGTCGGTGGCAATGTAGTGGCCAGTGTCCGGGACGTGGGAGAAGAGCCCACCGTAGACCAACTCATTGGCGGCGTGAAGCAGATGCTCGATGCCTATGTTGAGGGGCGTATAGACACCCTTTACCTGGTTAGCAACGAGTTTGTAAATACCATGACCCAGGTGCCCCAGGTCGAGCAGCTGTTGCCACTGGAAGCCAGTGAGGATGACGGTTTGTCCCACCACTGGGACTACATCTACGAACCTGACGCACGGGAGCTGCTGGATGCGCTGTTGGTGCGCTATGTGGAATCCCTGGTGTACCAGGCCGTGGTGGAAAACGGCGCCTGTGAGCAGGCTGCGCGCATGATTGCCATGAAGAACGCCAGTGATAATGCCGGTGAGCTGATTGATGAGTTGCAGCTGGTTTACAACAAGGCGCGCCAGGCGGCCATTACCCAGGAACTGGCAGAAATTGTGGGTGGCGCAGCGGCCATTGGCTGATCGCCAACCGGTTGAATTTTTGAATGAACAGGCGGCTTTTGACAAGCCGCACAGCAAAGGAAACAGAGGGCTGGAAGATGAGTAGTGGAAAAGTCGTACAGGTCATTGGCGCGGTTATCGACGTTGAGTTTCCCCGCGACAGTGTGCCCCAGGTCTACGATGCACT
This sequence comes from Luminiphilus sp., assembly GCA_012270045.1. Lineage (GTDB taxonomy): Bacteria > Pseudomonadota > Gammaproteobacteria > Pseudomonadales > Halieaceae > Luminiphilus. The sequence goes on from JAAXJC010000153.1 coordinate 94,370, forward strand.
GTCTGTCAGCGAGAAAGGTCTGACGCTGGAGGTGCAGCAGCAACTCGGGGACGGTGTTGTTCGGGCGATTGCCATGGGCTCTTCCGAGGGCATCAGTCGCGGTCTCGCGGTGGAAAATACCGGCGCCCCGATTTCAGTGCCGGTCGGTATCGAGACCCTGGGTCGCATCATGGATGTTTTGGGTAACCCCATCGACGAAAAAGGTCCGATCGGTGAACAGGAGCGCAGCGCCATTCACCGCGCCGCACCGGCCTACGATGAGCTGGCCGCCTCGGAAGAAGTGCTGGAGACCGGCATCAAGGTGATCGATCTGGTATGTCCCTTCGCCAAAGGCGGCAAGGTCGGGCTGTTTGGTGGTGCCGGAGTTGGCAAGACGGTCAACATGATGGAGCTGATCAACAACATTGCGACCGAGCACTCAGGACTTTCGGTTTTTGCCGGTGTAGGTGAGCGCACCCGGGAGGGCAACGACTTTTACTACGAGATGCAGGAGTCGGGTGTTGTCAACGTTGAAAACATGGACCAGTCCAAAGTGGCGATGGTCTATGGGCAGATGAATGAGCCCCCGGGCAACCGTCTGCGGGTCGCCCTGACCGGCTTGACCATGGCCGAGAAGTTCCGCGACGAGGGCCGGGACGTACTGCTGTTCGTGGATAACATCTACCGTTATACCCTGGCGGGAACCGAGGTATCGGCTCTGCTCGGACGTATGCCCTCGGCGGTGGGATACCAGCCCACCCTGGCGGAGGAGATGGGCGTGCTCCAGGAGCGCATCACCTCCACCAAGACCGGATCCATCACATCCATCCAGGCGGTATACGTGCCGGCGGACGACCTGACCGACCCTTCCCCGGCGACCACCTTCGCGCACCTGGATTCCACGGTGGTGTTGAGCCGGGACATTGCGGCCAAGGGCATCTACCCTGCCGTTGACCCGCTGGATTCAACCTCCCGGCAGCTGGACCCACTGGTGATCGGCACCGAGCATTACGAGGTGGCACGGGGTGTCCAGTCGGTACTGCAGCGCTACAAGGAATTGAAGGACATTATTGCCATCCTGGGTATGGACGAACTGTCCGAGGAAGACAAGTTGACCGTGGCCCGGGCCCGGAAGATCGAACGCTTCCTGTCCCAGCCGTTCCACGTCGCCGAGGTTTTCACCGGCTCTCCCGGCATCTACGTTTCCCTGAAAGACACCATCGCGGGATTCAAGGGTATCTTGGCTGGCGAATACGACCACCTTCCGGAGCAGGCCTTTTACATGGTGGGCTCCATTGAGCAGGCCGTGGAAAAAGCCGAGAAGCTCTGATCGCGGGGAGTAGCGGATTATGGCGATGACAATTCACTGTGACATCGTGTCCGCCGAGGCCCAGATCTACTCGGGTTTGGTGGAGTTGCTGGTGGCCACCGGGTCCGAGGGCGAGCTGGGAATTTGTTATGGCCACGCGCCGCTGCTGACGGCTCTGGTTCCCGGGCCGGTGCGACTGGTGGAGCAGGGTGGTGAAGAGCAGGTGTTCTACGCCTCCGGTGGTTTTCTCGAGGTCCAGCGTGATGTGGTCACCATCCTGGCTGACACCGCACTGCGTGCAGCCGATGTCGATGAAGCGGCAGCTGAGGAAGCCAGAAGGTCCGCCGAGGAGGCGCTGGCCAATCAAAGTGGCGAGCTGGACTACGGTCGCGCGTCAGCGCAGCTGGCAGAGGCGGCAGCCCAGCTTGCGACCCTGCGCAAATTGAAAACCCGGGCAGGGCGAGGCTGACAGGTCAAGCAGCAAAAACCGCCACCCCGGCGGTTTTTTTTCGTCTTTTATTCCTGGCCTCCTTGCTATGATGCAGCTCGCTTTGGAGGGCGACGTCGTGAGCAGCGAGGACCCCAAACTGGAAATCATCGTATTGGCCGCGGGTCAGGGGTCGCGTATGCGCTCCCACAAGCCCAAGGTCCTGCATCGGCTGGCGGGCAAGCCCCTGCTTGAACATGTGCTCGATACTGCCAGGGCCCTCAGCCCGGCCGCCATCCATGTGGTTGTCGGCCACGGTGCCGAGGCGGTCCAGGCCGCTGTCTCGGCCACCGATCTCAGCTTTCATCAGCAGACCGAGCAGTTGGGCACCGGTCATGCGGTGTCCTGCGCTCTGCCATCCTGTCACCCGGACGCCAGGGTGTTGGTGCTGTTTGGTGATGTTCCCCTAATGTCCGGCGAGACCCTGGCCCGTTTGATTGAACGGGCCGCTGACGGACCGGCACTGCTCGCGGCCCAACTCAGTGAGCCTGCGGGTTATGGTCGCGTGCTGCGGGACGCCGCCGGCAACTTTGCGGCGGTGGTCGAGCATGCCGATGCCAGTGCCGAGCAGCGCACCATCAAAGAGGTCAACACCGGGGTGCTGGTGGCACCCGCAGAACTGCTTGGGACGCTCCTTGCAGAGGTGAACAACAACAACGCCCAGGGCGAATATTATCTGCCGGATGCCCTTACCCAGGCGGTGCAGCGCAATATTCCAGTCCAGTTGGTGGTCACCGGGGACGCCGTGGAAATAACAGGCGTCAACGACCGGGCCCAACTGCAGTCCCTGGAGCGGGCATTTCAAACCCGTCTGGCCGATGGCCTGATGGCTGATGGCGTAGGGGTCGTGGATCGCCTGCGCATTGATATTCGTGGCGAGTTGCAGTGCGGCAGGGATGTTGAGATCGACGTCAACGCCGTCTTCGAGGGACAGGTTGTCCTGGGAGACGGGGTAAAGGTTGGACCCAACTGCCTGCTGAAGGATGCAGTGGTGGGGCCTGACACGGATATCCAGGCCTTCTGCCATATTGAAGGGGCAGCCATCGGTGCGGGCTGCCGCATCGGCCCCTACGCGCGCCTGCGACCGGGGACTGACCTTGGGGCGGCCGCCCGGGTCGGTAACTTTGTGGAAACCAAAAACTCCGTGCTGGGGCCCGGTAGCAAAGCCAATCACCTTGCCTATATTGGTGACGCCGAGATTGGCGCCGACAGCAATGTCGGTGCCGGCACCATCACCTGCAACTACGACGGTGTCGACAAGCACCCTACCCGCATCGGTGATGGTGTTTTTGTCGGTTCCAACAGCACTCTGGTTGCACCGGTCACCCTCTCGGACCACAGCTTCGTCGCTGCCGGCTCGGTGGTGACCGAGGATGTGCCGGAGGACCAGCTGGCGCTGGGCAGGGCCCGGCAACGTAATGTATCGGGCTGGACCCCCCCCGGCCGTAAAGAGGACTGAAGTATGTGTGGCATCGTTGCTGCCGTCGGCCAACGGGATGTGCCCGAAATCTTGCTGGAGGGCCTGCGGCGCCTGGAGTACCGCGGTTACGACTCGGCGGGTCTGGCGGTAATCGATGGCGCCGGCCAGCTTCGGGTGTGCAAGCGCCAGGGAAAAGTAGCGGCACTGGAGTCGGCACTGGACAGTGGGCCGATAGCGGGGCGGACCGGTATAGCCCACACCCGCTGGGCCACCCACGGCGCGCCCAGCGAGATCAACGCCCACCCCCACACCAGCGGCGACCGGATAGCGCTGGTGCACAACGGCATTATTGAAAACCACCAGGAACTGCGGGATGAACTGGAGGCATCCGGCGTCGTGTTTTCTTCAGAGACCGATACCGAAGTGGTAGTGCACCTCATTGCGGCCGCGCTGGCCGAGGGGGGAGGATTGTTTGAGGCCCTGCAGCAGGTTGTGCCACGACTACAGGGGGCCTATGCACTGGCCGTGGTCGATGCCGAGGCTCCGGACCGACTGGTCGTGGCCCGGGAGGGCAGCCCCTTGGTATTGGGAGTTGGTGTGGCCGAGACCTATGCGGGCTCGGATACCCTGGCACTGCGCCCGGTGACCGACCGCTTCGTCTATCTTGAAGAAGGGGACATGGCGGAGCTGGTGGCAGGAAGCTACCGTATCGTCGACCGCTCAGGTGAGCCGGTGCTTCGGCCCGTCACCCGAATTGAAACAACCCAGGACAGTGGTGACCTGGGTGACTATGAGCACTACATGCTCAAGGAAATCCACGAACAGCCAAAATGCCTTGACGATACCCTGGCCATGGATTGGCGCGGTGCCGACTGTTTTGGCGAGCAAACCGATGCCCTGCTTGGCAAAGTCGCCGCTGTGCAGATTATTGCCTGTGGCACCAGCTATCACGCCGGTCTGGTGGCCCGCCACTGGATTGAAGCCGAGGCGGGTCTGCCCTGCCAGGTTGAAGTGGCGTCCGAGTACCGCTATCGGCGCTCGGTCACACTGCCCGGGACGCTGATTGTGTGTATCTCGCAAAGTGGTGAAACCGCGGACACCCTGGCGGCCTTAAAACATGCCGGGGGCGACAATGTGGTGGCCCGGCTGGCCCTGTGCAATGTCGATCATTCCGCTATTGTCCGGGCCAGCGATTTGGCCATTCTTACCCGGGCCGGCGCTGAGATCGGCGTCGCTTCAACCAAAGCCTTTACCACGCAACTTGCGGCTCTGATGCTGTTAACGGGCAAGCTGGCTGGTATTAAAGGTAGGCGGGGTGTTGATGCCCTTGACCTGGATACCGCCCTCGCCGGTCTGTCCAGGGATGTCAGCAGCGTGTTGGCCATGGAGACCGCCATACGGGGCTGGGCCAGGCACTTCGTCAACCGTCACCATGCCCTGTTCCTTGGCCGGGGTATTTTTAACCCGGTGGCGATGGAGGGAGCGTTAAAACTCAAGGAGATCTCCTACATCCATGCCGAGGCCTACCCCGCTGGAGAGCTCAAACACGGCCCTCTTGCTTTGGTGGATGCAGATATGCCTGTGGTGGCGGTGGCGCCAAACGACCAACTGCTGGAAAAGTTGCGCTCAAACCTGGAAGAGGTCAAAGCCCGGGGCGGCGAGTTGTTTGTGTTTGCCGACACCGAAGCGGGCTTTGAGTCGGAAGAGGGCACCCACGTGTTGTCGATGCCCCATTGCTCCCCGTGGTCGGCACCCATCGTCTATTCCGTGGCACTGCAGCTGCTCGCCTACCACGTCGCCTTAGCCAAAGGAACCGACGTGGACAAGCCCAGGAATTTGGCTAAATCCGTTACCGTGGAGTAGCACGGGACAGCAAGTTAGGAGGAGGAATCATGGAGGCCTTTGGGATTTTGGGCTTTATTTTTGGGGTGGTTGCCTTTGTGCGAGTTGAAAAACTCACCAAGACCTTAAAGGAAAAAAACATCCTGGAAGAGGACTACAAGGAAGAGTAGGGCGCTGCCCTGATCCGATTCGCAACGGTAAAACAGGTGCTTCCAGTGATTTGTATCAAGACAGAAATTCCAGACGACCTCTGTGCAATAGATGATGAGCTCAAGGCCATTTACCATTCACGTGATACGGTCTGCGTCTGGGTCTTCAAATCCAGGGAGGACAGAAACCGTTTCATGGACGAGACAGTGGGTATGGACAAAGCCCATAGGGAAGCTTACTTCGCACAACACTTTGGTCAGCAATGAACGCGCTGGCCAGCTGCGCTATTCCTTCTCAGCTTCCTTGCTTTCTGCCTGTTCCTGATGCTCTTTTAGTTTCTCTTGATACTCTTCCTCGGAAAGTGCATGCCAACCAATGCACTTGCCCGTGGGACTCCGTCCACAGCCACAGTCCGCCATTATCTGCTCCCATTCACGCTACGTGATCTGATCACCGAAATTAGGCGATTTGCTGTGGACTGGCAATACGTTGACGGCCATCCCCGGCCGGTGGCGAGATCTTGAGGTCGTGTTGAACATCATGGCCGGGGGGCGGCTGTTGATCTGAAGCCTGCCAGCAAGGAACATAATAACCCTCTGATGAACCACCCACCCGGCGCCAACAGCCCGCCTGACTGAGGCGGCAGAGAACAGGGTAAATAGCCCTGCGAAACCCAAACCCCAAGGATTGCGTAGTTAACCCATGAACCCTATCCGCGAACGAGTCAAAACCAATGTGCCGGCTGTCGTTCTGGCGCTATTGGGGATTATCCAGGCCTTTGCCATAGAATTACTGTGGTCGTTCCTGGTGGCAGAACCCGCCATTTACCAGTTCAGCTTCGCTACCTTGATCACCTGGTTGCAAATCCTGCTTGGCTTGTTGGGTATGCTGATGATCTGGCTGGTCTACGCGATGAATGTTGCAAGGTTTGTCTGGGTCCCCACCGCCAGCGAGTTTGTTACGCCGTTTTGGGTCGGGTTCTTACAGTTCTTTTCTGTCTATAGCCTTGAACTCGAAAACCCTGGGCTGTGGTTTATATGCTTCGCCCTGATCATGGCGACCATGAACTGGATTGCCCACAGCACCATGAGGCGGGCGCGTATCGAGCCGGAGAACGCCGCTTTCTTTCAGGGCCGTCACAAGGCCACCCGCCATGACTTTTATCCCGCAATTGCGGCCATTGCCGCCATGACTGCGACTGGGCTCGGTTGCCTGGTCTTCGGTGTCAACCAGTGGGTTGTCCTGCTGGTTCTGGTCGTTGTTGTTGGGGGCTATTGTATTTGGCAAACGGCCCGGTTGCGGGCATGGTGGCAGCTGTCGGTTGCTCCTGCCCAGTAGTCACCCCCCACCTCTCTGGGTATTGGGACTGAGGGGGTGATTGGATAACCGATTGCCCCTGTAACCATGTCCAGACAGAAGTGCCAAAGAGCTGCAAAAGGAGTACGAACACGCCATGGCGCGGGTTAAAAGTTCAGCTTTCGTGCGGCGGTTTGCCATTGCCAGCTGTTGCTTGGCCGGCATCCATTTCCTTCTGGAAACAGCGTACACCGTTCAATACGGCCAGGCATTACTGGGTTTGTTGCCCGATTATCTGGCGGACCTACTGTTGATCTGGGGGAGTGTAGTGGCTTTGAAAGATCATAAAGCCACCGGTGTTCTCTGCGGCGCCTGGGGGTTCACCCTGTGTCTGCATTACCGGGCATGGGCGTGGCGGTTTCAATCCGTTATGGACGGCACCGCCAACGCCGTTGATCAGGGCACCATGGTTGTGCTGGCCTCGACCATGGCCGTCTCAGCCTTGTGTTTCCTGCTGACCTTGCTTATGGCGCTGCCAGATAAACCACAGGCCTGATGTCAGCGCGACCAGGTCGCCAATCCGTCGATTTCCTGTACCCACCCCGCTACCCCAGCAAGGCGCTGCAGAAGCCAGGGTGGTGGTTTTACATCAACTGGGGTTGGCGGCTTTGTAGGCTCGAATTGACTGATTGAATTGCTCTGCAACCTGCTCTTCCACCGTTACCGATTTGTTGTAAGCATCCGTTGCTGCCTGATAGGCCGGCGCAGCGTCGGGATCCCCTTCCTCAACAGCGGCTTTCATGGCTTCCATGCGGCCGTCCTGGCAACCTCGATAGTCCGCTACCGCGGCCTGAAAAGCCTTGACGGCTGACTGCCCCGCGATCATCTCCTCCATGGTGGCAGTACTGCCATCGGGAATTTCAGGCACCTCGGGCATGGTGCAGTCCTTGGCGACAGCCGGCCCTGCCAGCAGGGTGAGAAGTAGTGCAAGGGAGGTGATCATTCTGTTCATAGTGGTTTTTCCGTATTTCGACGTTATGGTTGGTTTATGTGATCAATATTGTCGGAGCTGCAAATTCGGCATGTCCCCCCTGGCAGCCAGGGTTTCGATAATATCCTCACCCTGCCCTCGGGATTCAATACCCACAATTTGCACCCGGTAAAACAATTCATTTGACCGGTATTCCACGGCTACTTTGGCGGCGTAGCCCGCATCCTCTATCTGTTGCGCCTTTTTATCCGCTTCAAGGCCCTGGGCATAGGTATCTACATAAATAAACCAGCCCCCGGGTCCGGTTCCAGTTGTGGGTGACGGTGTCGGTGGCATGGCTGCTGCCGTTGGGCTGGTCTCGGGGGCGGGTGTTTCAACGGCCGGGTCCAGGGCATCGACTGGTTTTGCAGGGGCCAGAGAGCTGTCCTCTCCCACCCACAGGGGTCCTATTTTGTAGGCGTCCTCCAGTTCGGCTGCAGCTGCTTTTGCCTCTGTTTGTGTTGAGAAGCCCACGGCACGAACCCGGTACAGGGTGCGGCCTCCGGTATCCACGGTCTGGGTGATGGCATTGAATCCCTCCCCGACAAGCTTATCCCGCCAACTCTCAGCCGTCGTTGACTTCGAATAGGCCGCCACGTTGACAAACCAAGCCCCAGTGACGACCTCTGTGGGTTCAGGGGGGGTGCTATCGTTATCTGCCACCGCTGATTCTGGTTGTGGCGCCGCCACCGGTGCGGGCGGCGGGTCTTCTGAAACCCTTGTCTCAGGCTCTTCCGGGGCAATTTCAACCTCGGCCACGGGCACGGGTGCCTCGGCCTCGACACCCCCCGCGCTTGCATCGAGCTCAGCCTGTAAGTCGCTGATCATTGAATTGGCGACGTTGTATTGATCACGCAGGGATGAGAGTTGCATTTGAAGGGCCTGGTTTTCCGCTGCCAACTCAGCTTCCGCGCCGGCGTCCAGGTCACCCATGGACTTGGGAGTGGACTGCTGTTGCTCGAGTTCGACGATGCGCTGCTGCAGCGCGGTGCGTTCAGAGATCGCGCCCCAACCGCCAATCATCAACAAGACCACGGCTACAGCACCCCCCAGGGTGGGCCAAAGGGGCAGGCGACCGGCCGACCCGGTGCCGACTATCTGGTGATCTGTCAGCAAATCCTCTGAGGAAAAATTAATGTTCTCCCCGGTCTTTGCGGTGGGCGGCGCCTTTTCGGGGCGGGCACTGCTGTCTGCAGGCGCCTTGGGCGGTGCCGGACTCGGATCGGGTGCCGCCGCGAGATCATCCTCGGAGAACCAGTCGGCTTCCGGCTCGCTATCGGCCGCCGGCGCGAAGTCGGGTTCCGGCGGCGCGTCCTCCGCCGTCAGCCAACCCGCATCGTCCACTTCCGGTCTTTCGGGGGTTTCCTCTTTGCCCTGCTGATCGGGCTCCGACTCAGCATCACTGAGCCAATCCGAGTCTGAATCGCTGTCGTCCTGATCACCATTCCACTCCTTGGGCGGGGTCATGACACGACGCTTCTCGTCTTCATCACGGTCATCCATAGCCGTTTCGATCCTCTGTTTTGACTGCGACATTAATGTGTGGGTTGCTTACCCCAACCGCACGGCCTGCCACTCCATTGATTGTCATGAGTTCTGGCACTAAAACAAGTGCAAACTTGGTTAAAGTACACGATGTTATCGGGCGCCGATCGGGTCAATGGATGATTTTCCGGTAGACTTTGACCATGGATGTGTCTGATATTTTGGCTGATCTCAATGCGGCACAGCGGGAAGCTGTGGCTGCGGAGCCCGGCAACCTTCTGGTACTGGCGGGAGCCGGCTCGGGCAAAACCCGTGTTCTGGTACACCGTATCGCCTGGCTGATCCGGGCCGACGGCGTCTCCCCCAACGCCGTGCTGGCGGTAACCTTTACCAACAAGGCTGCCCGGGAAATGCGCCTTCGCATCGAAACCATGCTGGGCTTGCCTACCCATGGCATGTGGGTGGGTACCTTCCACGGACTCGCCCACCGGCTGCTCAAGCAGCATTGGTCTGAGGCGGGATTGCCCCAGAACTTCCAGATATTGGACAGTGATGACCAGCTCCGCCTGGTGAAACGCGTCTGTCGTGAGCTCGATCTCGACGAGGCGCGCTGGCCACCCCGGCAGGCCCAGTGGTACATCAACGCCCAAAAAGATGAGGGTTTACGCGCCCGGCACATCGAGCCTCCCTTCGGAGACCTGTACGCAAAAACCATGCATCGGCTCTACACGGCCTATGAGGAGGCCTGCGAACGGGGTGGGCTGGTCGATTTTGCCGAACTATTGCTGCGCGCCCATGAACTGTGGCTCAAGTCTCCCGACACCCTCGCCCACTACCGGCGGCGTTTCCGCTCGATACTGGTTGATGAGTTCCAGGACACCAACACCATCCAATATGCCTGGCTACGAGTGCTGGCGGGGGACGAAGTACCCGTGGTGGCCGTGGGGGATGACGACCAATCCATTTATGGTTGGCGCGGTGCCAAAATTGAAAATATCCACCGCTTCTCAGAGGACTTTTCACCCGCGCAAACCATCCGCCTGGAACAAAATTACCGCTCCACACAAACGATTCTGGATGCCGCCAACAGCCTGATAGGCCATAACTTTGGCCGGTTGGGTAAGGAGCTGTGGACCGCCGGCGATCCCGGCGACCCGATCAGCCTGTACGCCGGCTTCAACGAGCAGGATGAGGCCCGGTTTATTGTCGAGCGGATAGACGGCTGGGTTGGGGAGGGCAACGCCAGACGATCCAGCGCCATTCTGTACCGATCCAACGCCCAGTCCCGGGTGTTGGAGGAGGCCCTGATCAGGGCCCAGATACCTTATCGAATTTATGGTGGGCAGCGCTTTTACGAGCGACTGGAGATTCGCAACGCCCTGGCCTACATGCGCCTGCTGCTGACCCGAAGCGATGACATGGCCCTGGAGCGTGTGCTCAACATCCCGCCCCGGGGTATTGGTAACAAGACCGCCGAACAGCTGCGGGATCTGGCCCGCAGCCGACAGGTGCCGCTGTGGCAGGCCATCACTATTGCCCGGGATGAAAAATTGTTCACCCCCCGGGCGCTGAATGCCCTGGTCGGTTTTATGGCCCTGGTGGATGAACTGGATTCGGGAACGCTGGAGCTGCCCCTGGAGGAACTCACCGAGCACGTTGTGGCGCAGTCGGGTCTACTTGAATACCACCGAGCTGAAAAGGGCGAGCGCGGACAGGCTCGGGTTGAGAACCTGGAGGAACTGGTATCCGCTGCCAAGACCTTTGTGCCTGAAGAGACTGAATTGTCAGCGTTACAGCAGTTTCTGGATGCCGCCGCCCTCGATGCCGGCGATGCCCAGGCCGACCCCCATGAGGACAGCGTGCAGTTGATGACCCTGCATTCTGCCAAGGGTCTTGAATTTCCCCTGGTGTTTTTGGCGGGTATGGAGGAAAACCTGTTTCCCCACCGCATGTCGTTGGATGAACCCGGCCGTCTGGAGGAGGAGCGCAGGCTGTGTTACGTGGGAGTTACCCGGGCCATGCAGAAATTGGTGCTCACCTATGCAGAGAGCCGTCGCATACACGGGTCCGAGTCCTACAACACGGCCTCCCGGTTTGTTCGGGAGATCCCCGCAGAACTGATCCATGAGGTGCGACTGGGTGCCTCGGTATCCCGGCCGCTGGCGACACTGGCACCGGCCGCCCACGCGGAGAGCGGGGTTAGCCTGGGCCAGCGGGTTATGCACAAGGTGTTTGGTGAAGGCGTGGTGACAAACTTCGAGGGCCGGGGTGCCAATGCCCGGGTTGAGGTCAGTTTCGCCGAGGGTTCCAAATGGCTGGTGCTGCAATACGCAAACTTACAAACACTTTGATTCGGCACTATTGGTAAGCCGGCCTGTGGCGGCCCATTAAAATAAGGAGTGTGTCCATGTTTGAGCGACGCTTTTTACCGGTGGTGGTTGTCGCCCTTGTGGCCCTGCTGGTGCTGGTGACCGGCTTGTGGGCGGTGGACAGCAATCGCCAGTCAACAACAGAGGTTGATCCCTCCGGGCAACCTCGCCAGATCGTCCACAACTGGAAGTTGGTAACAACCTGGCCAAAGAATCTGCCGGGGCTGGGCACTGCGCCGGAAAACTTCGCACGCTATGTCAACGAAATGAGCGCCGGCCGAATGCAGGTTCGGGTGTTTGGCGCCGGGGAGATCGTACCTGCGTTCGAGGTTTTTGATGCGGTGTCCCAGGGCGCTGCCGAGGTCGGACACGGCGCAAGCTACTACTGGAAGGGCAAAATTCCCGCTTCGGTTTTTTTCACCGCAGTCCCCTTTGGCATGACGGCCCAGGAAATGAACGGCTGGCTGCATTATGGGGGTGGCCTGGAGTTATGGCAGGAGCTTTATGCGCCCTTTGGCGTCATCCCTTTTGCGGGCGGTAGTTCGGGTGTACAGATGGCAGGCTGGTTCAACCGAGAACTGAAAACCACCCAGGACCTGGTGGGTTTGAAGATGCGTATTCCCGGCCTGGCCGGAGAAGTATTTGACGCGGCCGGCGGCACGGCGGTTCGAATCGCCGGTGGTGAAGTCTATACGTCCATGCAAACAGGCGTGATTGACGCGGTGGAATGGGTCGGACCGTACAACGACAGGACGTTGGGACTCAATGAGGTCGCTGAGTTCTATTATTACCCGGGCTGGCACGAGCCCGGCGCCCTGCTGGAGTTCACGGTCAATGCCAAAGCCTTCGCCAAGCTGTCACCCGATTTACAGGCCATTGTTCGTGCCGCCGCCCGTGCCGCGAACCAGGATATGCTCGACGAATTCACTGCCCGCAACAATGAATCACTGCAACAGCTGTTGCAGGCCGGCACCAAACTGCGCCCCCTTCCAGACGACATACTTGCCCTGCTCTACGAAAAATCGCTGGTGGCCATGGCGAAGCTGCGGGCCGCTGACCCAAGGGCGGAAAAGATTGCCCGGTCCTATGATGCTTTTGCCACCAATGTCAGGGCTTACCACGAGATATCAGAGCGCGCCTATCTCAATGCCCGGGACAAGGTGCTGCCGCCGGTCATGCCCGAGCCGGTTGACTAGCTGATACCCGGGCGTTGTATAGCCCGGGTGCGTTTATCGTCACCGATAGCGACATACACGAATGTGCCCTCAGTGACCTTTATCGGCTCGCCATCCTGTCGCGAGTTAATCCAAACCTCCACCACCACACGCACGGAGCTGCGGCCGATCTCCAGAATGTCCGAGTAACAGCTGACCACGGCCCCCACATGCACCGGGGTAAGAAAGACCATTCCATCCACGGCGACCGTGGCCACTCGGCCGCCGGCCACTTCACAGGCGGTGACGTAGCCTGCGAGGTCCATCTGGGACATCAGCCAGCCGCCAAAAATATCGCCATGGGGGTTGGTATCTGCCGGCATGGCAACCGCCTGTAAACTCAACTCGCCCTGGGGCGTCGGGTTCATATCGAGGTCAGTCATGGATCAATCTGCCTTTGGCCAGGGAGTTATCGCCCGATCATACCGACTGTTTTGCCTACCTGTCCTGCGGTTCAGCCCCTAAGCTGCGCCGGCAGCCAGGTGGCCAGTTCGGGGATCATCCAGAGCATGGCCAGCAGGGCGATCTGCAGCATTACAAAGGGTATGACGCCCCGGTATAGCTGCGCCGTTTGCAAACCCTCCGGTGCCACGCCGCGCAGGTAAAACAAGGCAAAGCCAAAGGGTGGTGTCAAAAAGGACGTCTGCAGGTTGATCGCCACCATGATTCCCAGCCAGATCGGGTCGAAGCCCATGGCCAGCAGTATGGGCCCAACGATGGGTACCACGACGAAGGTGATTTCTATGAAGTCGAGAATAAAGCCCAACAGGAAAATGGCGGCCATCACCAGCAGCAGGGCGCCGTGGGGCCCCAGGTCCATGTGCTCGAAATAGGACTGGATCAACTCCTCGCCGCCAAAGCCGCGGAACACCAAGGTGAAGACTGCAGCGCCGATTAATATAAGAAAAACCATGCTGGTGATGCGCATGGTGGATAGGCCGACCTCGTGCAGCTTCGCCCACCCCATTTGGCCCCGTTGCAGGGCCAGTAGCAGGGCACCCACGGCGCCAACCCCCGCTGCCTCCGTCGGTGTGGCCGCTCCGGCCAGAATCGAACCGAGGACCAATGCAATTAAAAGGAAGGGTGGCACCAGGGCGCGCACCAACTCAGCCAGCGAGGCTCCCTCGGATTGAACTGCAGGTGCTTTCTCCGGTGAGATTCGCGCGACCAGCAGTACCCAGGCCAGATAAAGCCCCACCAGTATCATCCCCGGTATCAGGGCGCCGACAAACAGGTCGCCCACGGATACGGTTGACGTATTGATGATGCCCATCTGTAACTGGGCCCGTTGATAGGCGCTGGCCATCACGTCACCCAGCAGGACCAGTGCTATAGAGGGCGGGATAATCTGGCCAAGGGTTCCGGTCGCGCAGATGGTGCCCGAGGCAAGGGCAGGGCTATAGCCGGCTCGCAGCATTGAGGGCAGGGACAACAGGCCCATGGTCACTACGGTCGCACCGACGATGCCGGTGCTGGCCGCAAGCAGGGCGCCAACCAGTATCACTGCGATGCCGAGGCCCCCGGGCCGTCCACCAAACAGCTGCGCCATATTCTTGAGCAAATCCTCAGCAATGTGGGCGCGCTCAAGGATGTTGCCCATCAATATGAACAGCGGTACGGCCACCAGGGTTTCATTGCCTATGGTCCCGAAAATTCGGGTCGGCACAGCGGATAGATAGCTGGCATCGAAGACACCCAGCACAGTGCCCAGGGCCGCAAAAACCAGGCCCACGCCTGCCAGTGTCAGGGCCACAGGGAAGCCGGCCAGCAGGAAAACGCAGACCGCCAAAAACATCAGCAGTGGTATTTCACCGGTCATCAGGGGTCTCGGCCACCAGCACAGCCAGCGCTTTGAAAATTTCAGACACAGCCTGCAGTGCCAGCAGCGCTGCCATAACCGGTAACAGGGTTTTCAACAGATAAACCGCCGGAATACCCCCCGGCTCCGCCGACCCCTCCCGAGCCGCCCAGGACTCAGCGACATAGCCCATGCTGGACAGGCCGATCAACGCACACAGCGGCAGGGTAAAAACAGTATGCCCCAGGGCATTGATCCAGGCCCTGCTGCGAGGACCAAAGCGCTGGTACAGAACGTCAACCCGCACATGTTCGCCCGCCTGCAGGGTACAGGAGGCGCCCAACATAAACAGCGCGCCGTGCAGGTACATGACGCTTTCCTGGGCGGCGATGGCGCCGATCCCAAACCCGTAGCGCAGCAGCACCACAAATACCGTCAGTATCGCCATCAAGAACGGCAGCCAGGCTATGAATCTGGACAAGACGTGTGACAGGCCATCGAGCGCTCGGATAGTTGACAGCAAAGCGGGCACTTCTTCTTCCTTATGGGGTCCCTATGGACGAGACACAGGTTATCATTGTCACCGCGCTTATATCAGGGAGGTTACCTACGTGCTGACAGTCCTTTCCCCTGCCAAAACTCTGGATTACGAGACGCCGCCGGTAACGAAAAAGTCGACCCAGCCGCTTTTTCTTGAGCGGGCGGCACAACTGGTTGAGGATGCCCGAGGCTTGTCCCCCGAGGCGATCCAGAAGCTAATGGGTGTCAGTGCCAGTATCGCTGAATTGAATCATGGGCGATTTATGAACTGGCACCCCGAATTCAGCCTCGATAATGCCAAGCAGGCGGTGCTGGCGTTCAAGGGGGATGTCTATACGGGCCTGGACGCCACCACCCTGGACAGCAAATCCCTAAACTTCGCACAGAAACACCTGAGAATCCTGTCGGGACTGTACGGGTTGCTGCGCCCCCTGGACCTTATGCAGCCCTACCGGTTGGAGATGGGGCTGAAGTTTGCCAATCAGGGTGGTGACAACCTGTACCAATTCTGGGGTGAGGATATTACCCACGCCCTGGACCAGGCCCTGGGTAAAAGCGGCAGCCCGGTGCTGGTCAATCTGGCTTCGAACGAATACTTCAAGGCGGTGCAACCGAAAAAACTGGCGGCAGAGGTCATAACGCCGGCGTTCAGGGACCTCAAAAACGGGCAATACAAGATGATCAGTTTTTTTGCCAAGAAAGCCCGGGGCATCATGGCCCGCTATATCGTCGAGCAACAACTCAATGATCCCGAGGGCCTGAAAGATTTCACGGGAGCGGGTTACTACTACTGCCCGGAGCGGTCCACCGAACGAGACTGGGTTTTCCTGCGCGATGAGGTACCCACGTAGGACGGCGCCTAGGCCACCCCGATTGCCGGAACAGCGCCCTCCCGAAAAGGCAGCAGGCTGGCGGCGTCGTCGCGATAGGCCTGCACCTGGGACCTCTCCCTGCTGCAGAAGTCCTCAATGGCCTTTCGAAACCCCGACTCAGCCACCCAGTGCAGTGAGCGGGTGATCGTGGGTTCAAAGCCCCTTTGGATTTTGTGTTCTCCCTGGGCACCAGGGTCGAGGCGGGCCAGCTTGTTGGCAATGCAGTACTCGATACCCTGGTAGTAACAAGCCTCAAAATGCAGCCCATCATATTCCCGCAAGCAGCCCCAGTACCGGCCATACAAGGTCGACGCTGACTGGAAAAACAGTGCTGCTGCAACCGGCCGGCGGTCCAGTTCCGCCGTTACCATGACGGGTGCAGCTCCCAGGCGCGGGCACAGGTCGGTAAAAAACTCCCTGGAGAGATAGCCACCATGACCACTGCGTTTTACATAGGTGGTTTGGTAGCAGTGGTGAAAAAAAGACCAATCCTCAGATCGGATTTCGGTTCCTGTGCGCGTTGCCAGGGTTAACCCCTGCGCCGCGACCCGCTGCCGCTCCCTGCGGACATTTTTCCGCTTGCGACTGCTGAACAGGCCCAGAAAGTCATCGAAACTGCTGTAGTCCCGGTTAAACCAGTGAAACTGGCAGGTAGAGCGTTCCACCAGTTCCAGTCCGGACAGGCTGTCGGTGGAGCCGTCGTCTGCAAATAACATATGCCAACCCGAGATGCCCTGTTCCCTGCAGAACTGTTCAACAGCGCTGAGGAACAGGCTGGCGGCGCCCGTGACCTCTGGATTGCACCAGACTCTCGGGCCGGTAGCGGGGGTGAAGGGGGCGGCCGATATCAGTTTGGGGTAATAGTCCAGACCGGCTCGCTGCCAGGCATCTGCCCAGGCCCAATCGAAGACATACTCGCCGTAGCTGTGGCTCTTGAGAAAACCCGGCGCAGCAGCGATAGCGCCCGCAGAACCCCGGAGTACCAGGTGGCAGGGTGTCCAGCCGGCACTGCGGGTGGTGCAGTCGGCTTGCTCCAACCCCAGCAGGAAATCGTGTCTCAAAAACGGATAGTCTGTCCCGAACCAGGCCTGCCACTCCTGTTCAGGGATGTCCCCAATGCTGGGATGTATCTCGAGCTGCATGGTGTTCAGGAGTTTGGGGTGTCAGCTTGCTGATACGGGCGTAAGCCAGAAATGTCCCACAATGCCCAGCAGGATAATCACACCGATCCACTTGCTCTGGTTAAAGGCCCTGAAACAAGCGGCTTCATCCCGGTGTCGAATCAACCATTGATGCCAGGCAAACAGCAGCGCCACAGCAAAGATGGACAGCAAGTAGGGCCAGCCAAGATCAAACTCAGAGCCTGTCTTAATGAAACAGCCCAGTGCCGCCAGCTGCATGAGACCAATCAGACGCCGATCCAGTGTGCCAAACAATATGGCGGTGGATTTGATACCGACTGAAAGGTCGTCATCCCGGTCCACCATGGCGTACTGGGTGTCATAGACCACGGTCCACAGCAGGTTGGCTGCGAATAACCACCACAACGCTGGGTCCAGGCTGTTGTTTACCGCGGCAAAGGCCATGGGAATGGCCCAGGAAAAAGCCGCCCCAAGGACAACCTGGGGCCAGTGGGTGACCCGTTTCATATACGGGTAGATCATCGCCAGGAACGCCCCGACCAGGGATAGCTGAACCGTCAGGCTATTGGTGAAGGCAACCAGCACCAGGGCGATGGACAGTAGTACCAGCAACAACCCCAGTGCTTCCCGGGCCGTCATGACGCCGGTTACCAGGGGCCTTTGTCGGGTACGGGCGACGAAGCCGTCCAGGTTGCGATCGGCGAGATCATTGGCAACACAGCCTGCCGCGCGCATGACCACAATTCCCATTGCGAAGATGGCGAAAATCATCGGGGCCGGCCAGCCGTCACTGGCGATCACCAGTGCCCACACCGTGGGTGCTGCCAGCAACCAGGTGCCGATCGGCTTGTGGAAGCGCATGATTTCCCAGTAGCCGCGCAGCTTCTCGGACAGCCCGGTGGGTTTGGGCTGGCTGGGATTGTCAGGTATCAATGTGGCCATGGAACTCCATCATAGGCGCGGTCTCACCCCAGTGTAACCTGTTCAAACCCGGGCGAAGGCCTGTCGCTCCCCGGTCCAGCGGTCCACCAGCGTGGCGCAGCGATCAGGGTGCCGCTTCAACAGTTGGTTGGCAACGTCGACCACCTGCTCGAGCAGCTGCTCGTGGGCGGGCAGCTGGGCGACACGAAAGGAGGTCAGGCCGGTCTGGCGGGTGCCCAGTAATTCTCCGGGCCCCCTCAGCCTCAGATCCTGTTCTGCAATATAAAAACCGTCGGTGCTTTGGCGCATGACTTCAAGGCGCTCACGTCCCTGCCGGCTAAGGGGTGCCTGGTAGAGCATCAGGCAGTGGCTGGCCACAGCCCCCCGGCCAATCCGGCCCCGCAGTTGGTGCAGTTGCGCCAGACCCAGCCGTTCGGGGTTTTCAATGATCATCAAACTCGCGTTGGGCACGTCGACGCCGACTTCAATCACGGTTGTGGCGACCAGTAGCTGCAGGGCGCCAGACTTGAAATCTGCCATGACCGTTTCCTTGTCGGCAGCGGACAGTCGCCCGTGTATCAGCCCGATGGACAGTCCTGGGAGTTGCTCGGCCAACAGGGCAAAGGTGGCTTCGGCGGCCCGCGCGTCGACGTTGTCCGATTCTTCGATGAGGGTGCAGACCCAGTAGGCCTGCCTGCCGTCCGCGCAGGCGGCCCCGACCCGCTGTATGACGTCACTGCGCCGTTGGGCGTCCAGCAGGGTGGTGGTAACCGGTGTTCTGCCTGGCGGCAACTCGTCTATTACCGAGCAATCCAGATCGGCATAGGCGACCATTGAGAGTGTCCGGGGTATGGGGGTTGCCGTCAGCACCAGTTGATGGGGCAAGGTTTGTCCGGGGGATTTTTCGGTCAGGGCCAGCCGCTGATGGACCCCAAAGCGGTGCTGTTCATCGACGATGACCAGCGCCAGGGAGGCAAACACCACACCCTCCTGAAACAGCGCATGGGTGCCAATAACGAGGGACGCCGAGCCCTCGGCTATCGACTGCAGTACCGCATCCCGGGCCCGTCCCTTCACCTTGCCGCTGAGCCAGGCAACATCAATGCCCAAAGGTGTCAGCCATTGGCCGAAGGTCTGCAGGTGTTGCTCGGCCAGCAGTTCCGTCGGTGCCATCAGGGCGATTTGATGGCCGGACTCGATGGCGTTGATACAGGCCATGGCGGCGACCAGGGTTTTGCCGGAACCCACGTCACCCTGCACCAACCTCAGCATGGGAGATGGTTCCCTCATGTCAGCCAGAATCTCCCCAATAACCCGCTCCTGGGCGTCGGTGGGTTGAAAGGGCAGGGCCTTGAGGAAGGGTGCAATCAGGCTGCCGTCCCCCTTTATCGCCAGAGCGGGGCAGGCTTTCTCCTCGGCGCGAAGCGCCTGCAGGGACAGGTGATGTGCGACAAGCTCCTCCAGTGCCAGCCGGAGTTGGGCTGGGTGTTGCCAGTCGCGCATGCTGTCAACCGGCGCGCCAGGGGGTGGTCGATGCAGGTAGCGGATCGCCTCGGCCAGGTTGAAATCGGATTCAACAACGCTTTCCAGGAGGTCTTGCGCAGCAGCCTGGCCCAGTACGTTGAGGGCCTGTTCGGTAAGCTTGCGCCACAACCCCTGCCCCAGGCCCTCTACGGTTGGGTAAATGGGTGTCAGCGCCTCCTCCAGCAGGGTGTCGGTAGTGTCCAGTCGGTACTCCGGGTGCACCATTTCGATACCGCCACCCGACGGGCGGGCCTGCCCGAACAGGGTGATTGAGTCCGCGCTTTTGATCTGTTGGGCCTGGGCGCGACGAAAATGGAAAAACCGCAGGGTCAGCAGCCCGGTGCCGTCGTCCACCTTGGCCATAAGAGTGGGGCGCCGTCCGGGGACGATACTGGCGACGCGTACTGATCCTTGCACAACGGCATCTGCGCCCTCGCGCAGGCTTCCTATGGGAGTTACCTGGGTGCGATCCTGATAACGCAGGGGAAAATGGTAGAGCAGATCCTCAATTTGGCTCAGGCCCAACTCTTCAAGACGCGCCAACAATTTTGGACCCACACCCCGCAGTGTGCTCAGCGGTGCCAATAGTGGATTCGGATCACTCGCAGTCATTTCATGGGGCATCCCTGGGGGGTGGTACGTCGGCGCCGGCCTCGGTGCATAATAGAAGCAAACTGTGGACTGGGAGAAGCATGGGTGAGCATGCCCCATGTATTGATGGTGGGTTGCGGTGACCTGGGGCAGCGACTGGGGTTGCGAATGCAGTCCCTGGGCTGGCAGATCAGCGCGCTGCGCCGGAACCCGGAGCGACTGCCCAACGGTTTTAATGCCGTTCGTGGGGACTACACCGATCGTGATGACGTGATACCGCTGGTGGACATTAAGCCTCATTACGTGGTCTTTACGCCGTTACCCACCGCCCGTGAGGCAGCGGGCTACCAGCAGGGCTACGCCCAGGCCACCCGCCTCCTGGCGGAGAGCGGTCTGCTGGCCCAGTGCCGGGGTGGCCTGTTCGTGTCCTCAACCCGGGTTTATGAGGAAAGTGCTGGCGGGTGGGTTGATGAGGACTCCCCGCTGACCGCTTCTGATAGCAGTGCCGCCAGTATCATTGCGGCGGAGCAGACTTTCCTTGCGGCCTGCCCCAATGGCACTGTGCTGCGCGCGTCAGGGATCTATGGTGACTGGCCCGGTATGTTTGTTGAGCGCCTCATGAAGGGTCTCGCCAGCCCTGACCCCGAACGTATCAGCAACCGGATTCATCGGGATGATCTCGCCCGGGTCATGCAGTTTTGTTTAACCCGCCTGCATGAAGGGTTGTCCAACAGCTCCGTCTACGTTGTCAGTGACGAGGCGCCAACACCTGTTGGTGAGATAGAGAGCTGGCTCGCCAGCCAGCTCGACTTACCTCCTGCGACAGCTGCGGCGAGCGGCCGGCGTGGCAATCGGCGCTGTAGCAGCGAACGCCTGCGCCGTGCGGGATTTGAGTTCAGATACCCGGACTACAGGGCAGGATTCGCAGAACTGATCAGGGACAATGGGGGTAAGACACTCCCGTTGGAGAGCTGACACTAAAGGCAGAGCACGGCTTCCACTTCAATGGCCACGCCTTTCGGCAGTGCTGCGACCTGAACACAGGCTCGCGCGGGGTAGGGCTCCTCGAAGAACTGCGCCATGACCCCGTTGACCGCAGCAAAATCGCCAAGGTCGGTCAGGGAGATGTTGATTTTAACGGCATCATTCAGGCCGCCCCCGGCCGCCCCTGCAATGGCGGCCAGATTCTCAAAAACCCTTGTCGCCTGCTGTTCAATACCACCCTCAACACAGGCCATGGTCTCGGGATCGAGAGGTATCTGGCCAGAGATCCATACGGTATTGCCCACCTTCACCGCCTGGGAATAGGGGCCTATGGCGGCGGGGGCCGATTCGGTTGCGATAATGGCGCGATTGGACAAGGGACGTTCCTCCTAGCCTTCTGATGACGGCGGGTTATTAGCGGCGGCCGATGCGAATGACGCGGCGGACCCCTTCGACAGACCTCAACCGCCGGACAATGCGCGCGAGGTGGGTACGGCTGCTGACCTGCAATTCGATATCGACGTGGGTGTATTGGGCGTCCTTGTCCGTGGTTGAGATGCGATCTATGTTCATACCCACGGCGTTGAGCCGGGTAGCGACCACCGCAATGATACCCCGCCGGTTTTCTGACTCCAGCCTCAGGCCCACGGAATAGAGCCCCTCGGCGTCATCATCCCAGCGCAGATTCATCATCCGTTCAGGGTGTTCCCGCATTTCCAGGAGGTTCCGGCATTCATCCCGGTGCACGACCAGCCCCTTTTCTGGACTGAGATAGCCGCCGATGGGGTCTCCCGGTATGGCGCAGCAGCATTTTGCATAGGTGACTACAAAACCTTCTGTGCCGCGTATCGCAACTGCCTCGTTGCGTTTGGGGTCCACCGGCCCTGCGGTCGCCCCCGCCAATTGGCTCGCGATGATTTGGGGCAACAGGTTGCCCAGCGCAATGTCGATGAACAGGCTGTCGGTGTCGCTGCGTCCAAGGCGTTCCAGGGCCTGTGCCATGGGCTCCCCCATCAGGTCTTCAACCCGCACGCCGTGAGCGGCCAGGGCCTTGTTGAGCAGGTTTCTACCGAGTTCGATCGAGTCCTCCCGGCGCTGGTCTTTCAGGAAGTGGCGAATATGGGTTCGCGCTCTGGCCGTCACCACATAGTTGAACCAGTCGGGGTTGGGTCGACCGTTGGGTGAGGTGATGATTTCGATGGTCTGCCCGCTCTCCAGGGGTTCGGACAGCGGCGCCAGTTTGCGATTTATGCGACAGGCAACGCAACGGTTGCCAATATCGGTATGGATGGCATAGGCGGCATCCACAGCGGTTGCCCCCCTGGGCAACTCCATAATGTCGCCCTTGGGAGTGAAAACGTAAACCTCATCCGGGAACAGATCCATCTTTACGCTTTCAATAAATTCCAGGGGATTGCCGGCCCGCTGCTGCATTTCCAACAGCCCCTGAACCCATTCCCGCGCCCTGGCATGGGATGCGTTGGCGGTCCCCTTTTCCGACTTGTAAAGCCAGTGGGCCGCTATGCCATTGTTGGCCATGTCCTCCATTTCCCGGGTGCGAATCTGTATTTCAATTGGCACGCCGTGCATGCCTTTCAGGACGGTGTGAAGCGACTGGTAGCCATTGGCCTTGGGGATCGCAATGTAGTCGGTGAACTCTCCCGGCACCGGTTTGTACAGGCTGTGGATTACGCCCAAAACGCGATAACAGTCGTCTACGGAGTTGACGATGATGCGAAACGCAAATATGTCCATGATCTCGGAAAAGGATTTGCGCTTGGCTTTCATCTTGGAATAGATGCTGTAAAGGTGCTTCTCCCTGCCAATGACTTCACAGCCGAGGTCGTCCCGTGACAGCGCAGCTTCAATCTGGTTTCGAACCTGGTTTACCAGTGCTTTGCGATTTCCCCGGGCACTGCGTATCGCTGCCTCAATGCGGCGGGCACGCATGGGGTAGAGCGCCTTGAAACCAAGGTCCTCAAGCTCCATACGCACTGCGTTCATGCCCAGGCGCAGCGCTATTGGCGCATAGATGTCCAGGGTCTCGTTGGCAATTCGTTTTATCTTTTCGCGTTTCAGCACACCCAGCGTGCGCATGTTGTGCAGTCTGTCGGCGAGCTTGACCAGAATGACCCGAATATCCCTGGCCATGGCCAGCGCCATTTTCTGGAAGTTCTCCGCCTGCTTGTGTTCCAGGCTGTCGAATTCTATGTGGGTGAGCTTGCTGACGCCGTCGACCAGTTCCGCAACTTCCTCGCCAAACTGAGCACCGATGTCCTCTTTGGTAACCCCGGTGTCTTCTATGGTGTCATGCAGCAGAGCCGCCATGAGGCTCTGGTGGTCCATGTGCATGCCGGCGAGAACACCGGCTACCGCCAACGGGTGGGTCACATAGGGCTCACCGCTGCGGCGGACCTGGCCATAATGCGCCTGCTCGGCAAAGAAATAGGCGCGCTTGACCAGCTGCACCTGGGTGTCATGCAGATAACTATTGAGTTGGTTTTCAAAGCCCGCGAAGGAGCGGTCTGGGCCAACGCCCTCAACTGCAGTCTGTGCGGCGGGGACCCGGAACCGGAGCCGAGAGGTCACATCGAGCAATGACCCACTGAGAACCTGAAAAGTATTGGCTACCAAGGTTCCCGCCTACACGGAAGTTAGTACAGCGGTGTTTCGAAGCTGGCAGCGAGCTCTTCTTCGGCTTCGATCTCGGTCTCCCGGGCTATCAGCTCCGGAGTCACCATGCCTTCGGCAATCTCCCTGAGGGCGATGACAGTGGGCTTGTCGGACTCTTCCTCTACCAGGGGGTCCTTGCCCTGGGTTGCAATCTGGCGGGCCCGCTTGGCGGCCAGCATAACCAGCTCGAACCGGTTATCCACATTATCCAGGCAATCTTCTACCGTAATACGTGCCATGTTTCCGTGTGTCTCCTGTTGTCGCCACCTGATGGTGACTCAGCACGACAGTATACCCCAGTGATGGGTGAAACGGACCACGGTAAAAATCCCCCTCAGGAAAGGGTCAGTGCCTCAAGGGTATCGGCCAGTTTGCGGGCCTGGTAGTCGAGGCCCAGGCGCAGGCTGTCTGTTATTGCGGTCAGGTCATCAAGGGCCTGTTCGAAGTTTTCGTTCAGCACCAGAAAATCCGCTTCGCGCCAGTGGGCCATCTCACTGCGCGCCTCGGCCATGCGTTTTTCAATGGTTTGGGGCTGGTCCTGGCCCCTGGACATGAGCCGCTGTTCCAGTTCTGCAATGGAAGGGGGAAGAATAAAAATACTATGGCTTGCCCCCTCGGAGATTTTCACCTGCCTGGCGCCCTGCCAGTCGATTTCAAGAATGACGTCGAAACCGGCATTGCGCCTGGAGGCCACTTCCGCCTTTGATGTGCCATAAAAGTGGCCGTACACCTCAGCCCATTCGAAAAATTTATCCTCGTCCCTGGCGACAATAAACTCTTCAGCGCTGACGAAGTGGTAATTGACGCCATCCTCCTCTCCCGGGCGAATCGGCCGGGTCGTATGGGATACGGTGACACTGAGGCTGGGCCTGCGCTCTATCAGCGCCTTCACCAGTGACGTCTTACCCGCGCCACTTGGGGCTGATATCGTCAACAGGTTTCCGGTGGCAGGATGTTGTGTTTGGTTGGCGCTCACCGATCACTCCAAATTCTGGATTTGCTCACGCATTTGCTCGATCAACACCTTGAATTCCACCGCTGTTTCGGTGGTGGTTATTGACGATGATTTCGATGCCAGGGTGTTGGCCTCGCGGTTGAGTTCCTGCATCAGGAAGTCCAGCCTTCTGCCACAGGGCGCCTTACCGTCCAGTGCGGCGGAGATCGCCTGAAGGTGGGTTTCAAGCCGGTCCAACTCCTCATCCACATCAGACTTCTGGGCACTGTACACCAGCTCTTCCTCCAGTCGTTTGCCGTCCGGCTCGTGCTGAAGTTGTGCCAGCCGGTCCAGAATCCGCTGCCGCTGGGCGGTTTGCAACTCGGGCAGGATGGCCTTGAAGTTGGCCAGGTGCCCCCTGAAATCTTCGGCGCGGCTGCGCACCATCTGCGCCAGTTTCAGCCCTTCCTCTTGGCGTCGGGTGCGAAGCTCCCGTAATGCGGCGGTCATAGACTCGTTGGCCGCATTGACCCAGGCAGATTCCTCGGCCTGCGCCGCGCCCAGCACTCCCGGCGCCATCAATAATGCCAACTGGTCTGGGCTGCTTGCCCCGGGGAAGTCCTCGGCGACTGCCTCCAACGCTGAGCGCAAGGCGACGAGACGATCCCGATCGATGCGCAGGGGAGCATCGGTATCCTGCACATCCACCTTGACGCCGACATCGATCTTGCCTCGGGAGAAGTATTTGGCGATGTCTTCCCGCCAACGAGGCTCCTGTGACCGCAGTATATCGGGAACGCGGAACTGGACGTCGAGGTAGCGGTTGTTGACCGATCTTATTTCCACTGTGACCGCTATCGTGTCTGTTGCTACACTGCCACGAGCGAAGCCCGTCATGCTCTGTGTCACCTTGTTTCCCCGTCGCTTTACCAGAAACACCACAAAGTATTGCCGGTAGGGAGTCTACCAGTTATGCCGCCGATCGCATGTTTCGGCTGCCCTCGCGATCACATGGAGGAGAATCTCATGTCGGCGACTACAGTCCGGCCCAGCGGCAGAACGTTCGATGAAATGCGGGACATAAGTTTTGAGCGGCACTACACCTGCCATGCCGAGGGGTCGGTACTGGTTTCATTTGGCCAGACCCGGGTGCTTTGTACAGCCTCAATCGCCCCCGGCGTGCCCGGTTTTTTGCGCGGCAAGGGCCAGGGCTGGCTTACCGCGGAATACGGCATGTTGCCGCGTTCCACTGGCAGCCGTATGAGTCGAGAGGCGAGCAGGGGTAAACAGTCCGGCCGTACGGTAGAAATACAGCGACTGATCGGCCGCTCCCTTCGGGCTGCACTTGATCTTTCTGCCCTGGGCGAAAATACGCTGACCATCGATTGTGATGTCCTGCAGGCAGACGGTGGCACGCGAACGGCCGCAATTTCAGGGGCCTGTGTGGCGGTGGTTGATGCACTCAACACCCTACAGCGGGCCCAAACCCTCCAGGCCGACCCTCTGCATTACCTGGTTTCAGCGGTGTCGGTGGGGGTTTGGCAGGGCCAGCCGGTTCTGGACCTGGACTACGCCGAGGATTCCACCGCCGACACGGACATGAATGTTGTGATGACCGATGGTGGCGGGCTGATTGAGGTGCAGGGTACCGCTGAGGGTGCCACCTTCAGTCGGGATACCCTGAACGGAATGTTGGATCTGGCGTTGGCCGGGGGTCAGGCAATCACAGCGAAGCAGCGCGAGGCGCTGTCGGTTTAAAGGTCCAGGTCGTAGTCAATAACGATCGGAGCATGGTTCGAAAATGCTTCGGCGTCATTGATTTCTGCGCGGTCAATGCGACTGTCCAGGGATACGGAAACGATCTGCGTATCAGTTCGAAGTCCTCCCGCATCATCGCCATCGGGCCACCAGGTAAAGGCGTCGGGTTCAGGATTCACTGCCCTGAACGCGTCGCAGTAGCCGTTGGCATAAACCGACTGTAGCCAGCCCTGTTCAATGTCTGAAAACCCGGGAATATCGACCCGGTTGCCCGCTTCTTCGGCATCGATCGCGTTGGCAAGGAGTTCCCAGCCGCCACAAATTATGAAATCCCTGCGCTTGTTCCTGACTTTTTGCAGGTGCTGGCTCAGCAGTTCCATGAATTTGAATTTGCTGTTCATGGCCGCTTCACCGTCGCGTCCGCTGGGCATCAACAGTGAGCCAATGCTGACGTTGTTGTAATCGGCCTGCAGGTACAGGCCTTTGCCGTCGAAGTCCGCAAACCCCAGCCCGGACATCATGGCCTTTGGTAGCTGCTTACAGTAGATGGCGACACCATTCTGGGTGGGATTTTCAAAGTCGTCGAGAAAGTAGGCGTTGTAGGCCTCCGGAAAAAATACATCGTCCTTCAGGGAGTATTCGGAGCACCGGGTATCCTGCAGGCATATGACGTCGGCATCTACTTCATGAAGCCACTCGAACAGACCCCCTTGCTGAGCCTGCTCAAGCCCTTCCACCACCAAACTGACGACTTTCATTGCTAGTCCTGTCTTGTTCAGGCCAGTATCATAGGGTAAGGGTGCCCCAGTCGCCATCAAAGCATCCCGGAAATTTACTGTGCTGCATAACGAAAATTCGAAGCATTAACATGACAGAAGACATGCGCGAGCAAACCAGACGGTTGTTCATTGAGTTGGCCATTCGCTGTCATGTGCTGCGTTTCGGTGAGTTTGAGCTGAAATCGGGTCGCATCAGCCCCTACTTTTTTAACGCGGGAGGCTTCTCGGGTGGCCGTGCCCTGGCCACTCTCGGTGCCTGCTACGCCGATACCCTGGTCGCTGCAGGCATGGTGCCTTCGGTGCTGTTTGGCCCGGCCTACAAGGGCATACCCCTGGTGGCCGCCACTACCATCGCCCTGTCTGACCACCACGGTCAGGATGTGCCCTACAGCTTTAACCGCAAAGAGCAAAAGACCCACGGCGAGGGCGGTCAACTGGTCGGTGCACCGTTGCAGGGGGATGTCATCATCGTTGATGACGTCATCACCGCGGGCACCGCGGTCAGGGAGGCGGTTGACATTATTGCCACCGCCGGAGCAACCCCCACAGGCATCGTCATCGGTCTGGATCGATGCGAGCGCGGCAGCGGCTCCAGCTCGGCGATCGACGAAGTCCGCCGGGACTTGGGCTTGCAGGTGGCCAGCGTGATTACCATGCACGACATAATTGCCTGGCTTGAGTCGGAGCATGATCTGCGCCAACATCTGGAGCCTATGCTGCGATATCGGGATCGATATGGGGTCTAAGCTCCACAATCTGGCAGTGATGGCCGCGTTGAGCGTGGCTGCGGCCGATGCCGGCGCCCAAAACCTGTACCGCTATCGCGCCGATAACGGCGTGATGGTGGTCGATTTCAGGGTCCCGGTTGAATACGCTGACAACGGCTATGAGGTGCTGGACGAGAATGGCACGGTGGTGGATGTGGTGCCCCGGGCGCTCACGCCAGAGGAGCGTGCCAATGTGGCGTTAGCCCGTGAACTGGAAGAGAGCGCCAGAGCCGAGCAACAGCGGTTGCAAAAATGGGATGAATCGTTGCTGCTTCGCTACTCAACCATTGAAGATATTGAGGACGCCCGGGATCGCTCCCTGAGCGATTTGAAAATCAGGGTATCTAT
Organism: Luminiphilus sp.; assembly: GCA_012270045.1. Lineage (GTDB taxonomy): Bacteria > Pseudomonadota > Gammaproteobacteria > Pseudomonadales > Halieaceae > Luminiphilus. Next base: position 122,582 of record JAAXJC010000153.1, read on the forward strand.
CCTTAAATCGAATCGTCGCAGCCTGCGTCAGCAGGTGGAAAATGCCCAGGCCAGGGTCGCTGCCAGCGAGCGTGCCGGGGCCAAACCGCTGCAGGCAGATCTGGACAACATCACGGTATTGAAGGGTGAGATTGAAAGTACTGAGGCGCAGATTGAGTCCCGCCAGACACAGATCGCCGCAATGACCGACAGCTACCAGCGAGATATTGATCGATTCCGGCAGCTGCAGGATGTTGTTGACCTGCGCCACCGCTTGGAGACGCCCCAGTAGTCGTTCAGGTCTGAACCGAGCGCATCAGTTCCGCGGTCAACAGAGACCATTGTTGCTCCCAGCCCTGGGTGGGAGAGCGCTTGAACCCACTGCGCACAAACTGCGCGATACGCCCTTCCGCTGCTGCCAGCAGCAGGCCTGCAGCATCTGCCAGCAAAATGTTCGGCCGCAGCCGTTCCTTCATTTCAGCTTCGCGCAGGACGGTGCGCAACTGGGTTTCAATTCGGTCGAAAAGTTGCGCCACGCGCAGGTGCAGCCGTTCGGATTCCCCGAGCAGCGCATCGCCGTGAAGAATCCTGGTAATGCCCGGGTTGCGCTCGCAGAACCCCAGCAGCAACAGCAGAATTTTGTTGCAGGCGTCCACCGCGCCCTGGGCATCTTCGTGAATGCGCGCAATTCTGGAGAACAGCGTGTCTTCCACAAATTCAATCAGCGCTTCGAACATTTTTGTTTTTGACGGGAAGTGCCGGTAGAGGGCGGCCTCTGATACGCCGACTTCCTTCGCGAGACGGGCGGTCGTGATCCTGGTATCGGGACCCTGTTCCAGCATGGCGGCGAGGGCTTGCAGGATTTGATCCCGGCGCCCTGATTTAGAATTTGGCATGACTGAGTGGTCCCGCAGTGACATGGCCATGCTAGCTACAGATCGTGGCCAGCGCAATTTAATCTGGACGTTTCAATGCTTACCCAGAAGTGTCAGCGCTTGTCGCTGATCAGGGTGCCGATACCTTCATCAGTGAAAATTTCGAGCAGGGCAGCGTGGGGTACTCGACCGTCAATGATGTGGGCGCTGGTCACGCCACTCTTGACTGCATCGAGGGCACAGCGAATCTTGGGCAGCATACCGCCTGCAATTACACCTTCCGCGATCAGCCTGCTGACCTCTTCAGTGGCGAGTCCGGTCAGCACCTCGCCCTGCTCATCCAGTAGCCCCGGAACATTGGTAAGCAGCATGAGCTTCTCTGCGTTCAAGACCTCGGCGATCTTACCGGCTACCAGGTCAGCATTGATGTTGTAGGTCTTGCCGTCCTCGCCCCCCGCGATGGGTGCAATAACGGGGATAAAGTCGCTGTCCCCAAGCATCTGCAACACCCGGGTATCCACTGAGGTTACTTCACCCACCTGGCCGATATCGGGTTGCTCCTCGGATGCCGCCGTCAGTTGCAGTTTCTTTGCTCTCAGCAGTTCTCCATCCTTGCCGGTCAGGCCCACGGCACGCCCACCGTTGCGGTGGATGCTGTCCACTATTTCCTTATTGACGCTGGCACCCAGTACCATCTCGACGACATCCATGGTGGGCTCGTCAGTGACCCTCATGCCCTCGATAAACTCACTCTGTATTGCCAAGCGGTCGAGCAGTTGTCCTATCTGGGGCCCGCCGCCATGGACGATGATCGGATTCATACCCACCAGTTTCATAAGCACCACGTCCCGCGCGAATGACTCGAAAAGTTCCGCGTCAACCATGGCATTGCCACCAAACTTGATGACAAACGTGCGGCCCGTAAATCGTTGGATATAGGGCAGGGATTCGGTGAGAACACGAGCGACTTGTGTCGCATCGTCACGGTTCAGCGACATGGGACGTTACTCTGGTTATTTTGGCCTGACCGGCTAGGGCCTCATCATATCAAAACGATAATTCTATGCTTTCCCCGGCATCCATGATGGCCTTTTTGAGCACGCCCTTGACCCGCTCAAGGCTGGCATCATCGTTACCTTCAAAGCGCAATGTCAGTGCTGATTCAGTCGGTGATTGGCGCACCACGCCCCAGCCATCGGCATAGTCCACCCGCAGACCATCCAGGGTGGTAATGCGTGCTCCAGGGAAGTCGGCGTTGGTTACCAGTGCTCGCATCACCCTCTTCCGCAGTTTGGGGTCCAGGGGGATGGTAATTTCCGGTGTGGCTGTCGAGCTTGGCAGCGCAGCAACGATCTCACCGAAGCTGGAGCTGGCAGCCGCAAGGATTTCCAGCAGGCGGGCGGTCGCATAGATGGCGTCATCAAAACCGTACCAGCGCTCTGCGAAAAACATATGACCTGAAAAATCTCCGGCCAGCATCGCGTTCGCCTGCCGCATCTTTTCATGCACGAATGCCTGGCCTGAGCGGGACATCTGTGCGCGCCCGCCCGCCCGAGTGATGAAGGGCGCGAACTGTCGTGTACAGGCAATATCGTAGACCACGTCGGCTCCCGGGTTTCGGTCCAGCATGTCCCGGGCAAACAACATCAGCAATTTGTCATTGTTAACCGGCTCTCCGGTCTCGGTAACCGTGTGCAGGCGATCTCCGTCGGCATCGAACAATATGCCGAGGTCAGCGCCTTCTGCGCGTACCTTTTTGCCCAGAGCTTCAAGAGCGGCAGCCAGGGTGAGGTTATCAGGCCGGGGGCCCTCTTCAGGTGTATTGAGACTGACCAGGTCGCAGTCCAGGGCCTCCAACAGCTGTGGGGTAATCCTGGCTGCTGTGCCGTAGTCGTTGTCTACGACCACTTTCAGAGGCAGAGCCAGGGAAATATCCATAGCGATGCGATCGACATAGTCTGATTCAACCCGCAGCCGCACGGTTCTGCCGGCACCCTGGGTGGATTTGCGCTCCCGAACATTGGTGAGGACCTCATCGATTTCAACGCCCGAAACAAGCTTGCGTTTAAGCACAATCTTGAGGCCGTTCATGTGCTCGCCCCCGTGACCACCGGTGATCATCACGCCAGAGTCGGCATCGGTCTCGTGGGTGGCGTAATAAAATGCCGGTGTCGGGATTTCCCCCACATCAATCACATCGCGGCCACTGGCAAGCAGTGCCTTCACCAGCGTAGTGCGGAGTTTTTTGCTGCTCCCACGGGCGTCGTGTGCCACCACCAGCGCCTGAATCCCGCGCTCGCCACACATGACGGCAATGGCCTGTCCTATGCGTTCAATCAACTCATCGGTCAGTTCGGTTCGCACGTCCCCGCGGATACTTGCCGGCCTGAAGATGTGGTCCGGAAAATCATCGTTGGCTGTGACCGCGGCCTGTGTCTTTTTATCCGGTGAACTGTCCTCATGGGGGGTGGGTTCCGGCGTCGGCGGTGGTGCTTCAACGGTTTGGGCTTCGCTAACGGCGGCGCTTTCTCGCGTCGCTTCACGCCTCGCCTGGGAAACGGTCTGTCGGCGACTGACCAGGCTGAGTTGGCGCAGCATTTTTGCCAACGGCAGAAGTGCAGGCACAGAGATCGCGAGGTTACTGCGCAGCTCGGCAGTTTCCAAAATCTCCTTGACCTCCTGCTCCAGAATCTTTTCTGATCGAACAGCCAGCATGTAAAGTGCAAGTACTATCCCACCAAGCACCATCCCGATTAACAGCGCCAGATCCCACCATCCAGGCTGGGCCCTGGAGAGCCACGTTGCGCTGGGAGAAAAGTCCAGCCGCCAGGGAGTGTTGGTGATCTGGGCGCTGGCAATGGAGTCGGAGGACAGCCGGCCGGCTACCGTCACACCACTCATACCCGGCAGCTCCTGGGTGACCTGGTATTGGCCCTCGCTTCCCGCCACTACCAATTCCTCTATGCGGGAATTACCCACCTCGATAACAATGACGCCCGAAACCGGGTTTCCGAGACCCCTGGCGAACAGGGTATAGGCCTTTTCCTCCGTCAGGATTGACTCTGGCTCGGGGTTTTCGCCACCGAAGGCACGGCGCACTACGTCGATATCAATGTGAGTTCTCAGACCGTGGTCCCCTGGGCTCATATTGACAGTACCCAGGTCATCCAGTGGGATGAAGGTCACGGCATCCGCATCGGGAAAGCCCAGGGATGCCGGGTCCATGTCCCGGGCCAGGGACTGTCCTGCAAGTTCGTCGGCCACGAGGTCGACCCGCTTTTCAAGGTCGTTGATGTAGAGGCTCAGCATCGAAGCCCGGCCGTCAACCGCAGCCTGTGCCAGTTGCGCCAGGCTGTTGGCCTGTGCAAGGGGCTCCCGTATCAAACCCAACCATACGAAGGCCAACACCGCGGGTACCAGTGCCACGGCAGCAGCCTGCATTAAAAGGCTGCGCAGAAGATTGCCCTGGCTGGTGATTTCACCCTCTTTTTGGCTTTTTTGTTCAGCACTCAATGGCCAATTCCCCCACTTTCGCGCCCAGTTTGGGGCAAATCATCATCTTCACCTTCCGCAAACAGCTGTGCACAGCGTGATACCAGTATTCTCGCCAAATTCTTCTTGCTGGTCATCGGGATAGACTCAGCCCCCGATCCGTCGATCCACGTTACGGCGTTTGAGTCACTGTCAAAACCAATATCCTTGCGGCTGACGTCATTGGCTACGATGACATCCAGGCCTTTGGCCTTCCTCTTGGCCTGGGCGTGGTCGACCATGTGCTCGGTCTCAGCGGCAAATCCGATGACCTTCACCGGCCTCGGTGACATGGTCGCCACGGCAGCAATAATGTCTGGATTGCGCACCAGTTCCAGCTGCAATGACTCGCCAGATTTTTTGATCTTTTGATTCGCGGCCACCACCGGACGGTAGTCCGCAACAGCGGCGCTGCCAATGAACAGATGGGAGGGTGTTGCCAGCTGCGCCAAGCAGGCCGCCAGCATTTCCTCGGCACTTTGCACATCCACTCGCCGCACGTTGGGTGGCGTGGCCAAGGTCACCGGGCCCGCTACAAGCACGGTATCAGCCCCGGCCTCGGCTGCGGCCTGGGCCAGCGCGAACCCCATTTTTCCGGAGCTGTGGTTGGATACAAAGCGCACCGGATCAATGGCCTCCAAAGTAGGCCCGGCAGTAATTACCACTCTTTTCCCTGCTAACTCCCGTGAGGGGAAAAAGTCCTCCAGGGCTGCGCTCATTTCCTCTGGCTCGGCGAGTCGGCCTGCGCCGATATCGCCACAGGCCTGTGTGCCGTGTCCGGGGCCGAGAACGGTTATTCCACGTTCCTCGAGAATCCTCATATTGGCCTGGGTCGCGGTATTGCTCCACATTTGTTGGTTCATGGCCGGAGCGACGAACAGGGGCGCGGGTGTTGCCAGGGCGGTGGTGGTCAGCAGGTCGTCTGCCCTGCCCATGGCCAGGCGGGCCAGGGTGTCAGCGGTTGCGGGTGCAATCAGATAGGCGTCAGCCCAGCGGGCCAATTCGATATGACCCATGCCCATCTCAGCTGTCTCATCGAGCAGGTCGGTATGAACCGGGTTGCCGGATAGGGACTGCAGGGTCAGCGGCGTCATGAAGGCCTGCGCCCCCCGGGACATGATGACGCGGACGGCGGCACCCGACTTGCGAAGCAAGCGGATGGTCTCGGCGATTTTGTAGGCCGCAATGCCGCCCGTCACGCCAATGATGATATTGCGATTCTGAAGGTGTCCCATTAGTCAGTGCTGGCCATGAGAATAGCGTAAACCCTAGCATTTGGAGTGGTGTTTGGACACAGCCAGCAATGTGATGGCGGTAGCAGGAGGTGATCTCAATGATCTCGGAACGGACGCCGACCTGTTGGCCACTGCTTTTGGCCTACCTCCTGACAGATCGATGGCCGGGCTCACGGCCCTGTTGGGGCGCCATCGCGGTTCGCTAACGCGGGCTGTCTCATCGCTTCTCGACGGGGAGGTGGTGCTCCCGGGGCTGGGGCCACGCCGCCGCCGTTGCCTGGTGGCGGCCCTGCAGCTGGCAACCCGTATGTCACAACAGAAAATTTCTGGCCGGGGTGCCCTTGAGCATCCCGCCAGCTGTAACACTTACCTGCAACATCATTACCGGCTGCAAACCCGGGAAGTGTTCACCTGCCTGTTCCTGAATAGCCGCCACCAGCTGCTCGACTGTCGCGACATGTTTTTCGGCACCTTGGACAGCGCAACGGTCTATCCCCGGGAGGTTGTAGCCACGGCCTTGCGTTTGGGAGCATCAGCGGTGATTGCCGCCCACAATCACCCATCGGGTACCTTGACCCCCAGTGCTGCCGACCTGCGCCTGACCGAACGCTTGCGGTCGGCACTGGAGTTGTTGGACATGAGGCTTCTGGACCATCTGGTGGTTGGACAGGGTGACTACCTTTCCATGGCATCAGAGGGTATTGCTGGCTTCCCGGGGGAGGTCTTGCGGTAAGCCCGGCGCTTTGGTATCTTGCGCACCCTTTTTTCTGTGTCCGATGGCGGGTTTACCCATGTCTCGAGTCTGTCAGGTCACCGGCAAGCGCCCGGTGACCGGTAACAATGTGTCCCACGCGAAGAACCGAACCAAGCGAAGGTTCCTTCCCAATCTGCACAACCACCGTTTCTGGGTTGAGTCAGAGAAGCGTTTCGTATCCCTGCGCATTTCCCCCAAGGGTATGCGCATCATCGATAAGCGCGGTATTGATACCGTGCTGTCTGAGCTGCGCGCCCGCGGCGAAAAGATATAAGGAGCAGTGTCATGCGCGAAAAGATCCGAATGAATTCCACCGCAGGCACCGGCCACTTCTACACCACCGACAAGAACAAACGCACCATGCCGGAAAAGCTGGAAATGAAGAAGTTTGATCCGGTGGCCCGCAAGCACGTGATCTATAAAGAGGGCAAGATCAAGTAAGATCTGCGGGTGCTGACGCACAACAGACCCCGGTACTGACACCAGTTCCGGGGTTTTTTATGGGCAGGAATTCATGCCAGAGCTTCCCGAAGTAGAGACCACTCGGCGCGGAGTCGAGCCCCACGTGCTTGGGAGGCAGATTCTGTCGCTGACGGTACGCCAGGCTAATCTGCGCTGGCCTGTAGCACCCGAATTGCCCGACCTATTGGCCGGCCAGCAGATTCTCAAGGCCAGGCGAAGAGCCAAATACCTGCTGCTGGACGCAGAACACCATACGCTGATGATTCATTTGGGTATGTCAGGCTCTCTCCGTATCATGCCGGTCACGTCGCCACCGCTTTTTCACGATCATGTGGATATCGTGCTGGATGATGGCAATTGCCTGCGTTACAACGACCCGCGACGCTTTGGGAGTATGCACTTACTTACCTCGGATGACCATCCATTACTCAATCACCTTGGTCCGGAACCCCTGTCTTCTGATTTTGACGGTGCCTGGCTTTACGACCGGGCGCGGGGTCGACGGGCACCGGTCAAGCAGTTCCTGATGGATGGACAGGTTGTCGTGGGGGTGGGAAATATCTATGCCAATGAGGCTCTGTTTATGGCGGGCATCCACCCAGCCAGGGCGGCGGGGCGCATCAGCTTGCAGCGGTTCGTTCGGCTCGCCGATGCAGTGAAAGTATTGCTATCCGCGGCGATTGAACAGGGCGGTACAACCCTGCGTGATTTTGTTGGCAGCGATGGCCAGCCTGGCTATTTCGCCCAGCAGTTGAACGTCTACGGTCGTGCCGGGTTGGCATGTCGGCAGTGCACAAGGACACTGCGTGAGCTCAGGCAGAGCAACAGAAGTTCGGTTTATTGCCCGGGCTGTCAGCGTTAGGCAGGGAATTTTCGCTGCAGTGCCATGGCTACGGGCTCGGCGACAAAGGGCGAGATATTGCCACCCATAGAGGCAATTTCCCTGACCAGGGAGGATGAGATGTAGGCCAGATCCTCAGCCGGCGTAAGAAACACACTTTCGAAGTCGGGCTTGATGGCGCGATTCATGTTGGCCAGCTGGAATTCGTATTCGAAATCTGCCACCGCCCTGAGGCCCCGCAGGACACAGTTCGACCCCTGTTCTGAAACAAAATCGGTCAGTAGGCCACTGAAACCAGCCACCTTGACGTTATCCAGGTGGTGCAATGACTGTTGGGACAGGGCAACCCGCTCCTCCAGATCGAACAGCGGTTGTTTTTTTTGGCTTTCGGCGATGGCGACAACGACCTGGTCAAACAATCTGGCGGCCCGTTCAACCAGATCAATATGTCCGTTGGTAATGGGGTCGAATGTGCCCGGATAAACCACCGTCTGTGTACGCATGGGCTTTAGTTCTCCTCCCTTGAGGCGCTGAATGTACACGCCGCATTGGTCCCAGACAAACCCTGGTTTTGGTAGCCGATTAACAGGTAACGAACCTCCCCCGCGGTTTTGTCACGCAGCACCTCCATCGACGCCGCGAGCTCTGGCAAGGCCTGCCGGCGCTCCAGCTCAATGTAAATTCGCGCCCCATGGGACAGCAGGCCTGCGACTTCGAGATGCTGTATCGCAGGGTCCAGCAGGTCATCGGCAAAAGGGGGGTCGAGAAAGACCAGGTCTGCGGGAGGACCCTGCCACTGCAGTGCGTCCCCACAGCACACGCGCCCCCGAGCGCCGCCACCCAGGGTTTCCAGGTGGAGTTTTATAGCTTCTGTTGCGACCTTTGAGCGGTCCACGAAATGGCAGTGGGCTGCGCCCCGGGACAGTGCTTCAAGGCCCAGGGCACCGCTGCCCGCGAAAAGGTCGAGACACCGTGCCCCCGGCGTCTGCTCACGAAGCCAATTGAACAGGGTTTCCCGTATTCGGTCGGCGGTGGGTCGCAGCCCGGGAACGCTGGGAACATCCAGCTTCCTGCCCCGCCATTCACCACCAATGATGCGGAGCCGGCCCGGCTTCTGCCGTGCTGTAACCTTGTGCATTTCTGCTTCCTTGGGGCGGTGCTACTATGCTGCCTACGCACAGTGGATTATCGCATCCTCCAAGTAGCGCTGTTGAGAAAGTTGTCATGAAATTCTTTGGGCGCAAAGACAAGCCCTCCCAGCCCGACATCCCCGGTGGCGAGCAGGCCGATGGCGACATCGGGCCTGATCCCGCCCCCGAGCAGGGTGCGGGGCTGTACAGCCGATTCCGGGCCGGACTGAGCCGCACCGGGAGCCAGTTTTCTTCTGGCCTGGGTGCCCTGTTTCTCGGGAAAAAAGCGATCGATGACGACCTGCTGGAAGACCTGGAGACGCAGCTGCTGATGGCCGACGTGGGCGTAGAGGCCACCCGGCGCATCATCGACGATATCACTGGCCGTGTCTCCCGCCGGGAATTGTCCGACGGTTCGGCGGTGATGGCCGCTACCCAGAATGCGTTGCTCGATATCCTCTTTCCCTGTCAGCAGCCGTTAACCGTTGAGGTTCCCAAACCCTTCGTTATTCTGGTGGTGGGGGTAAACGGTGCCGGCAAGACGACAACCATTGGCAAACTGGCCAGGCGTTTTAAAGGAGAGGGTAAGCAGGTCATGCTGGCTGCCGGTGATACCTTTCGCGCTGCCGCGGTGGAGCAGCTGCAAGCCTGGGGCGACCGAAATGAAGTGCCTGTAGTGGCCCAGCACACAGGTGCCGACAGCGCCTCAGTGCTGTTTGATGCGGTCCAATCTGCGAGAGCTCGAAATGTTGATGTACTCATCGCGGACACGGCAGGACGGTTGCAAAACAAGGCTCATCTGATGGATGAGCTTGAAAAAGTAGTGCGCGTTATGCGCAAGGTGGACCCCGATGCACCCCACGAAACCCTACTCGTGCTCGATGCCGGCACCGGCCAGAATGCGGTTGCACAGGCCGAGGAATTCGACAGGGCAGTGGGGGTCAGCGGCGTTGCCCTGACCAAGCTTGATGGAACGGCCAGAGGCGGCGTTATTTTTGCCATCGCCCAGAAGCTGGGCAAGCCCATAAGGTATGTGGGTGTGGGCGAGGGGGCCACAGACCTGCAGACCTTTGACGCAAAGACCTTCGTCAAGGCACTGTTTGATGCCGGGCAAAACTGACAGATGATCGAGTTCGACAGGGTCAGTAAGCGCTTTGCAGACCACGATGCGCTGCGTGACGTGTCAGTCAACATTGACACTGGGGAAATGGTTTTCCTCACCGGTCACTCGGGAGCGGGGAAAAGCACGTTCCTGCGGTTGTTGATGTTGCTGGAGCGTGCCTCAATGGGCACCCTGCGGGTCGATGGCCGCGATACCGCCCGGGTCAAGGGGCGGGACGTGGGTCGCTATCGTGGCGAGTTCGGCATTGTCTTCCAGGACCACCAGTTGCTGTACGATCGTTCGGTGTTGGACAACGTCGCGCTGCCCCTGGAGATAGCGGGCTTCCACCCGAGAGACATACAGCGCAGAACCCGGGCGGCCCTGGATAAGGTTGGTCTGCTGGGTCGGGAGAGGGCCAATCCGGCCATTCTCTCCGGCGGTGAACAGCAGCGGGTAGGCATCGCCAGGGCGGTTGTCGCCAGGCCCCGGTTCCTGATTGCGGACGAACCCACTGGGAACCTGGACCCCCAGCTGTCCGGGGAAATCATGGGTCTGTTTGAAGCGTTCAATCGGGTCGGTGTCACCGTTATTATCGCCAGCCACGACCTCGCCCTGATCTCCCGTTTGCGACATCGGATAGTCACGCTCAAGGCGGGACGCCTGGTCGCGGGGGGCGGCCTGTGAACAAGCAGAGCGCCGGGCTCGGTGTCGCACCAAGGCCGCGGCCAGTGACCTGGTTACATCACCACCGGCAGGCGGCATCCGGCAGCCTGCACAGGGCGATGTCATTGCCTGTTGCCACACTGCTTACCTGGTTGGCTGTCGGTATTACACTGGCGCTGCCCGCTTCCCTGCTGGTGATTCTGAACAATATTGAGGCGGCAACCCAGAACCTGAGCTCACCGGCGCGGTTTTCGGTGTTGCTTGACACAAACGCCTCCCTGGACGATGCCAATCGGCTGTCCCAGCGGATAGCGGCGCGTATGGACGTGGCTGATGTGGTACTGGTGGACAGGGACCAGGCGCTGGCCGGGTTTGCGGCAGACACCGGATTGCAGAGCCTCCTGTCTTCCCTGCTCGAGAATCCCCTACCCCATACCATCCTGGTCAATCCGAGAGATGATCTCAATGCTGAAGAGCTGGTTGGCCTGACCCGGGCGCTGGAAAGTTTTGGCGGGGTGGGCGAGGTCGTGTTTGATACCCTGTGGCAGAGCCGACTGGCCAGCGCGGTCCAGTTGGGCAGGCGGCTGGTGTTCGGTATTGGCCTGTTGATGGTGCTGGGCGCCATTTTGATCCTGGCCAATACCATACGGCTCGCTATTGAGGCGCGGCGGGATGAAATTGTCGTCATCAAGTTGATTGGTGGTGGTGATGCCTACGCGCGGCGACCGTTTCTTTACACCGGACTTTGGTCCGGCATGGGTGGCGGTCTGTTGGGCGCCGCCATGACAGGCCTGTTTTTCCTTTACCTCTCGACACCTGTCGACCAACTCATGCAGCTGTATAACAGTGACCAGGTGTTTAGCGGTCTTGGCCTGATGGGTGTGCTCGCAATGATGTTGTTCGGCGGTGCCATCGGTCTGTTCAGCGCCTGGCAGGCCGCATCGGTTCAGCTGCGGGAGCTGGAGCCCCGCTGAAGCAGCAGGGTGAAAAGTGAACTTTCAGGGGGTTAGCACTCTCTAAGCTAGAGTGCTAAAATGATGCCTCAAGAGGAGGAGGATTCTATCGTGTCCGAACCTGGAAAAGTGATGGCTGTGGGACATGGCGCCGTTATGGCAATGGCGCCAGGCGCGAACCTGCCCGCTTACGTGCAGGCCGTCAGTGGCATACCCCTGTTGTCTGCAGAACGCGAGCAGGCCCTTGCCGAAAAACTTTACTTTGACGGCTGCGTTGACTCTGCGAGGGAGTTAGTGCTTGCTCACCTGCGTTTCGTGGTGCACATAGCGCGCAGCTATTCGGGCTATGGTTTGTCCGAGGCCGACCTGATCCAGGAAGGTAACGTCGGCTTGATGAAGGCCGTAAAGCGGTTCGATCCCAGTAAAGGCGTGCGTCTGGTGTCTTTTGCCGTGCACTGGATAAAGGCGGAAATGCACGAGTTTATCCTGCGTAATTGGCGCATCGTAAAAGTGGCCACAACCAAGGCCCAGCGAAAACTGTTTTTCAACCTGCGCAGTGCAAAGAAATCCCTGGGTTGGCTCAGCCCTGAGGAAACCACGGCCATAGCCGCCGACCTGGGCGTTGACGAAGCCGAAGTGCAGCGTATGGAAGGGCGTCTGTCGAGCCGGGATGTGGCCTTTGATCTGCCCGTTGATGCCGACGACGAGGATGGATGGCAAGCACCCCAGGCTTACCTGGACGACGCCTCGGCCGACCCGGCCCAGCGTGTGGAGCTGGAGGATAGCGCCAAAGACAGTGAAGGCCGGCTGCAAGCGGCGCTGGCGGAACTCGACGAGCGTAGCCGGAATATTGTGGCCCAGCGCTGGCTGGCAGAGAGTAAAGCCACGTTACATGAGCTGGCGGATGAATACGGCGTTTCGGCGGAGCGGATTCGCCAACTGGAGGCCAACGCCATGAAAAAGCTCAAAACTGCCCTCGCTGCCTGAACTCCAGATTATGGCTGATGCGCCGCCCCGCTGGCTGCGACCGGTCGCTGCATCCCTGGGAGCACTGGGCGTACTGGCCGGCGCCTTCGGTGCCCATGCCCTGAGGGATAGGTTAGCTCCAGATCTCATGAATGCCTGGGAGACGGCGGCGGATTACGGATTGCTGCACGCCGTGGTGCTTCTGAGCCTATCGGCCTGGGAGCCCGCTTTCAGGTCCAACCGGGCACGCCCCTGGCTGATAAGCGCCTGTTACCTGTTCCTGATGGGAATCCTGCTGTTTTCCGGTTCGCTGTTCGCATTGGTGCTGACCGGTGTGGGTGGCCTTGGCTTGATTACCCCATTCGGCGGCACTGCGCTGATATTGGCCTGGATATTACTGGTGCGAACCGGCCTTATCAGGCTCGACAAGGATACGGGCGCCTAGACCCAAGCATGGGCGATACGAAGTCACCAATCCGCAGTTTTGTACTCCGGGCGGGCCGAATGACCCCCGGCCAGCAACGTGGCTGGGATCAGGGGTTTGAGAGCTTTGGCGTCCGCTGCTCTGACGGCCTGCTGGACTGGGATGGCAGCTGGTCTGTCAGGGGACGCAGGGTTGTCGAGATCGGCTTTGGCATGGGTGATTCCCTGCTGGCGATGGCGGCGGCCGATCCAATGGACCGATTCCTTGGCATCGAGGTTCACAGGCCCGGGGTCGGCCGATTATTGGGTCAGGCTCTGGACCGGGATATTCACAATATTCGGGTTTATGCCGAGGACGCGGTCACTGTGCTCGCCAGCTGTATACCGCCCGCCAGTGTCGACTGTCTGCAAATTTTCTTTCCCGACCCCTGGCACAAAAAACGCCACCACAAGCGCCGCTTAATCCAGCCCGAGTTCGTCAGGCAAGCGGCGACCCTGTTGGCCCCAGGGGGACTGTTCCATCTCGCCACCGACTGGGCCCCCTATGCGGAACACATGCTGGATGTCATGGGCTCGGAATCCACGCTGTGCAACGTGGCAGAGGACGGTGGTTTTGTACCTCGCCCTGACTGGCGTCCCGAGACAAAATTTGAGCGCCGTGGTGAACGGCTGGGGCACGGCGTGTGGGATTTGCTGTTCAGGCGCAGTAGCAGCTGACCTACGGACTCATAAACCGGGCGACGACGTCGTTAAGGAACCTGAAGCCCAGGGGTGTTACCGCCAGTCGGTCAGGCGCATCGGACAACAGTCCTTCAGACACCAGCTCAGACCGGATGCCCGCGATTCCGGTAGCGTCCAGTCCGGTCCGTGCACGGTACAGCTGCTCGTTGACACCTGCGCGCAACCTCAGGGCATTGAGCATGAATTCCACCGGCAGTTGATCCCCGGGAATGACCTGCTGTAGAGGTGGTTTATTGTCGGCGATCGCTGCCATGTAATCTTTGGGCAGGCGGCTGCGCTGCGTTCGGATCACCTCGCCACCAGGGCGGGTAATTTTGCCGTGGGCGCCGGCACCGATGCCAAGGTAGTCGCCAAAGGTCCAATAGTTGAGATTGTGTCTGGACTGTTGTCCCGGGCGGGCCCAGGCCGAGACCTCGTATTGATCGAATCCGGATTGTCTCAGGTAAGCTTCACCTGCGTCCTGTATGTCAGCCAGGCTGTCGTCTCCCGGCAAGCTGGGCGGCTTTGACCAGAAGGCGGTGTTTCGCTCAATGGTCAGTTGATACCAGGAAATATGACCCTCGGCCCGGTCTACGGCCATGGCGAGATCGTCCAGAGCGTCTGCGGTGGTCTGCCCGCTCAGGCCGTGCATGATATCCAGATTGATGCGATCAAAATTTAACCGGGCGGCCTCAATAGCCCGGATGGCCTGGTCCCGGTCATGAATTCTACCCAGGGCTTTAAGGTGCCGGTTGGCAAATGATTGAATACCCAGGCTGAGACGATTCACCCCCGCGTTGCGATAGCTGCGAAAACGGTCGGCTTCGGCACTGCCGGGGTTGGCTTCCATGGTGACTTCGACGTCCCGGCCAATGCCCCAGCGCTTGTCGATTGCGTCCAGCAGGCGCTCGATACTGTCGCCACTGAACAAACTGGGCGTGCCACCCCCCAGGAAAATGGAGTGCAGGGGACGCTGGTACAGCGACCCCAGCTGTTGCTTCAGGTCATTCAGCAGCGCATCAATGTAGTCGGACTGCTCGGCGGGCTTGAATTGCTCGTGGGAATTGAAGTCGCAGTATGGACATTTGCGTTCGCACCAGGGAAAGTGCACGTACAGCGCCAGGGGTATGGCATCAATATCCAAGCCGCTGCCTGAGTTCATCAACTGCCTGACCCCGGTGACTCAGCCGCTGCTTTTCCGCTGCGGACAGGGTCGCGGCTGTCCTGCTGGTTCCGTCAATGGCAAACAGGGGGTCGTAGCCAAATCCGCCATCGCCGCTGGGTGTCTCAGCTATACGCCCATGCCAGTAGCCCTCGGCAATAAGGGGGCAGGGATCGGTAGCGGCGCGAACCAAGACCAGCACACAGACGAACCAGGCGCGGCGCTCCTCACCGTGGCAGTGCCGCATCGCCTGCAACAGTTTCTCGTTATTGGCCGAGTCGCCACCTTCGGCGTAGCGCGCGGAGTGGATACCCGGTGCACCGCCAAGGGCTGGCACTACCAGCCCAGAGTCATCGGCCAGTGCCGGGAGTCCCGTGTGCGCCGCTGCGTTCCGTGCTTTTTTCAATGCGTTCTCAACAAAGGACAAACCGTCCTCTTCGGCCTCAGGCACCCGGTACTTGCTCTGGGGGTGCAATTCAAGGCCGGTGCCAGAAAGTGCCAGCTGCAGCTCCTTCAGCTTGCCAACATTGCCACTGGCCAGCACTGTCAGGGAAAGGTCATCTGCCATCGGCTTACCGGTCTTCCTGTTTCCAGAGCTGGGTTTTGAATTTGTAGTGATAAGACCGTTCGCTGCCCTCCGGTTGAAAATCGAACTCAAAAAAACGCCATTCGCGATCAATGAACTCAAATTCAGCTATGTAGTAGGTGGCGTCGCCTTCCCGGATTTCCTTGAGCTCCAATGTACTGCCCTGGATCAGATCCCAGGTTTCACCGGCAATCACCATGGGGCGACCCGCGGTCTCGCCCTGGGAAACATCCCTGACAGACAGGGTCAGTATGGCCTTGAAATCACCCCGGGCGATGCCGTATTCCGCGGCTATCTCCGGCGTCAAAAAAGTGGTGTAGACGACGCTGTGATGAAGTTCGTACTGATCGAAGCGCTCAGACTGCTGAGCAGCCGCCTCAGCTGCCGCCAGACCCCAGGCCAAAAGTGCAATCAGGAAGCAGCGCACGCCCTAATCCTGTAGATGGCGGTTGAAGCAAAGAGATTGGGAAACCATTGTTTAAAAAGCTGGGTCGCAGTTCCAGACACCATGTCTCGATCGATAATTTCAATGTTGAGCTCGTGGCACAGCGCCTCAAAATCCCGGACCGTGCAGAAGTGGATGTTGGGGGTGTCGAACCAACGGTAGGGTAAAACCTCTGACACCGGCATCCGTCCCTGCAGCCCCAGATGCAGGCGACAGCGCCAGTGGCCGAAGTTCGGGAAGGTCACTACCGCCTCATTTCCTATGCGCACCATATCCCGCAGCACCTGATCTGGTCGATTCAGTACCTGCAGCGCATGGGCCAACACTACAATGTCAAAGCTGTTGTCGGGAAAGTTGCTCAGGCCCTGGTCCATGTCCTGCTGCACGATATCGACGCCCAGGCGGGTGGCTGCAATGAGGTTCTGGGGGTCGAGCTCCAAGCCCAGTCCCCGTACCCTGCGTGTACGCTGCAGCCTGTCCAGGAAAGAGCCATCGCCACAGCCCAGATCCAATACCCGGCTACCCTCGGTTATCCACGCCTCCACTTGTGTCAGGTCGTAGCGCATCAGATGGCTACCCTTGCCATCCAGGCCTGAAACAGATCGGTGTAGCCAGGCTCATCCAGGAGAAAGGCATCGTGGCCCGCGTCCGTTTGGATTTCTGCGTAGGTGACGGGCCGATCCGCAGCCAGCAGCGCGTCTACCAGTTCCCTGGAACGTGCGGGAGAAAAGCGCCAGTCGCTGGAAAAAGACACGATCAGCATTCTCGACCGCGTCGCCGCCATGGCGGCCTTGAGTGAGCCGCCGAAGCCAGCGGTGATATCGAATCTGTCCAAAGCGCGGGTCATCAACAGATAGGTGTTGGCATCAAAGCGGGTGGAAAATTGCTGACCCTGATAGCGCAAATAACTCTCCACCTGAAAAACAGTTTCCTGGTCATCCGCTGCATCCAGAGGTCTGTCCCTGACGTCTCGACCGAACCGGTCACTCATGCCGTCTGCTGACATGTAGGTCAGGTGGCCAACCATGCGCGCCAGGGACAAGCCTCGGGTAGGTGTCGCTGACTGCCGCTGGTACTGCCCCGACAGCCAGTCGGGGTCGGCGAGGATGGCCTGTCGGGCAATTTCGTTGAACGCTATGTTCTGGGCCGTGAGCCAGGGTGCCGCGGCCATGGCAACACAGTTGCGCACCCTGTCCGGATACTGTGTTGCCCAGTACAGAGCCTGCATACCCCCGAGGCTGCCGCCAACAACCGCCGCCCAGATATCAATGCCCAGTCGATCTGCGAGCAGTACCTGGGTGTGCACCCAGTCTTCCACTGCGACCTGGGGAAATTCCGGTCCCCAGACCTCTCCGGTCTCAGGGTTGCTGGTATTGGGTCCGGAACTGCCGTCACAACCACCAATATTGTTGATGCAAACGACGTGGAAACGGTCGGTATCAATCGCCTTACCTGGACCAATATGCAGGTCCCACCATCCGGCTTTACGATCAGCAGGGCTGTGCCGGCCGGCGGCGTGGTGATTGCCGCTGAGCGCATGGCAGACCAGCACCGCATTACTGCGGTCCTCGTTCAGCACCCCATAGCTTTCCATGGTCAGTTCAAAGCCGCTCAGGGTTTTTCCCGACGTCAGGGTCAGAACATCGTCAAAGCGCAGCTGCACTGGCGTCACGATGCCAATGTCACCCGGGGTGCCCAAGGGTCAGATTCCTATTACCAGTTGCAACGGTAGTCCCGCAGCAGCAGCCATGTGACGCAGTGCTATCTGGATGACGTTAATGGCAATGAACACCAGTATGGGGGAAAAATCCAAGCCCCCAGCGGCTGGCAGCATAGAGCGAACCGGGGCCATGACCGGCTCAGTGATTTGGTAGGTCAGTAACACGGCGGGGTGGCGGGTTCCGGGGGCTACCCAACTCACCACGATCATGACGATGAGCGCCACCAGGTAGGTGTTGACCACCAGGCCAGCTACACCGATCAGGCTCCAGACCAGAATCGTAACCGGCCCTGGAAGAGCAAACCCTGCCAATAACAGGGTCGTAACGATGGCGATCGCCTGCACTGCCAGGGCCAATACCAGCACTGCGGGATCCACGCGGCTTCGGATTGGGATAATCCGATGCAGGGCTTGCAGCGGCGGGTTGGTCAGTCGTGCCACGAACTGGGAAATAGGGTTATAAAAGTCGGCCCTGGCCGCCTGTAACATGCCCCGGACCACTACCAGAATCAGGTAGAGGGAAGCCGCTGTCTCCACCAGAAAAGCGGCGATTTCATTCAGTGCAGCCATGGTTAGCCAAACTCCTCTGCCATTGCCCGGGCGCGGTCGAGACAGGCCTGCATACCCTGATCAACCAGGGCCGTAAGCCCCGACGCTTCAAAACTGGCCAGGGCACGCTCGGTAGTGCCCCCAGGGCTGGTTACATTGATCCGCAGTGTTTCAATTGAACTGTCACTTTGATGGGCCAGGGTAGCTGCTCCCAGGGCGGTCTGCAGGGTCAGCCGGCTGGCGGTTTCCCTATCCAGGCCCAGCCGCTCTCCAGAGCTGATCATGGCTTCCATGAAGGCAAAGAAATAAGCCGGTCCGCTGCCGGATACGGCGGTCACCACATCAATCAGTGCCTCGTCCTCCAGCCATTGGGCTGTGCCTACAACGCGCATTACGGTTTCCACCCCCATGCGCTGGGTATCCGAGACCTCCGCACTGGCAAAGAGGCCGCAGGCACCGACCCCTATCAGGGCGGGTGTATTCGGCATACAGCGAACCACCGGCAAATCAGGATTTCCCAGCAGCGATTTCAGTGACTGGGTGTTGATGCCCGCGGCCACAGACATCACCACAGTTGTCGCTGCCAGGCGCTCACGCAGCTGGGAGGTGGCGCTGGCCATGAATTGGGGTTTGACGGCGAGTATGATCAGCTCGGCGCTGTCGAATGCCGCGCCGGGCGTTGCCGTCACGGTTTCCACGCCCATGGTCCTGAGCTTGGCCTGGGCGGCATCACTGGGGTCGGCGGCGCACAATTGCCCGGGTGAGTAGCCGGCATCCAACAGGCCCCCAATGATGGCCTGCGCCATGTTGCCCGCTCCGATGAAGCCGATGCGCCCGGGTAGATGGTTAATGTCCAAGGGACCGCCCCTGTTCCTATTGAAAACGAGAGATTATACCGTGGCGTCAGTGCCCTTGGGACCGCCGGTGTCCCGCTATCGAGGGCCAAAAATATCGGTTCCCACACGCACCAGGGTGGCGCCCTCGGCGACCGCGGCCTCGAGATCCCCGGACATGCCCATGGACAAGGTATCCAGGGTCGGATGTCCCTTTTTCAGTCCGTCGAAAAGTGCCCGCAGCCTGGCGAACACCTCGCGCTGTTTGACCTGGTCTGTCGACGCTGCCGGTATCGTCATCAGGCCGCGCAGACAGAGGTTGGGCAGCGCTGCCAGTTGCCCCGCGAGGGCTTCCAGCTGTTGCGGTGTGGCGCCGGACTTGCTGGCCTCGTCGGACAGTTTGACCTGCAGGCAGATGTTCAGGGGCGGTAGGGACGGGTCCCGCTGCTCGCTCAATCTGCGGGCAATCTTGTAGCGATCCACGCTGTGGACCCAGTCCATTGCGTTGGCGAGGGAGCGGGTCTTATTCGACTGAATGGGGCCGATGAAGTGCCATTCAATGCCGAGGTCGGCAAGCTCACGTGCCTTCAGCTCTGCCTCCTGGGCGTAGTTCTCGCCAAAAGCGCGCTGTCCGCCCGCCCAGGCGTCACGGATAAGTGTGGCGGGCTTTGTTTTGCTGACGGCCAACAGCTGCACCGACCCCGGCGGCCGGTTTGCGCCGCGCTCAGCTGCTGCAATCCGACCCCTGACATGGTGTAAATTGGCCGCTACATTTATTGTTCCCATACTGCCATGATAGCCCTATAGATCCTGGCAGGCAGCGTATCCCCTGGGAGAGAGATAATGGATATCACCGAACTACTGGCGTTCAGCGCAAAACAGGGGGCCTCCGACCTGCACCTGTCTGCAGGGCTCCCCCCTATGATCAGGGTTGACGGTGATGTCCGCAGGATCAACGTCGCGCCCCTGGAGCATGCCCAGGTGCACGACCTGATGTATGACATCATGAATGATCGCCAGCGCAAGGATTTCGAGGAGTTCCTGGAAACCGACTTCTCCTTTGAAGTACCGGGTGTGGCCCGTTTCCGTGTCAACGCCTTCAACCAGAATCGCGGTGCCGGCGGTGTCTTCCGAACCATCCCTTCCAAGGTTTGGACCATGGAGGATCTGGGCATGGGAGAGGTGTTCAGGGATATCTCCCTGCTGCCAAGGGGCCTGGTATTGGTGACCGGGCCCACGGGTTCCGGCAAATCCACAACCCTGGCGGCGATGGTCGATTTTATCAATGACAACCGGTACGACCATATCCTGACCATTGAAGATCCCATCGAGTTCGTGCACGAGTCAAAACGCTGCCTGGTCAACCAGCGTGAGGTGCACAGGGACACCCTGGGCTTCTCCGAGGCCTTGCGTTCGGCGCTTCGGGAAGACCCCGACATCATCCTTGTGGGGGAGATGCGGGACCTGGAAACCATTCGTCTGGCGCTGACCGCTGCTGAAACCGGGCACCTGGTATTTGGCACCCTACACACGACCTCGGCAGCCAAAACCATAGACCGCGTGATCGATGTTTTCCCCGCGGCGGAGAAAGACATGGTGCGTTCCATGTTGTCCGAATCGCTTCAGGGCGTGATCTCCCAAACCCTGCTAAAGCGGCAGACCGGGGGCCGTATAGCCGCCCACGAAATTATGCGGGGCACCCCGGCCATTCGTAACCTGATTCGTGAGGACAAGGTGGCGCAAATGTATTCTGCGATCCAGACGGGACAGGCCGTTGGTATGCAGACCATGGACCAGTGCCTGCAGGGCCTTGTTGACAAAAAACTGGTAACGCTGGAGGCGGCCCGTGAGAAAGCCCGGTCTCCCGATGCAATCAACTGAACAGATGGACCTGAATTTGGAAAGGGTGGCGCATCATGGATGATTTACTGAAGGTAATGGTTGAACAACTGGCGTCGGATGGCTTCGTGACCGTGGAGGCCCCGGTCACCATCAAGGTTGATGGGCAACTGGTGCAGGTCAATACGCGTAACCTCACCGAAGCCGAGGTTCGGGAATTGATCAGGCAGACCATGACGCCCGAGCAGCATGAGCAGTTCGAACAACATCACGAGGCCAATTACGCCATTAACCATCCGGAGCATGGGCGGTTCAGGGCCAGTGCCTTTGTCCAGCGCGGCTTGCCGGGTCTGGTGTTGCGCCGCATCAGCGCCGAGATACCCAGCCTTGGGGAACTGGGGTTGCCGCCGATTATTGAGCAACTGGCGATGATCAAACGGGGCCTCATCATTTTTGTCGGTGGTACGGGCACCGGTAAATCGACGTCCCTGGCCGCCATGCTGGATTACCGCAACACCAACAGCCACGGCCATATTATTACGGTGGAAGACCCTATCGAGTATGTGCATCAGCACAAGGGCTGCCTGGTGACCCAGCGCGAGGTGGGGTTGGATACTGAATCCTATGAGGTCGCGTTGGCGAATACCCTGCGACAGGCGCCGGACGTCATCATGATCGGCGAGGTCCGCACCGCGCGCACCATGGAGGCGGCCCTCGCCTTTGCTGAAACCGGCCACCTCTGCCTCTGCACCCTACACGCCAACAACGCCAACCAGGCCCTGGATCGTATCCAGAGCTTTTTCCCGGCAGAGCAGCAAAACCAGGTCTGGATGGATCTGTCACTCAATATCCGTGCCATGGTGGCCCAGCAACTCCTGCCAACCAAGGAAGGCGGCAGCCGGACCCCTGTGGTCGAAGTGCTATTGGGGTCTGCCCTGGTGCAGGATCATATCCGGAAGGGTGAGGTGCACCTGATCAAGGATTTGATGGCCCGGTCCAATGAGCAGGGTATGCAGACCTTTGACCAGTCGCTGTTCAAGGCCTACCTCGAGGGCAGAATCTCAGAGGAAACGGCAGTTCGCCACGCGGATTCCGCCAACGATGTGCGTCTCAACATCAAACTCCATGAGCGGGGTGGCGATGCGCTGATGGACGAGGTTGACTATGAGGTGGACCGGGAGACGGCACGTTAATCTGACTCCCACTCCGACAGCCAGGTCTGGAGAATAATCTGGGCCGCTTCCGCGTCAACGGGACGCTGTTGACCCTCTTCACCCCGCCGCAGCCTCGCCTCTCTTGAAGACAGGCGCTCGTCAACCAAAGCTACTGGCAAATTGAACCGTCCCTCCAGCTGACGACCGAAACGCTGGGCACGACGGGTTATTTCACCCGCGGTGCCGTCCATGTTGACGGGATCCCCCACCAACAGCTGCTCCGGTTGCCACTGGGCCAGCAGTTGGGCCACCTCCTGCCAGTTGGGCACGCCGTCACGGGCTGGCAGGATACAAAGGGGTTCGGAGGTGCCCAGCAAACCATTACCGACGGCAACACCGATGCGTTTCAGCCCCCAGTCAAAGGCCAGTATGCGGCCGACCGCCATATTCAGGCATGCCCTGCAGCGCTGGACAACAGGCGGATATCGATGCCCAGGCAGTGACCGGCAGCTTGCAGCCGTTCCTCACAGGGTACGGCAAAGAGAATATCGGGACTGGCGGGCACCGTGAGCCAGCTGTTCCGGGCTAATTCATCCTCCAGCTGCCCGGCGGCCCAGCCGGCGTAACCCAGGGCAATCAGGTGTTGGGGTGGCCCCGAATCCCTGCCGATAGCGGCGAGCACATCCCGTGACGTTGTCAGTGAAATGCCTGAAGCCACCTGCAATGTGGAATCCCATTCGCCATCGCCGTTGTGGAGCACGAACCCGTGGTCGACCCGAACGGGCCCACCCGCCAAAATAACCTGCTCTGTGGTCTCTGGTCTGTGGGGTATGTCCAGATGTTCGAGAATCTCGTCCAGGCCCACATCCAGCGGTTGGTTGACCACAATACCCATGGCGCCGGCCTCATTGTGCTCGCAAATATAGGTCAGGGACCCGGCAAAAAATCCTTCACTCAGTGTCGGCATCGCCATAAGGAAATGATTTTTGAGTGACTCAATCATAATGGCGGGCGTCGCTGGCCAGCAGTCCTGCTACGCACTTCAGTTTGACTCCATCTTTTCGCTGCGGAATTGCCAGGTACGGACGATATCCAGGCGGGGTGTTCTCTTGGCCAGGGCCTCGCTGAAAGGTGGGAAGGGTGCGGCCAGCACAACGGTATCCTGGGCGGCCCTGTCCAGCCGGGCATCGCCCGACGACTCCAGCACCCGTATGCGCTGTAGGTTGCCGTTGGCGGCCACAGTCACCATCAAGCGGACATCGCCTTCGGCATTGAGCGGTTGACCGCGGTACAGGACATTACCTATCTGCTCAACCCGGGCCCGCCAGCGGGACAGATACTCTGCGTCCAAAGATCGGCGCGCCGCGACCGCGCCGATGCGTGTGTTTTCCACTGTCGACTGATCAGAGAGTGACGACAGCGCCTCCTTCAGGTCCTTGAGCTGGCGCTCCACCGCCTCGGGGGTAATTTCATCCGGCGCCAGTTCTCCATCGGCGCCATCCAGTTCCCGGGAGATGGTCATCGTGGTTTGCATCTGGAACTGGGCTGCCATCTGCTCAGGCTGCGCCACTTCAGCGATGCCCGCCTGGTCCTGCGCTGCGATATGGCGGGCGTCATCCGGCGCCTGATTGGCCGGGGTCAGAAGTACCGTGACGGCGACGCTTTGTGTCTGGAATTTTGGCCAGGCCACACCAAAGCCCAGGCCCAGCACCACCATGACATGAATGGCAGCGGCCGCGACAAAAGCGGGGGCTATCGGCTCCCTGAGCGGTTCAGAGACGGCCACCAGCCGCTTAGCGACCAAGTTTGGACCACTCCGCCGCAATGCAATCCATCAGCTGGCTGGCAATCCCCGGGGATGTTGCCGCTTCAATTTCCCGCAGACAGGTAGGACTGGTTACATTGATTTCAGTGAGAAAGTCACCGATCACATCCAGCCCCACGAACAACAGGCCACGCCGGCGCAGGTCGGGGCCAACCTGCTCGGCGATCCAGCGGTCCCGGTCACTCAGCGGTTGCACGCGCCCTGAACCCCCCGCGGCGAGATTGCCCCGGCTTTCACCGGCTAGGGGCACCCGTGCCAATGCGTAAGGGACCGCCTCACCATTGATCATGAGGATACGTTTGTCGCCGGCGCTGATCTCCGGCAGATAAACCTGGGCCATGATGGTCTGTTGCCCGTTACCGGTCAGAGTTTCCAGGATGACGCTGAGGTTGGGGTCCTCCGGCTGCACCCTGAAAATGGAGCTGCCCCCCATGCCGTCCAGGGGTTTGAAGATGACATCGCCATGATGCTGGTGGAAGGCCCGAAGTTCATTTGGATCACGACTGACCAATAGCGTGGGACAGCACTGGGGGAATTGGGTGGCGTACAGCTTCTCGTTGCAGTCGCGCAGGCTGGAACAACGGTTAACAATCACTGTCCCTCGGCGCTCGGCGTTTTCCAGCAAGTGCGTGGTGTAGACAAACTCCATGTCGAAGGGTGGATCCTTGCGCATCAAAATGGCGTCCAGGTCCGCCAGGTCCTTGTCTTCCACGTCCCCCAGGGAGTGGAAATCATCGGGGTCTTCCCGAACCTCCAGCGGCCGCATTTTGCCCCGGGCTGCGTCCCCGTCCAGGTAGAGGTTGTGTTGCTCCATGTACCAAAGTCGCCAACCCCTGTCCCGGGCTGCCCATAGCAGCGCCAGGGAGGTATCCTTCTTGTAATTACAGGCGTGGATGGGGTCCATGACCACGCCGATATCACGACTCATGGCAGAGTTCCGGTCACCAGGAAAACACTACGGTACGGGGCGCTGTCCAACCATGCAACCAAATCGGAATAAGTGACAATGGGCGTACTTTATCTGGTGCTCACTATCTTACTGGCGGGTTCCACGCTGACCGCGCTGGTGCCCGGCCGTGCCCTGGGCTGGGCCGTACCGATCTGGTTCCTGATTTCCGCAGCCACCAACGAATTGGCTTTGTGGGGCCTGTTGTCGCACCTGCTTTTGCTCGCCCTGGGCCTGGCGCTGCTCGATCCTGGTGACGGCCCGGTCCAGGCCGGTCTCTGTCTGCTGCTGCTTTCAACCCTTGGCAAGCTGATACTCCTGAAGCGCCAGCTTGAAACCGGTCATCAACTGGAGCGGGCCCTGCAGGTCGGACTGGGCACTGACTACCCCCTTGCGATAGCCGGTGACCGCCGCCGGCACCTGAGTTGGCAAATTTTTGCCCGGGATTGGTTGCGACCGGTCAGTTTCAGGCGCTACGGCGTTAACCGGGATCGGGATATCGCTTACGGCGATGCCGGTAAGCGCAACTTGTTGGATGTGTATACGGGTAGCACCGGTGGCAGCGGCCGGCCAGTGCTGCTGCAAATCCATGGCGGTGCATGGTTTCTTGGGCACAAAGGGGAGCAGGCTCTGCCCCTGATGCATCATATGGCGCGCCTTGGCTGGGTCGTGGTTGCCATTAATTATCGTCTTGCCCCCCGGGCCACCTTCCCCGACCCCATCGTTGACGTCAAGAAAGCCATTGCGTGGATCCGCGACAACATCGAGCAGTGGGGCGGTAATCCCGACTTCATCGCCGTAACCGGCGGTTCCGCCGGTGGGCATCTGGCGGCATTGACAGCGTTGTCGGGCAACTATGCCCCGTGGCAGCCGGGTTTTGAGACGGCGGACACCCGGGTGCAGGCAGCCATGCCGCTCTATGGCGTCTACGACTTCTGCGACCGGGCCGGCATCCGCCACGGCACGCGCATCGACAACTACGTCCTGGAACAATTGATGAAGACCACGCCGGAGCAGGATCCCGAGATCTATGATCTTGCATCCCCCGTGTGCTGGATAAGCGACGCTGTGCCGCCGATGTTTTATTTACAGGGAACCCATGACACCCTGGTTTGGGTGGAAGAGGCCCGTCGTTTTAT
Organism: Luminiphilus sp.; assembly: GCA_012270045.1. Lineage (GTDB taxonomy): Bacteria > Pseudomonadota > Gammaproteobacteria > Pseudomonadales > Halieaceae > Luminiphilus. Next base: position 148,414 of record JAAXJC010000153.1, read on the forward strand.
AGCTGAGCTTAGTGCGGTCAGTGCCCAGCCACTGGTTTACGCGGAACTCGCCGGGGCCCAGCACGCCTTTGAAACAGTCCATTCCATGCGCACTTCCCATTACCTGAATGCGGCGGCCTGGTGGTTGGAGTGGGCCTATGGAGACTGGTGCAGCACCCGGCCTCAGGATTAAGCAATATCGCCCCAGCGCGAACCCAGCACTGCCAGTGCTGCAGCCGGCGCAGTTTCCGTTCGCAGCACCCTGGGTCCAAGACGAAGATTCTGGAACCCCGCTGTGGCAGCCCGCTCCAGGTCGGCTGGGGCTAGGCCACCTTCGGGCCCAACCAGTAGTGCCACCGAGCGCGGCGGTCGCTCGGGTAGTGCTCCCGGCTGTCGGTGGTGCAGCACCAGCCTGAGGTCCGCTGACTGCTGTTGGGCCCAGGTCAAGAGCTGGGTGGGTTCCGCAACCACGGGCACCACAGCCCGACCACTTTGTTCGCAGGCGCTGATCACGATCTGCTGCCAGTGCTGCCTGCGTTTGTCGATGCGTTCGGGTGGCAACTTGACCTCCACCCGCTCGCTGAACAGGGGCGTGATGGAGGCAACACCCAGTTCGGTGCTTTTCTGTATGGCCCAGTCAAAGCGATCTCCCTTGCTCAGGCAGAGACCGAGATGGACTGTCAGGGGCGACTCGTTTTCTGGGTTACTAGCAGGGCCAACCGCCAGTGATGCCCCGCGCTTGTCGAGATGACTGATTTCGCATTGCCAGTCCAGGCCACTGCCGTTGAAAAGGATGACCCGGTCACCGGGCCGGGCGCGCAGGACCCGGGCCAGGTGGTGTGCCGGAGCCGGTTCCAGGGCGACCGAGGCGCCTTCTTCAAGCGACTGATTGGTGTACAGCCGAATTTCCCGCATTTCCGCCACCATTTCTGCCAAGACCGACGTTTTGCGCAATGGTACAGATCGGTTCGGCCTGATTCATGGTGTAAAAGTGGATCGCAGGGGCCCCGCTTTCAACAAGCGTCGCGCAGAGCTGGGATACCACCTCAATACCGAACTTGTAGACGCTCTCTGAATCGTCACCGAAGTCGGCAATCCGCTGGGCAATCCAGCGTGGGATTTCTGCCCCGCAGGCCGCCGAGAAGCGTTGCAGGTTGGCAAAGTTGGTGATGGGCATGATGCCCGGGTGGATGGGCTGGGTAATTCCCGCGGCAGCGCAGCGGTCCAGAAAATAAAAATAGGCTTCCACGTTGTAGAAGTACTGGGTCACCGCACTGTTGGCCCCGGCATCCAGTTTTTCCTTAAGGAAATGGATGTCCCGGTCGTACCCTTCGGCCTCCGGGTGAATTTCAGGGTAGGCGGCGACCGCAATATCAAAGTGGTCCCCGGTTGTAGCTCTGACCAGAGACACCAGCTCGCTGGCGTGAATCAATTCATGGGCAGAGTCCACATCCGAGGGTAAATCCCCGCGCAGGGCGACCAGTCGGTCAACCCCCTGATCCTGATATCGCCTGATCAGCGCCTCAATGGTGGTCCGGTCATCCGCCCCGAAACTCAGGTGAGGTGCAACATCGTAGCCCAGCTCCTGCAGTGCGGTGACCGTCGCCACCGTGGTGCTTCGGGTGGCGCCACCGGCGCCGTAGGTCACCGAACAGTAGTCCGGGTTCAGTGCCCAGAGCGCGGGCAGGGTGCTGGACAACAGTTTGTCCAGACCCGCACTGGTTTTTGGGGGAAAAAACTCGAGACTGCAGTTGCCTTCCATGGCCACGGGAAACTCCTCAATACTTATAGCTGTCGGTTTTGAACGGCCCGTCAACTGAGACACCAATGTACTGGGCCTGGTCTTCGGTGAGCCGGGTTATCACGCCCCCAAAACCCTGCACCATCAGCGCCGCTACCTGTTCGTCCAGATGCTTTGGCAGCACCTCAACGGTGATATTGGCTGCTTTTTCCTCTGCGGGCAGGTCGGCGAAGCGCTTGGCGTAGAGGTGAATCTGGGCGAGTACCTGGTTGGCAAAGGAGCCGTCCATGATGCGCGAGGGGTGGCCCGTGGCGTTACCGAGGTTTACCAGACGCCCTTCCGAAAGCAGCAACAGGTGGTCATTGCTGGCCTGGTCGCGGTAAATCTTGTGCACCTGGGGCTTCACCTCTTCCCACTGCCAGTGCTCCCGCATGTAAGCGGTGTCAATTTCGTTGTCGAAGTGGCCGATATTGCAGACCACGGCACCGCACTTGAGCGCCTTGAGCATGGCGGCATTACAGACGTTGAAGTTGCCGGTCGAGGTCACCAACAGATCTGTAGCGGCCAAAAGCTCGGTATTGATGCAGTCTTCGCTGCCGTCATTGATGCCATCCTTGAATGTGGATACCACCTCAAAACCGTCCATACAGGCCTGCATGGCACAGATGGGATCGACCTCTGTGACCCGCACGATCATGCCCTCCTGGCGCAGGGACAAGGCTGAACCTTTACCGACGTCGCCGTAGCCAATCACCAGGGCGCGTTTGCCGGCCAGCAGGTGGTCGAGGCCGCGTTTGATGGCGTCATTGAGGCTGTGCCGGCAGCCGTACTTGTTGTCGTTCTTGGACTTGGTAACCGAATCGTTGACGTTAATTGCAGGGACTTTCAGTTCGCCGTTGGCGATCATCTCGTACAGACGATGCACCCCCGTGGTGGTTTCCTCGGTAATGCCGTGGATATGCGCCAGCATCTCGGGGTATTTTTCGTGCAGCATGCCGGTCAGGTCACCGCCGTCATCGAGGATCATGTTGGCATCCCAGGGCTTGCCATCCTTGAGAATGGTTTGCTCTATGCACCATTCATATTCCTCCTCGGTTTCCCCTTTCCAGGCAAATACCGGGACACCGGACGCAGCTACCGCGGCGGCGGCGTGGTCCTGGGTGGAGAAGATGTTGCACGACGACCAGCGTACCTCGGCACCCAGGGCAACCAGCGTATCGATCAGCACCCCGGTCTGGATGGTCATGTGGATGCAGCCCAGAATTTTGGCGCCGGCCAGGGGCTGCTCATCCCGATATTGCTCGCGCAGGGCCATAAGTGCTGGCATCTCGCTCTCGGCAATATCCAGCTCCCGGCGGCCCCATGCCGCGAGATTGATATCGGCTACCTTGTAGTCAGTGAAGTTACCCAGTTCTACAGCAGTGTTCATAGCGTGGTCCTTTACAGTTTGTTTCAGGCGGAGGCGCGCAGGGCTTCAGCCCGGTCAGTGCGCTCCCAGGGGAAATCGGCATCGTCCCGGCCAAAATGGCCATAACTCGCGGTCTTACGGTAGATGGGACGTTTCAGGTCAAGCATTTCGATGATGCCCTTGGGGCGCAGGTCGAAGTGGTCGCGCACCAGCCGCGCGATCGCGTCGTCACCCACGGTGCTGGTGCCAAAGGTGTTAACCGAGATGGAAGTGGGCTCGGCGACACCGATGGCGTAGGAGACCTGTATCTCGCAGCGGTCGGCGAGCCCGGCGGCGACGATGTTCTTGGCCACATATCGTGCGGCGTAGGCGGCCGAGCGATCCACCTTGGATGGATCCTTGCCGGAAAACGCACCGCCGCCGTGTCGCGCCATACCACCGTAGGTATCGACGATAATTTTGCGCCCGGTCAGGCCCGCGTCCCCCACCGGGCCACCGATGATGAACTGCCCCGTGGGGTTAATGTGATATCGGGTTTCCTCGTGCAGCCACGCTTCGGGCAGCACCGGTCGGATAATGTGTTCCATGACCTCGGCGTGGATATCCGCCTGAGAAATTCCCGGATCGTGCTGGGTGGACAGTACGACGGCGTCGACCCGGCAGGGCTTGCCGGTTTCATCGTAAGCCAGCGTGACCTGGCTCTTGGCGTCCGGCCGCAGCCAGGGTAGTGCCCCGGATTTTCTGAGCTCAGCCTGTTTCTCCACCAGCCGATGGGAATAGTAAATGGGTGCCGGCATCAGGACATCGGTCTCGTTGCTGGCATAGCCGAACATCAGGCCCTGGTCCCCCGCGCCCTGTTCTTTTTCTTCCCCCTCGTCCACGCCCATGGCGATGTCGTGGGATTGTTTACCAATGGCGTTGAGAACAGCGCAGGAACTGCCGTCGAAGCCCACCTCGGAGCTGTTGTAACCGATGTCGTTGACTACCTCCCTGACCACAGCCTCAAGGTCCACGTAGGTGCTGGTGGTCACTTCCCCGGCCACTACCACCATGCCGGTCTTGACCAGTGTTTCCACGGCCACCCGGGCTTGTGAGTCGTCCTCGAGGATCGCGTCGAGGATTGCATCGGATATCTGATCTGCCATTTTGTCCGGGTGCCCCTCGGAAACAGACTCAGAGGTAAAAAGTGAGTATTCACTCATAGCTGAAATTCCTTGATATTGCTGGTTTTGTTTTTCTGAAAAAGTCGTACCTGGATCTGGAAGCCGTTGCGCTGGGCAATAAATAACTCGGCCTGCCCGCTCAGTCCGGCCCGGGCTGCCCAATCCGTCAATTCTGCGGGCTCAAAGCCCAGCCACAGGTCACCGCAGGCGGCCCGGGCCCAGTCCTGGTCGTGGCTGCACAACTCGCTGATGACCAGGACTCCGCCCGGCTTGGTCAGCGCGGCTATCTCCGCCAGGGTTTGCCCCGGGTGCGGCGTATGGTGCAGTACCATGTTGACTATCACAGCGTCGAAGGTGGCGCCTTCGGTGTGCAGTGCCCCCGCCTCACCCAGGCGAAAGTCGACGTTGCTGAGGTGCCCGGCACGGTCCCTGGCTTTGTTCAGCATGGCAGCCGAGTTGTCCAGGGCGGTCACTGAATCGGCCCGGGTAGCGAGGGCGTCCAGCAGGGCGCCGTCGCCGGGGCCAACCTCCAACAGGGAAGCCAGGGGTCTGTGCCCGTGCCGGTCGATCAGGTGCAGGGTCGCCTGACTGTAATCATCCCAGGATGCGATCAGCTCCTGATGTTCCCGAAATCGCTGGCTGTTGTGTTGGAAAAAGGCCCGGGAGTTCTGCTCTCGATTCGCCTGAACCCGGGTGAGTCCGGCGCTGAGCTTCTCGGCAAGGGGCTCCAGGTCTATGTGGCGCAGTGCCTCGCTGATGACGGCAGCACATTTGCCCTCGGGTAGCTGCCGGCGATAAAAAATAACCGTGCCCTCGCGGCGGCGCGTCAGCAGATTGGCTGCGGTCATCACTTTGAGGTGATGGCTGAGGGCGCTCTGCCCGATCTGGAACACGTCGCAGAGCTCGGTAACGCTCAGTGAGCCCTCTTTCAAGACCGAGAGAATCTGCACCCGCAAATCATCCCCCAGGGCTTTGAACAGGGTCGGCAACGCCACCGGCGCGTCAGGATTGGCTAGCGCCGAAATATTGGATTTGGGCTTCATGGGGAGCAACATAACACCCTAGGGGGCATGCATCAAAATATTTTGATGCATATTTTTACGGTGGCTGTGTCACTATGTACCCTCATGGCGCAAAGGCCCCGCGAGGACTCGTACAGTGGACCAGCAGACCCTAAAAGAAGCCGTCGCCGCTGCCGCATTGGAGCGCGTCAAAGCGTTGCCCGGTGATCGGCTGGCCCTGGGTATTGGCACGGGTAGCACAGCGGAGTGCTTTATTCGTCTGCTGCCCGCATTGCAGGGACGTATCGAAGTTACCGTATCCAGTTCTGAACGTTCGGAGGCCATGCTTGCGGAGCTGGGCTTGCCCGTCGTGGATCTGAATACCGTGACGGGACTGGACGCTTATATAGATGGGGCCGACGAAACCAATAGCGAACTGCAGCTGATCAAGGGTGGCGGCGCCGCACTGACCCGGGAAAAAATAGTGGCCGCCGCTTCCGATGTTTTCATTTGTATTGCGGACGTCTCGAAACGGGTCGCTACCCTGGGCGCGTTTCCACTGCCGGTGGAAGTCATACCCATGGCCCGGAGCCTGGTGACGCGGGAGCTCTCTAAACTGGGGGGCGAGCCCGTTTGGCGTGAGGGGGTGGTGACGGACAATGGCAACGTCATCCTCGATGTACATGGACTGGTTATTGACCGCCCTGCAGAACTTGAGGATCGCATCAATCAGATCACGGGTGTGGTTTGCAACGGTCTGTTTGCCTGCCGGCCAGCGGATCTGGTGCTGCTGGGCACCCCCGAGGGTGTGCAGGTGCTGGCCCCGGGCTGAAGGGCCAGGGCCAGTCGCCATGGCAAGCGACTCAAAGCTCGATCAGTTTGCCGGGGTTGAGAATACCGTCGGGATCGAGCAGCTTTTTGATCTCTCGCATCAACCCGATTTCCGTTTTGCTGCGACTGAAGGTCAGAAATTCCTTTTTCAACAGCCCTACGCCATGCTCCGCGGAGACTGATCCCCCCAGATCGGAGAGTATGCCGAACAGCTCACGACTGACCGTCGCGCAACGCTGCTGGAAGGCGTCAACGGACGAGGATTCCGGTTTCAGAATATTCAGGTGCAGGTTGCCGTCCCCGATGTGGCCGTACCAGACCACCTCCAGATCGTTGTAGCGGTCCGCGATCAGTGCCTCCACCCGTTCCAGCAGGATGGGGACGTTGGCCACGGTGGTGGCGATGTCATTTTTGTAGGGAGTCCACTTCGCTATCGTTTCTGAAATGTCCTCCCGCAGCCGCCACAGGCTGCGTCGTTGGGCTTCGCTGTGGCTCAGCACCGCATCTGCCACCCAGCCTGACGCCATGCAGTTCTCTACCAGGGTCAATATGGGTGCATCGTCCCCCTGGGCCGGGTCCTCAAACTCCACCAGTGCGTAAAAGGGGGCACGGGCCTGTAGCGGCGGTTGTAGCCCGTGGGCATTGATAACTTTCTCCAGCGCCAAATCCGACAGGAACTCGAAGGCAAGCAGTGACAGCGCTCCCTGGCACTGTTCCAAAATGGCCATAATGGCCGTCATTGAAGGCGCCCCGAGCACCATCACCCTGGGGTCTCGTGGTGGCGTGGCCAGGGCGAGGGTCGCTTCGACAATGATGCCCAGCACGCCCTCGGACCCGATCATCAGGTGGCGGAAATCCAGGCCGGTGTTGTTTTTGATCAGCCCCTTGTTGAGTTCCAGCAGTTCACCGGTACCCGTGACCACCTTCAAACCGGTGACCCAGTTGCGGGTCATGCCGTAGCGGATGACCTGGATGCCGCCGGCATTGGTGGCGATGTTGCCACCGATCTGGCTGGAACCGCTGGAGGCAAAGTCGACCGGGTAGATTAGGCCCTCGGCCCGGGCTGCGGCCTGCACATTGCCGGTGATTGCCCCCGCCTCGCAGCTTAGGCTGCGTCCCACGGTATCCAGCCCCAGTATCCTGTTCATACGGGCCAGGGACAGCACCACTTCTCCCTGCCCGGCCACCGCCCCGCCACTCAGCCCGGTGCGCCCCCCCGAGGGCACCAGGGGCACCCGGTGCTGTCTTGCCAGGCGCACAATAGCCTGAACATCCTCGATTGAACCTGGCAGCGCCACGGCAGAGGGTGCAGGCGGGGTAAATCGAGTCCAGTCCCGTCCGTATTCCTGCAAGGATGACGGGTCGGTTAGGTATCCCGATGGCCCCAGTAATTCCTGAAGCGCTTGCTGCATGGCGGGTGGCGGCGTGATCATCGGCTGGGGGAGTCTGTTGCTGACTGGCGCCCATCATGCCCCAGGCCGGTACCAGCGCCTAGCAGCCCGCTAGCGAGGGCGCTCTTTATTGCACGGCAGAAAGGCGACCGCCGCCAACGGCCCAGGGTTAAGAGTTCAACGTTCAGCCACGACCGATTTAGTGCAACCTGCTTTCTATATAAGCCGGCTAAATTGGCAAGTGGACCCGGGCGGCAGGGTGGGGTCGCTGCCCTCGGCGGTGTATATTGTCCTCTTTGTACCCGGACCCTCCGCGCGAGGTCCCTGCCGACATCGGCCATTACCTGGGAGGTTCCCCCATGCCGAAACTGCTCGCCAGCCTGGTGTTGTGCCTGCTGCCCGCCCTGGTCCAAGCCCAGCCCGGTGGCAGCGGCTTCGAGGGTCTCGCCGCCGAAATGACCGAGGAAGAGCGGGCTGCCGCAGGTATCGATGATTTGTCCCCAGCCCAGCAACAATACCTGGACGCCTGGTTGCGCGATCGTTTTGGAGCTGAACCGGCAGTGGCTGACCCCGCCACGGTTCAGCCCGGTGCCGCGGTCATGGCTGCCGAGCAGGCTTCTGAAGCGGACCTGGCTGCTCGGGAAAACGCCATTGAAGCAGAGGTGGAACGCCGGGTAGCTGAGGAGCTGGCAGCGGTACAGGCGGCCGAAGAGGCTGAGGAAGAGGCCGTCAATGAACCCTTCGAAGCCACCATAACGGGCGGTTTCTCCGGTTGGAGCGGCAAGACGGTATTTGCCCTGGACAATGGCCAGGTGTGGCGGCAGCGCACCGGCAGCAGCCGTTACCGACACACCCGTGGCGGCAATGAAGTCCGCTTCAAGCGCAGCTTCCTCGGGCTCTGGACCATGACCGTGGTGTCAACCGGTCGCTCGGTGGGGGTCCGCCGCATAGATTAGCGGCTGCTGGGGGCTCCCGTTTCAGGCGGAAAATTCACGTTCCGAGGCCTTGCAAAGCCGAAGTTCCCGCTACCGAACGTAAATAATTCACAAATCCAAAGATAATGGCTCTCACTCGGTGGTCACAATTGATTACTCTCTGCCTTCACTCCGGATTTTTGAGCCGGATGGAGCGCTCTTAACCAACACATAAATGAGGTTTCCAATGAAGTCACTGCACAAGCGACAGCTTAGCCTTGCCGTCTCCGCGGCCATGGCAACCACGCTGACCAGCGGTCTGGCATTCGGACAGGACGAGGACATCGATGATATCGATGAGGTAGAAGAAGTCATCGTCACCGGTACCCGTATTGCTACCGAGGACGGCTTTGGTGCGACCAGCCCCGTAACCGTGGTAACGGCTGAGAACATCAAGAATTTGGGTTTCGTAAACATTGAACAGGTCCTGAACAGCCTGCCTTCAATTGAGACCAGCCAGAACGCCAACATCTCCAATGGATCCTCAGGTACGGCTTCTGTTGACCTTCGAGGTTTGGGCACCAACCGAACACTGGTTTTGATCAACGGCCGTCGTATGCAGGCTGGTGGCGCACAGATCCAGGCACCTGACGTGGGCCAGATTCCTACCATTGCCCTGGAGCGTGTTGACGTGTTGACCGGTGGTGCATCGGCTACCTATGGTGCTGACGCTGTGGCCGGTGTTGTGAACTTCATTACCCGCCGCGTTGACGGTATCGAGATTCGCGCAGGATGGTCCGGCTATCGCCACGACAATGACAACGGCTACATCCAGCCGCTGTTGGATGCACGTAACTTTGATTACCCCTCAGGCACTGAAGGCCCGGATGGCGAGAACTACCAGATCGATTTCATCATGGGTAGCGACTTTGCCGACGGTCGCGGTAACGCCACTCTTTACGGTACTTGGCGTGAGCAGAAGGAACTTCGGCAGGAAGCTCGAGACTACTCAGCGGGTGCTTTGACGGGCTCAGCCACATCTGTGGGTGGTTCCGCGAACGCCATCATCCCCAACTACTTCCTGGCGCCTACTGTAGTGGGCGGTCAAGGTCCTGCGGGAACCGAGGGTCGTAACTACGACTACAACCAGGAATTCTTTGGCAACATCACCCCCGACGGTGGCCTGGAGCCCTGGGATGGCACCAACCGGTACAACTACGCGCCGGTTAACCACTTCCTGCGTCCCATCGAGCAGTGGTCCGTGGGCGCCTTTGCTGACTACAAGCTGAACGATCACTTCACTCCGTACATGGAGTTCATGTTCGCCAGCAACGAGTCTCGGGCCCAGATCGCGGAATCAGGTACCTTCTTCGTTGAAGCCTACATCCTGGACCTGGATGACTTCCCGGCGCCGTTCCAGGCGGCTCTGACTGAGCTGTATCCCGACAACACCGGTGAATTCGGTGTCTACGTCGGTAAGCGTAACGTGGAAGGGGGTCCCCGTTCGGACAACACCACCCACGACGCGTTCCGTCTGGTTACCGGTATGAAGGGCGACATCAACGATAGCTGGTCCTATGACGTCAGCTACCTGTACGCCAACACGCGTTCTACGTCGACCTACATCAACGACTTTTTCGCGCCCAAGATTGCCCAGCAAATCGACCCGGACACTGCGGTAGGCCCCGTTTATGACGTGTTTACCTACCAGGGTGTTACGCCTGAGCAGGCTGCTCAGCTGACGGGTGTCGGTATCCTGAACGGCAGCACCTCCACCGAGGTCATCAACGGTTACGTCACCGGTGAGTTGTTCTCCCTGCCCACCACGTCTGACCCCATCAAGGTGGTGGTCGGTTACGAATGGCGTGGCGAGGACTACGAGCGTATCGCTGACACCGTCTTCGAAGAGGGCCAGCTCCTTGGCCAGGGCGGACCTACCCCGTCACTGATCGGTAGCTACAACGTTGCTGAATTCTTTGGTGAGGCGAACATCCCGGTACTCGATAGCCTGGTTCTTGACCTCGCCTATCGCTACTCGGATTACAGCACCGTGGGCGGTCAGGATACCTACCGATTTGGTGTCGACTGGCAGCCGATTGATCTGCTCCGTCTGCGGGCAGGTTACAACCGCGCTGTGCGTGCGCCGAACGTCGCTGAACTGTTTACGGTCCAGAACCTGGGTCTGTGGGCGGGTGTTGACCCCTGTGGCGGTATCATCGCCAACGGCGAATCCCCCGAGTACACCGCGGCCCAGTGTGCCAACACCGGTGTAACGGCGGCCCAGTACGGCAACATCGCACTGAGCCCGGCGGACCAGTACAACCAGATCACGGGTGGTAACCCCGACCTCGACGCCGAGGAAGCGGACACCATCACCGTGGGTGTTGTTTTGACGCCCTGGGATAGCCTGTCGGTTTCGGTTGACTACTGGAGCATCGAGATTGAAAACACCATTACCGGTATCGGCGCGGAGAACATCGTGCGTCAATGTGCTGAGAATGGTCTGTTCTGTGATGCCATTACCCGTGCTGGTAACGGTTCACTGTGGCAGGGTGAGACCGGTTTCGTTGTCAACGCCGGCCTGAACGGCGGTGTCAACACCTGGGAAGGTATCGACGTAGCCGGTAGCTGGGCTATGGATGCCCTGGGCGGCACCTTCGACGTCCGCATGGTAGGTACTTACATGCTGACCAAAGAGGTGGAGATTCCTGCTGCTGACACCTATGACTGTGTCGGCCTGCAGAGCAGCCGCTGCTACCCCTCACCCGAGTGGCGTCACACCATCACCGCTTCCTATGACAGCAACAGCTTCTGGGCAGCCAGCCTGCGCTGGCGTCACTTTGGCGGTGTTGACTATGACGGTGGCCTGACCAATGGCAAGAGTGATGGTATCGACACCATCGCCCAGGCTGAGAGTGAAGATGGCGAGAACTACCTCGACATCAACGCCACTTTCCGCTTCCTGGGTGATTCTGAAATCCTGATCGGTGTTAACAACGTGCTGGATGAAGAGCCGCCGCTGGTAGGTGGTTCCCTGTCTTCCAACGCCAACACCATCGCGGGTTTCTACGACACCCTCGGTCAGTACCTGTTTGCCCAGGCCACGTTCCGCTTCTAAGGGAACATTGCATGGGGCAGCAGTTGCTGCTTGAATCTGAAGCGGGCCTCTGGCCCGCTTTTTTTTGCCCGGGAGAACCCAGTTGGCCGTTACCCAATCCGCCTGGAGCCGCTACTGGCAGAGTGGCGCCGGTGAATCCTGTTTTGCCGAGGGCGGTGCGCCCGAGATCAGGCAGTTCTGGCAGAGCTATCTGCAGGGACTCAGTGCTGGGACCCGGGTGCTGGATGCCGCCTGCGGTGGCGGTGCGTTGACCCGCCAGTTGGTTGAGTACAAGACAGGCTTTGAGGTCACGGGGGTCGACTACGCCAGTGAGTTACCCGAGGTCAGCGGTGCCTCAATACAGGCCGGGATCAGTCTGGAGTCCCTACCCTTCGAATCGGGTGCTTTTGGTGCGGTGGTGTCCCAGTTTGGCCTGGAGTACGCGGACCATGAGCGGGCTCTCGGTGAGGTATTGCGGGTATTGGCAGATGATGGTGCCCTGGGCCTGGTCATGCACAAGGCGGGCAGCCCGCTGCTGCAGGCCGCCCAGCGTGAGCGAGACAGCATCAGCCCACTACTGGATGACGGCGGCCTGTTGGCCACAGCCCGCAGTCTGGCTGCCGCGGCTGATCGGAACACCGCCATCGCCCGCTCCAGGGCAACCGATACCGCCTTTAAAACCGCGACTCAGGGTGATGTGACCGCCACCCTGGATTGGGCGCTGACCTTCTTTGCCGAGATCATGGAAAACTGGCCCCGGCGCGGACAGCGATACCTCGCTGGCAACTGCGCACTGCTGGTCGACGAATTGAGTGCATTTAAAGCCCGCATTGACGCCATGCATCAGGCCGCGTTGTCGGCGGAGGCCGTCCACAGGCTGGTGGCTCGGGTCGAGGCCAGCAAACCTCGCTTGTCAGTGCGGCTATCCCCCTTGGGTGCAGAAGATCAGCCCCTGGCCTGGGCAGTGACGGCGGTGCAACGTGGCTAGGCCGGATGCCATTGCCGAGTATCGGGAAGCCCAGCGACGACGGGCAGCGACGCCCGGCAACGCCACGGCCGTTTTCAATGTTGGCTGGACCGCCAGCCGGGTCGGGTTATTTGAGGAAGCTATCGCCGCTTACGAATCGGCCCTGGCAATGGGCATTTCTCAGCCAGAGGAAGCGATGTTCAATCTGTCGGTGATTTACTCCGATCAACTGGGGGATGTGGCCACCGCCCGCCACTGGGTTGCACAGGGGCTGCAGGTCAACCACCAGTATTATCCGGCGGTTTTCCAGGCTGCTCATCTGGCCGAGCAGGTTGGCGATCGCCAGGCGGCCCTCGATGGCTTTGCCCGGGCAGCGGAGCTTCGACCGGATGAGGGTTTACCCCGGGCACGCCAACTGGAGGCGAGCCCCGGTGCGAGTGCCGACGCGGCCGTCGTTGCCGCCGTGGAGCAGTTTGCCCAAGGGGGTGACATCGACGCTCTGTTCGCGCTGGGCAAACACCGGGAGGCACTGGGGGATTGGCAGCAGGCCTGGTCGGCCATGCTCGCCGCGAATAACGCTGATGCCAAGGATCAGCCCCCCTGGCCGGCCGAGGCGATTCGGGAGCGGGTGCTACAGGGGCCAGCCTCGGGTTTACCGCCGCTTGCCGGATCAGACGGTCCTGTTTTTATTGTGGGTATGTTTCGCACCGGTTCAACATTGCTGGAGCAGATTCTTGCTGCCCACCCCCGGTTCAGCCCGCTGGGGGAGTCGGAATTTTGGCCCCGGGTAATCGCCCGTTTGGGTGGCGGCATGGTGATCCCGGGGCACGTGCCCAGTGACAAGGACCAGGGCAAGTTGCGCAGCGCCTTTGATGCCATGCTGGCCGCCAGGCACTTGCCGGCCAATACCCTCGCTACCGATAAACGCCCGGACAATCTTTTTCATCTCGCCACCATCGGCCGGGTGCTTCCCCATGCCCGTTTTGTAATTACCCAACGAGACTGGCGGGATACGCTGGTGTCGGTCTTTGGCACTCGATTACATCCCCAGCATGGCTATGCCACGTCGGTGGTGGCAACCCACCGACATCTGCAGCTTTGTGATGAGCTCGCCGGCCAGTGGCAAGCCGCGAGTTCGGACCGCGTTCGGTTGCTGCGCTACGAAGATTTGGTGACGCGCCCGGAGCAGACCATGCGGGGATTGCTGGGCTGGCTGGGAGAGACCTGGAATCCCGCCTGCCTGGATTTTCACCGGCTGAACAATCCGGTCCGTACCGCCAGCGTCTGGCAAATTCGCGAGCCGTTGTCCGCGGCGCGACTGGGGCGCTGGCGCCACTTTGAAGAGCCGCTGCGGTCTGTTCTGGGCGCAGCCCTTGATGGGCCTGGGTGAAGCTTGCTGCGCACCCGCGTTGCCGCCTGGGGCGAGCCTTGTAGACCGCCGCTACAGGGCGCCGCTGATATACGCCTCTTGCACAGCCGCGAGGGACAGCGGGCGCAGTTTTGACGCGTTGCCGGCGGTGCCAAAGGATTCATAGCGCGCGATACAGATATCGCGCATGGCGACAAGACTCTCCTTGAGGTATTTGCGCGGATCGAACTCCGACGGGTTCTGGGCGAGAAACCGCCGAATCGAGCCGGTTGCCGCCAGTCGCAGGTCGGTATCGATGTTGACCTTCCTGACGCCGTGCTTGATACCTTCTGTCACCTGTTCCACCGGCACGCCATAGGTCTCGGGTATTTCCCCGCCGTACTCGTTGATAATGGCCAGCCAGTCCTGGGGTACTGCCGAGGAGCCATGCATGACCAGATGGGTGTTGGGAATACGGGCGTGGATGTCCTTGATACGATCGATGGCGAGGATGTCGCCGGTAGGGGGGCGGGTAAATTTATAGGCGCCATGACTGGTGCCGCAGGCGATGGCCAGGGCGTCGACACCGGTGTCGGCGACAAACTGGGCCGCTTCTTCCGGGTCCGTGAGCATCTGGTCATGGGTCAGCTTGCCTTCGGCACCGATGCCGTCCTCTTCGCCGGCCTCGCCGGTTTCAAGGGAGCCCAGGCAGCCAATCTCGCCCTCCACCGAGACCCCGCAGGCGTGTGCCATTTCCACTACCGATCGGGTCACCCGGGCGTTGTACTCGTAATCCATGGGGGTTTTGCCATCCTCACCCAGGGAGCCATCCATCATCACCGAACTGAACCCCAACTGTATGGAGCGTTGGCAGACGGCGGCGGAGGTCCCGTGGTCTTGATGTACGCAGACCGGTATGTGGGGGAACTCCTGCATGGCGGCTTCCATCATGGCGCGCAGAAACGGGGCGCCTGCATACTTCCGCGCGCCGGCACTGGCCTGCATGATGACCGGAGAGTCGGTGGCATCGGCGGCCTCCATGATGGCTCGGGTCTGTTCCAGATTATTGACGTTAAAAGCTGGAACACCGTATTGATGCTCGGCAGCGTGGTCCAAAAGCTGTCTCAGGCTAATCAGTGCCATGGTGTTGTCTCCTGTTGCGGCGGTGGTACGGTTCCCCGCCGTTTCGATTCAATGCCGGGCGCGCTCTTCCAGGATAGCGACAGCAGGTAGCGTCTTGCCCTCTACGTACTCCAGAAAAGCACCGCCGCCGGTCGAGATGTAGGATACCTGTTGCGCAATACCGAACTGTTCAATAGCCGCCAGTGTATCCCCTCCACCGGCCAGGGAAAACGCGGGAGATTGGGCGACGCCGGACGCCAGAGTCGCTGTGCCGTTGGCGAAGGCGTCAAACTCGAATACGCCAACCGGCCCATTCCACAGGATG
The DNA here is from genome assembly GCA_012270045.1 of Luminiphilus sp. Lineage (GTDB taxonomy): Bacteria > Pseudomonadota > Gammaproteobacteria > Pseudomonadales > Halieaceae > Luminiphilus. Next base: position 163,701 of record JAAXJC010000153.1, read on the forward strand.
GTGCCCGCCTGCTGTAGCTGTTCCGCCATGGCCGCCGCCGCCTCCGGGCCCACATCCAGAATCATGTCATCGTCACTGACGTCCCTGGCCAGTTTTACGGTAGCAGGCGCCTCGGCGCTGAACTCCCTGGCCACCACGACATCAATCGGCAGCGGGATTCGGGTCTGGTCCATCAGTGCCCGGGCGGTTTCGATCAGGTCCGGCTCATGGAGCGACTGACCTACCGGATAGCCTGCCGCCGCCAGGAAGGTGTTGGCGATACCACCACCGACGATCAGGCTGTCACAGGTCACTGCAAGTTGCTCCAGCACCGCCAGCTTGGTGGACACCTTGGAGCCCCCGACGATTGCGACCATGGGTCGACTGGGGTTGGCCAGGGCGAGTTCCAGCGCCGACAGTTCCGCGGCCAGCAGGGGTCCGGCACAGGCCTCCGGCGCGTACTGGGCGACGCCGTGGGTAGAAGCCTGGGCGCGGTGGGCGGTGCCAAAAGCGTCCATCACAAAAACGTCGCACAGGGCGGCATACTGCCGTGCCAGCCCGGGGTCGTTACTCTTCTCCCCAGAGTTGAAACGAACATTCTCCAGCAATACCACCTGCCCGGGTTCGCAGTCCGGGTTTTGCCAATCCCTGATCAGGGGCACCGGGGTGTCGAGCAGTTCGGACAGTCGCAGGGCAACCGCAGCGAGCGAGTACTGCTCCTCTACCGATCCCTCCTCTGGCCGGCCCAGGTGTGACATCAGCATCACTGCTGCGCCGGCAGCCATTGCCTGCCGAATACTGGGCAGGGCGGCCACCAGTCGGGCATCGCTGGTCACCCGGCCATCCCTGATCGGCACATTGAGGTCCTCACGCATCAGCACCCGACGACCCTCAAGGTTGAGCTCAGACATCAGTTTCATGGCGGCCTCCGATTGTTAGCTCTCGCCCAGTGCATCCAGCTGTCGGGCAATGTCCAGCAGCCGGTTTGCGTACGCCCATTCGTTATCAAACCAGACCAGTACCTTGACCAACTGCCCGCCCGCCACCTGGGTCTGGCTGGCGTCCACCACTCCCGAGCAGCTTTCACCGTTGAAATCACAGGATGCCAGGGGCTCGTATGTTATGCCCAGAATGCCGGCAAGCTGCCCCTGGGCTGCCGCCGCTAGTGTGGTATTGACGGCCCTGACGTCGCATTGGCTGCGGATCTGAAGGGTGATATCCAGTGCCGACACGTTCAGTGTCGGTACCCGCAGGGCATGTGCTGTCAACCGCCCCGCCAGGTGGGGCAGGATCCGGCGCACGCCCACGGCGAGGCCGGTATCCACCGGAATGATCGACTGAAACGCAGCCCGCGTCTTGCGCAGGTCGGTGTGGTGGTAGGCGTCCAGGACCGGCTGGTCATTCATGGCCGAGTGCACTGTGGTGATGGTCCCGGCCTCGATACCAAAGCTGTCGTCGATCACCTTTAGCACCGGGCACAGGGCATTGGTGGTACAGGAGCCCGCCGAGATGATGCTGTCGTTGGCGTCCAGGGAATTTTCGTTGACGCCCCAGACAATGGTTGCGTCGACATCGGATTCGGCGGGCTGTGAAAACAGGACGCGACCGGCGCCGGCGGACAGGTGTTGCTCTGCGGTGGCGCGGTCACTGAAGGTGCCGGTGCACTCGAGCACGACGTCGATGGCGAGAGCGTTCCAGGGCAGTGCGCTGATATCGGTTTCACCCAGCAGCGCAATGGCCCGGTCATCGACGTTGAGGGTATCGGTGGTGTGGGTAATGGTGCCCGGGAAGCGGCCATGGGTGGAGTCATAGCGGGCCAGATGGGCTACCGTATCGGGGTCTGCAATCTCGTTGATGGCAACGATGTCCAGCGCCCCGGGCGGCTGTTGCTGGCACCAGGCGCGCAGCACGGTGCGGCCAATTCGGCCAAAGCCATTGATGGCAATGCGCTGCGTCATACTCGATGGATTGGCGGCGAGGCCACTTCAGTCAAGAAATACATCTTCCAGCGCGGCTACCACATTCTCCACGGTGAAACCGAAATGGGTCATTAACTCTCCCCCCGGGGCGGATTCACCAAAGCTCTGCATACCGACAATGCGACCGTCCAGCCCCACAAACTTGTACCAGTAGTCCACGTGGCCGGCCTCAACCGCGACCCGGGCGAGTATCTGGCTGGGCAGAACGGCCTCCCTGTAGGCCACATCCTGGGCCATGAAGCGTTCGGCGCAGGGCATGGATACCACCCGAATTCCCCGACCCCGCTCGGCCAGTTGTGCCGCTGCGGCCACTGCCAGAGCGACTTCCGAACCGGTAGCAATGACAATGCCGTCGAGTTCCCCGGTCTCCTGCACCAGAATGTAAGCGCCGCGCTCTATATCCCGCAGGTCCTCATCTGCCCGGTACTGGTGGGGCAGTGTCTGGCGTGAGAACACCAGCGCCGAGGGACCCTGTTCCCGCATGACTGCCATCTTCCATGCAACGGCCGATTCGACGGTGTCACAGGGACGCCAGGTTTCAAGATTGGGAGTGCTGCGCAGGGCGGTCAGTTGCTCCACCGGCTGATGGGTTGGGCCGTCCTCGCCCAGGCCAACAGAGTCATGGGTGTAGACGAATACCACCCGCTGGCCCATCAGTGCGGCCATGCGCACGGCATTGCGGGCATACTCCATGAAGATCAGGAAGGTGGCACCATAGGGGATAAAGCCTCCGTGCAAAGCGATGCCGTTCATGATCGCCGACATGCCAAATTCCCGAACACCGTAGTACACGTAATTGCCCGCAGCCTGCTCGGCGGTGATGCCCTGTGATCCCTGCCACAGGGTCAGGTTGGAACCAGCAAGATCGGCCGAGCCCCCCAGCATTTCCGGCAACAGTGGGCCCAGGGCATTCAGGGTCTGCTGGGATGCCTTACGAGAGGCCATATCCGAGCCGGTTTCCGCACACAGTGCTATGTAGTCGTTAATCGCCGTTTCAAAACCCTCGGGCAGGGCACCGCGCCAGCGTCGGGCCAGTTCCTCGGCCTGCTGCGGCGCAGACTCTGCAAACGCTGCCAGGCGCTCCCGCCAGGCCTGCTCGGCGGCGGCGCCCCTGGTTTTGGCATCCCAGCCTGCGTAGACCTGCTCCGGAATTTCAAAAGGTCCATGCTGCCACGCCAACGCTTCACGGGTCGCGGCTACTTCTTCGGCGCCCAGGGCGGCGCCGTGGCAGGACTCGGTGCCCTGCTTGTTGGGTGAGCCCTTGCCGATGATTGTTTTGCAGCACAGCAGGGAGGGCTGGTCTGTGTTGCCCAGAGCCGCGTCAATGGCGGCGGCGACACTGGCAGGATCGTGACCGTCGACGTTGGCAATCACCTGCCATCCGTAACTCTCGAAGCGTTGCACGGTGTCGTCGGTAAACCAGCCTTCGACTTCGCCATCGATGGAGATGCCATTGTCATCGTAAAACGCGATCAGCTTGCCCAGACCCAGAGTGCCGGCCAGGGAGCAGGCTTCATGGGAAATCCCCTCCATCAGGCAACCGTCGCCAAGGAAGACCCAGGTTCTGTGGTCCACCAGCTGGTGGCTTTCGGTGTTGAACTGGGCGGCCAGGGTTTTCTCGGCCAGGGCCATACCCACCGCGTTTGCCAGGCCTTGCCCCAGTGGCCCCGTGGTAGTTTCCACGCCCGGTGCATAGCCGTACTCGGGGTGGCCGGCGGTTTTGGCGTGCAGTTGCCGGAAGTTTTTCAGGTCTTCGATGGTGAGATCGTAGCCAGAGAGGTGCAGCAGGCTGTACAGCAGCATCGAGCCGTGACCATTGGACAGTACGAACCGGTCCCGGTCGGGCCAGTCCGGGTTGGCCGGGTTGTGTTTCAGGTAGTCGTTCCAGAGCACTTCGGCGATATCCGCCATGCCCATGGGGGCGCCCGGGTGACCGCTATTGGCGGCCTGAACAGCGTCCATACTCAATGCTCTGATGGCATTGGCGAATTCCAGGCGTGACGTCATGGCGGCTCCGGCTGATTGGGTACGGGAAGACGCGCTATTGTCGATGATGCGGCGGCCACGGGCAAATGAAAGCGGCCTCGCCCCTGACGAAATTGCTGGTTTGCACGTATCATGCCCCGAACTTTTTCGGAACGGCCGGTATGTCCGACGCCTACATCAAACGGATTCTCAATGCTCGGGTTTACGACGTGGCCCAGGAGACGCCCCTGACTGAGGCCCCGATCATGACACGGCGCCTGGGCAATCAGGTTTTCCTGAAGCGAGAGGACCTGCAGCCGGTGTTTTCGTTCAAGCTTCGGGGTGCCTACAACAAGATGGTCAATCTGGATGCCGGCGCCCGCGCCCGGGGCGTAGTGGCAGCGTCGGCGGGTAACCACGCCCAGGGCGTGGCCCTGGCCAGTCAAAAGCTTGATGTGCGAGCCACAATAGTCATGCCCGTGACCACACCGGCCATTAAGGTTGATGCGGTGCGTAATCTCGGCGCCCGGGTGATTCTCCACGGCGACACCTACGACGCGGCTGCAGCCCTGGCCCGGGAACTTGTCGAGTCCAAGGGCCTGACCTACCTGCACCCTTTTGATGACCCGGACGTTATCGCCGGACAGGGCACGGTGGGGGTGGAGCTGTCCCGGCAGGCGCCGGCGCCATTGGACTATGTTTTTGTCTGCGTTGGTGGCGGCGGCCTGATCGCGGGTATCGCCACTTATCTGCGCTATGTCTGGCCGGAGACCAAGATTATCGGTGTTGAGCCCGAGGATGCTGCCTGCGTGCGAGCGGCACTGGACAAGGGTCGACGTGTCAAACTCAAACAGGTGGGCTTGTTCGCCGATGGCTGTGCCGTTGCCCAGGCCGGCAAGGAAACCCTGCGGTTGATCAGGGCCCACGTCGATGACGTTATTACGGTCAGCACGGATGAGATTTGTGCGGGCGTCAAGGATATCTTCGAGGATACCCGTGCTATCGCGGAGCCCGCCGGTGCCCTTGCGGTGGCGGGAATGAAAAAATACGTCGAGTGTTTCAGCATTGCCGACGCCACCATGGCGGCGACAGTCAGTGGCGCCAATACCAACTTTGACCGATTGCGTTATATCTCCGAGCGCACCGAAATCGGTGAGCGACGGGAGGCGGTTATTTCAGTAGCCATACCCGAGCGCCCCGGAGCTTTCAGGCGCTTTTGCAATGAGCTTGGCAAGCGCAACATCACCGAGTTCAACTACCGATACTCAGATCAGGAGGCGGCGCAGGTTTTTGTGGGCCTCTCGGTGACGCCCCAGAGTGATGATCTTGGCAAGCTGACGGACAAATTGCAGCGCAAAGGGTACAGCGTCCAGAATTTAACCGACAACGAGACGGCCAAGCTCCATGTCAGGCACATGGTCGGCGGACAGGGTCCCGCTTCGTTGGACAGCGAACTTGTTTTCCGCGTGCAGTTTCCCGAGCGCCCGGGCGCGCTGCTCAACTTCCTCAGCGCCCTGGGTAATGATTTTGATATTTCCCTGTTCCACTACCGCAATCACGGTGCAGCCTATGGCAGGATCCTGGTTGGCTTCAGACTACAGCCCGGCCAGCGTGGCGCGCTGCTTCGAGCCCTTGGCCGGGTGGGTTACCCCCACTGGGAGGAGAGCGAGAATCCGGCTTACACGACCTACCTGCGCCCCAAATCCGTGGACAAACATTAATTTTGTGAAATATTGACATTCTTCCCTCCGTGGTCCAATCTGCGGCCTAGACTGTGACACGTGTCACTATTTGGAAAGCACAAAGACACATATTGTTAAAACCCGGGCTGCGCGTGGCCCGGGCGTTGGGGGAACGGTTCCATGGGTAAGAAGAAGCCCGACATATTCTGGATTCTGGCCTTGGTGGTGGCACTGGGTGCTGCCACGGGATCACTGATGGGGGACAACGGACCCCGCATGGCGCCCCAGCAAGCGGGGATCATCGTAGAGTGACGCCCGGCCCGGGGGCCTCCCTAGAAGTATTCCAACCCCGTCTCACAAAGAAACGCCTGCAGTCGAATGTCATGGGGTTCTGACGGCAGCTGTTTCACCCGCTGTAGTTCGTAACCCAATCCGCAGCGAAACCCCTCGCTCAATCCCAACTGGCGATCGTAGTAGCCGCCGCCGTAACCCAGCCGAACACCTAGGTCGTCACAGGCCAGCAAGGGCACAATGAACAGGTCAATCGCGTTTGCCGGGACCGCCTCGGCCTGTATCTGTGGGGCCGCGATGCCGGTTTCATCTGGGGCCAGAGCATCGCCGTGTTCCAGCACTTTGAACACCATCTGACCTTCCCCCATCACCCTGGGATACACCAGGCGCTTCCCCGCTCTGCGGGCTGCCGCGTCAAGGGGCGCCGGATCCTGTTCTGAGCCTATGGGTAGGTAGGACGCGATCACCTGGGCTTGTTGCCACTGCGCAGTCTGGGTCAGGGCATCGACAGCGGGCAGTACCGGCCCCGCTTGCCCACGGCGCCTGCGCATGTCTCGGCGCCAATCACTCTTGGCACGGCTGCTGCTCATTTCTTATATCCGGTTGAAGGCAACCCAGCGTACCGCTGACAGTGTCGCCCTTGAACCCTGCGGCTCAAGGTGGTGACCGCCGCGCTGCATCAGGCTTTCCGGTCGTACCGGACCTGCACAACAACAGCGTACGGTGGTCCCCGGGTGTTGCATTATCGGCTCGAGGACTGACTGTCTGGCGCATACGCCAGGCTGCAGGGGAATTATAAGGGAATCGCGTCAGTTGATTTCCAGCTGCCTTAGCTGGTAGAGCGCTTCGTCAAGTTTGGAGGTCAGGGTCTTGAGACGATCCTCGTGATCATCCAGCCGCACCGGCGCTCGGCCACCCTGCAAACTCAATACCTCATGGCTGAGATTGAGTGCTGCCATGATGGCCACCCGCTCCAGACCTATCACCTTGCCGGCGGCCCGGATGTCGCGCATTTGCTTGTCGAGATGCAGGGCCGCGGACTTGAGTTCAACTTCCTGGTCAGGTGGACAGGCGACCTGGTACTCCTTGTCGAGTATCTCCACCGTGACCGTTGGCGTTCGACTCATGCGCCACCCTCGATCTTGCGCAATCGCTCCAGGGAACCGTTGATGAAGTCACCTGCCTGTCGCTGCCGTTCCAACAGTTCCTTGCGTTCGCGCTGGAGTTCTGCCGTGCGCAATTTGAGCTGCCGATTCTCTTTATTCAGCTGGTTGCTCAACTCGATGAGGTCAGCAACTTTCTTTTCCAAAGATTGGATGAGTTTCTCAGCCACGGCCATTACACTTGAAGGCGATGCCGTGCACTATAGGTGCAGCTACCACAGCGGGTCAATGCATTGAAAAGTGATACATATCAGTATGCTGGCGCTGACACCGCAAAACCGATTGAGAAGTGTCGCCGGGGCAGGGAGCCCAGGTGCAGTGAACTGCCGATGCAGTGGAGGAGACGACCCGGTGCTGGATGCCCTTGGTGATTACGAAACAATGCCTGACTGGCAGGAATCTGCTGACGTGCTGCTGGGTGCAGGGCTGGCCCTGAACCCGTCCGAGTTGCACGGCGCGACCGCCGGCTTGCTGGCCGCAGGACGCACCCTGCATGCCGACAGTGACCGGGACGGCGCGCTGGTGTTACTTGAGAAGGCGCTGGCGGTGGAGCTGCACGGAGAGTCCGCAGATTTCGTGGGGCGGCTGTTGAAGGCAACGCTGTCTGCGATAAGGGATACTGATTTTGCCTTCACCCCAATGCTGCCCGATGACGATGAACTGTTTGAGATACGACTCATGTCAGTGGGTAAATGGGCGGCGGGTTTTCTCACCGGATTTACCCAGGCCGTTGCCGCAGCGGACGCGGGTGGCGAGCCCGTAGATCCCAACACGGCGGAAGCGCTGAAGGATTTTGCAGCCATCGCCCAGATTGACAGCTCTGAGGAAGAGAGTGATGACGGTGATCGCGAGCTGGAGGAACTGGTGGAGTACCTGCGGATTGCCGCCCTCAATATTGTTACCGATGCCCTGAGTCATCAGGCTTAGGACACCAACCGAAAGGAATAAACGTGAAGATCAGCAAGAGCGAATACAGTCGGCGACGCAAAAACCTGATGGCAATGATGGAACCCAACAGCATTGCCCTGATCCCAGCGGCAGGTGAGTGCACGCGCAGTAGGGACACCGAATACACCTTCCGACAGGACAGTGACTTTTTATACCTGACGGGTTTTGAGGAGCCCGATGGCGTACTGGTCCTCATACCCGGACGCCGGGCGGGACAGGTGGTGCTGTTCTGCAGGGACCGAGACCCCGAGATGGAACTCTGGAATGGCTATCGCGCCGGCCCCGAGGGTGCCGTCGCGGATTACGGTATGGATGATGCATTTCCGATTGATGACATTGACGACATCCTGCCTGGGCTACTCGAGGGTAAGCAGCATATTTACTACTCCATGGGCCACAACGATGCTTTCGATAGGCGGGTCATGGCCTGGGTAAACCAGATTCGACGCCAGATCAGGACCGGAGCCAAGCCACCGGGGGATTTTACCGACCTGGCCTTCCTGCTCCACGAGCAGCGGTTGTTCAAGAGCAGCCAGGAACTGCGACTGATGCGCCGTGCCGGAGCCATCTCTGCAGGAGCCCACTGCCGGGCCATGCGGGAGTGCCGGGAGGGTCGCTTCGAGTACCACCTCGAAGGCGCCATCCTGCACGAGTTTGCCGAGCACGGTGCCCGGTCGGCGGCCTACAACAGCATCGTTGGGGCCGGTGCCAATGCCTGTGTCCTTCACTACACGGAGAATCGCGACAAATTGCGCTCCGGTGACTTGGTGTTGATAGATGCGGGCTGCGAATATCAGGGGTATGCGGCGGACATCACCCGCACCTTCCCGGTGAATGGTCGGTTTTCCGAGGCCCAGCGAGCGCTTTACGAGATCGTCTTGAAAGCACAGCTGGCGGCCATTGCCAAGGTGCGCCCGGGTAACACCTGGAACCAGCCCCACGATGCCACGGTCCGCGTCATTACCCGGGGCTTGCTTGAACTGGGATTGCTCAAGGGTAAGGAAAAGGACCTGATCAAGTCAGGGGCGTACCGTGACTTCTATATGCACAGGGCCGGTCATTGGCTGGGCATGGATGTCCATGACGTCGGTGATTACAGGGTGGCGGGCAAATGGCGGCAGCTGGAGCCGGGTATGGTGTTGACCATTGAACCCGGCATCTATGTTGCTCCGGGCAACACCCGGGTTGCCAAGAAATGGCGGGGTATTGGCGTGCGCATTGAGGACGATGTTGCGGTGACCGCCGACGGCTGCGAAATTCTGACCGCGGGAGTGCCCAAGACTGTGGCAGACATTGAGCAGCTTATGGCGGCCAGCTGAGGCCCGGTGATGCAGGTTGCTGTTGTGGGCGGCGGTATGGTGGGCCTTGCCTTCGCATTGGCCATCAAAAACGGTTGCCCCGGGACTGACATCCGCGTGCTTGAGGCACGCACCCCAAAAACCGGCGCCCCCCCACCTCTGGACTCCCGGGCAACGGCCCTCAACCTCGCCAGTCGTTCACTGCTTGACCAATGGGGTATCTGGCAGCAGGTAGCACAGTCAGCAGCTGACATTCTCGCTATCCACGTCTCGAGTAAGGGCCGGTTTGGCAGTGCGCTGATGGAGGCGGTTGATGTCGGTGAAACCGCCCTTGGCTACGTTATAGAAAACCACCTTCTGGGCAGCCTGCTGTTACAGCATGCCCAGGATAACGGTGTTGTTTTTCAGGCGCCGGTTGGGGTGCAGGGCGTCGTCACTGACGGCGCCGCCCCGGTGTTACAGCTTCAGGATGGTGGTGAGTTGGCCGCCGACCTGGTCATTATTGCCGACGGCGCGGATTCCCTGCTTGCCCGTCAGTTGGGCATCTCCTCGGACCGGCGTGACGTCGCCCAGCGGGCCATTGCGGCCAACGTCCGCGTCCGCGGTGGTCAGCAGCAGGGGGTGGCCTGGGAGCGATTTACAGCCCACGGGCCAATTGCCTTGCTGCCGCTACCCGAGGACACCCCGGGTTATAAACGTTACAACCTGATTTGGTCGGCACACCCGGAGCAGGCGGCTGAACTCGAAGGCCTGGATGACGCTGAATTTCTCAGTGCCCTGCAGCGGGAAGTCGGCTGGCGGGCGGGGCAGTTGACCGCGGTAGGCCAGCGCAGCGCCTGGGACCTTACCCGTGTCTGTGCCCGGGAGCAGGTACGCAGTGGCGTTGTCATTGCGGGCAACGCGGCGCACACCCTGCATCCCGTAGCTGGCCAGGGTTTTAACCTGTCCCTGCGGGATGCGGCGGCGCTGGCCCTGGCCCTGGAGGAGTTGCCGGTGACTGCAGGGGCGAGCGGATCGATGGCGGCCCTGCAGCGCTATCAGCAACTGACCGCCGAGGACCAGCGATTTACCACAGGAGCCACCGATCTGCTGGCCACCCTGTTCAGGTCCCGGGGTCCCCTGCTGGATCTGCCCCGGGACGCTGCGCTGGCTACCCTGGATTTGTTACCACCCCTGCGGCGTCGGATTGCCCAGCGCGGTACCGGGCAGGGTATTACTGCCGCCACCGGCCAGGCGGGCTCATGAGGTCTGCCGAAAACCCCGATGTTGTTGTCGTTGGTGCAGGTCTCGCGGGGTTGTCCCTGGCCTTGGCCCTGGCAGGCGAAGGTATGGAGGTCGCGGTGCTGGAAGCGGGGTCCGAACCCGCACCCTTCTCTGAAGATAAGGAACTGAACTCCTGGGATCCCAGGGTCAGTGCCCTGACCCCAACCTCCACAGCCTGGCTGGATGGGCTGGGGGTGTGGCCCGCCATTGAGGCCGGTCGAGTGGGCCCGTATACCAGAATGTCCGTGTGGGATGGCGCCGGTACCGGGCAGATAACCTTCACCGCCCGGGACCTCGATGTCCCCCTGCTGGGCCATATCGTGGAAAACCGGGTGACGGTCCGGGCTCTGCTGGAAGCGGTACGCGGCCGTGCCAACATACGCCTGCATTGGGGGGCGGGTGTGGAATCAGCTGACTTTACCGCCGGTGAGGGCGCAGTCGTCCACACCGCTGACGGGTTGCGATGGCATGCTCCCCTGGTCATTGGTGCCGATGGCGCCCGATCCCGAACCCGGGAGCTGGCGGCCCTGCCTACCCGGGCCTGGAGTTACAACCAGCACGCCATCGTCACCACGGTACAGCTGGCCCAGCCCCATCAGCAGACCTGTTTCCAGGCTTTTCTGGACACCGGACCGCTGGCTCTTTTGCCGCTCTCCGAATCACATTTGTGTTCAATTGTCTGGTCCCTGGATGACGGTTGTTGGGAACCCCTGCAAGCTTGTAGCGATGCCGACTTTGTCCTGGCAATGAACCGCGCCCTCGACACCGAAGCCCCAACCGTCCAAGGGGTTGCGGAGCGCGCCGTATTCCCACTCCGGCAATGCCATGCCATCGATTACGTTCGTGATGGCTGTGCGCTGGTGGGCGATGCCGCCCACAGCATCCATCCCCTGGCGGGTCAGGGGATTAATCTGGGATTGAAGGATGCCCGGGTGCTCTCCGAGGAGGTCTGTGCCGCCTGGCGCGATGGCTTGCCACTGGGGCAGCTGGCCGCCCTGCGCCGTTATCAGCGGCGCCGCAAAACCGACAACCTGTTGATGATGTCGGCGATGGAGGGCTTTAAACGGGGTTTTGGGTCGCGTAACCCCGCCATTCGGGTGGCACGGAATATGGGCCTGAGCTGGGTCGATGGGGCCAAGCCCCTGAAAAACTGGCTGGCCCGGGAGGCCCTGGCCTGAATTTTTGGCCTTGCCGCTTGCGGGGCATCAGCCGTCCCGATATTTTTATGGACTAGCCGTCGGACTTTGTCCTGACCCAATCCCTGTTCGAAATCTGCGAGAAAACGCCATGAGCAATCGTCCACCGGAGTTGAAATACGCCAAGAGCCATGAATGGGCCCGGGTCGAGGAGGATGGCTCCATCACCATCGGTATCACTGATCACGCCCAGGAATCCCTGGGTGACGTGGTCTACGTCGAGGTGCCCGACATTGGCGACACCCTTGCGGGGGGCGACCAGGCGGGGGTGGTGGAATCGGTCAAGGCGGCTTCAGATATTTACTCCCCGATTACGGGTGAAGTCATCGCCATCAATGAGAGCCTTGAGGAGGAGCCTGAGCTGGTCAATAGCGACCCGTACAACGACGGCTGGTTTTTCAGGCTGGCGCCCCAGGACCTGTCGGAGCTGGAGGGCATGCTGTCTGCCGAGGACTACGCCAGCGCCTGCGTGGAGGAAGACTAGGGCCGCCCGCCCATTACGAGCGCAGGGAAATAACCGGCCAACCCCGTTCGGCCGCAAGCTCTGCCAGCCGCGGGTCTGGATCCACCGCCACCGGTCGGTCCACCCATTCGAGCAGGGGCAGGTCATTGTGGCTGTCGCTGTAAAAATAGGCGCCTGATGTGTCAATGGGATTGTCCTCGAGCCAGGCTTCCAGACGAAGGATTTTCCCCTCCCTGAAGGAGGGTATGCCCCGGGGCCTACCCGTGTAGGTATCGTTGATACATTCAGCCTCGCAGGCCAGCAGCTGCTCGACGCCCAGCCGGTCAGCGATGGGCCGGGTGACAACTGCGTTGGTAGCCGTGATGATCAGCAGGGTATCCCCTTGCAGGCGATGCCGGTCCAGCAACTCGCTGGCGGCGGGCAACAGCATGGGTTCAACCCAGTCGTTCAGAAATCGCTGCTGCAGTGTCGCCACTGCCGCCGTGTTCAGTCCGGCGAAGGTGCTCAGGGCAAATTGCAGGTAGGCGTCAATGTCGAGGCAACCGTTCTGGTAGTCCTGGAGAAAACGGTCGTTGGCGGCGGCGTGCCCGGTTGCATCGACCAGGCCCTCGGCGCAGGCGAATTCCCCCCAGCGGTGATCCGAGTCGCCGGCAATGAGTGTGTTATCCAAATCAAATATCGCCAGTGTCAATTGAACCCCTTTTCTGCTATTTCTCGGTTGGCGCAGACGTGCCTAAGGTGTTTATGGAAGAATATCGGCAACCGTGTAGGCTCTCAATTCTATTGCTGAGGGCGCGGTCTGGCGGCAGCGCCACAACCCCATTCAATTACTGGCGACGGGAGCAAGGAATTGGCCGGTTCTGGCAGGGAACGTGTCATCGATAAACAGGGATTCCGACCCAACGTGGGCATCGTCATTGCCAACGGTGAGGGCCAGGTGCTCTGGGGTCGACGTGTGGGTGGCAGCGACTCCTGGCAATTTCCCCAGGGCGGGATCCACGGTGGCGAGACGCCGGAGCAGGCCATGTACCGGGAGCTGGACGAGGAAGTGGGGCTGCAGCCAGAGCAGGTGCAGATACTGGGAGAGACCCGTGACTGGCTCCGATACCGGCTGCCCGAGCGTTATGTGAGGCGCCGGGAGCAGCCGGTCTGTATTGGCCAAAAACAACGCTGGTTCCTTTTGCGCCTGACAGCAGGGGACGAGGCAGTGCGCGTGGATGCCCATGCCAAACCCGAATTTGATGGCTGGCGCTGGGTGAGTTACTGGTACCCGGTGACGGGAGTCGTCGACTTCAAGCGGGACGTCTACCGACAGGCGCTCTCGGCCCTGTTACCGGCCCTGATGCCTGTGCGGCGACGCGGTCGCCGGAATTCCAGGCGATGATCGATACGCTGCGTAAAATCGTCCTTGCGGTCAGTGAGGCTGATGACCTTGAGCAGGCCCTGTCACTGATTGTGCACGAGGTAAGACGGGCGATGGTCACCGACGTCTGTACCGTCTACCTGACCGATAGAGCCAGCGGCAGGCTGGTATTCCGGGCCAATGAAGGACTGAACCCCGGCAAGATCGGCGAATTTTCCCTGGGGCGGGATGAGGGGCTGGTGGGCTGGGTGGCTGCCCGTGGCGAGATGCTGAATCTGGACGACGCCAGCGCCCACCCCAGCTTCCAGTTGGTACCTGGTCTGGGGGAGGAAAACTTCACCAGCTTCATGGGTGCTCCGATTATTCACCAGCGGGACCTGCTTGGGGTTCTGGTGGTGCAGCAGGCCGAATCCCGTCGCTTCAGTGATGACGAAGAGGCCTTCCTGATCACCATTTCAGCCCAGCTTGCGGGCATCATCGCCCATGCCGAGGCGTCCGGGCTGGCCGACCTGACCGAGGACAGTCCAGGGGGCATCCGGCGCATCGTCGGTGTGGCGGGGTCCCCGGGCATCGGTATCGGCGAAGGGGTTTTTGTCTCACCAACCGCGGACCTGGCGGCCGTTCCGTCCCGTCGTGCAGAGAACCGCAAGGCCGAGTTACGTGCCTTTCGTGCCGCGCTGGCCCGGGTACGTGATGATATCGAGATCGTTTCGGACAATTTGCGCGAAGAGCTGTCACCCGAAGACCACGCGTTGTTCGGTGTCTATCTCAATATTCTCGACGACTCCACCCTGGGTGGCGAGGTGGCGTCACTGATCAAGTCGGGGGAGTGGGCCCAGGGTGCCCTGAGCCAGGTGTTGCTGAAGCACATCCGGCATTTTGAACGCATGGACCACAGCTATCTCCGGGAGCGTGCGGTCGACGTTCGGGATCTGGGTACCCGGGTGCTGACCTACCTGCAGGACGATGCCCAGAGTCGCCGGGACTGGCCCGACAACACCATCCTGGTCGCCGAGGAAATCACAGCCTCGGCACTGGGTGAGGTGCCCCGGGAGAATCTGGTGGGTGTGGTGTCCCTGCGTGGTTCGGGTAACAGTCACGCGGCGATTGTCGCCCGCGGGATGGGCGTTCCCGCTGTCATGGGGGCCGCGGATCTGCCCTACAACCGCCTGGAGTCCAAGACGTTGGTCATAGACGGTGACAATGGACGGGTCTACATCAACCCTCCCCAGGACGCCCTGGCACGTTTCCAGCGGCTCAGGGATGACGATCTGGCCCTGACCCGGGAACTGGTGGTACTGCGCGACGAGCCCAGTCAGACAGTCGATGGTCATTCCGTACCCCTGTGGGTTAATACCGGGCTGGCCGCCGACCTGCCGACGGCGCTGGAGTGCGGTGCCGAGGGCGTGGGCCTGTATCGCACCGAGGTGGCGTTCCTGCTGCGGGATAAATTTCCCAGTGAGGAGGAGCAGCGGCAAATGTATCGGGAGCAGTTGGAGGCCTTCGCGCCCATGCCAGTGACAATGCGCAGCCTCGATATCGGTGGTGACAAATCCCTGCCCTACTTCCCCATAGAGGAGGACAACCCGTTCCTGGGTTGGCGCGGCGTCCGGGTCACCCTGGACCATCCGGAGATTTTTCTCGCCCAGATAAGGGCGATGCTGAAAGCCAACGAGGGCTTGGGCAATCTGAGGATACTTTTACCTATGATTTCCTCCGTGGACGAGGTGGAGGAGTCCCTGGCGCTGATTCGCCGCTGCCACGATGAGGTGCTGGCCGAGGGTTATAGCGAGACCTTCCCGCCGGTGGGGGCCATGATCGAGGTGCCCTCTGCGGTCTGGCTCACCGCTGCGATGGCCCGTCGGCTGGATTTCCTTTCGGTCGGGTCCAATGATCTGACCCAATATTTGCTGGCCGTGGATCGTACCAACCCCCGGGTGGCTGATATGTATCACGGCTTGCATCCGGCGGTGCTGGGCGCCCTGGCGAAAATATGTCGGGATGCTAGTGCTGCATCCTGTCCTGTCAGTATCTGTGGGGAGCTGGCGGGGGACCCCCGGGTAACGCCCCTGCTGCTGGCCATGGGCTTTGACCAACTGTCGATGAACGCCGGCAGCCTGCCCAGGGTAAAAAAAGTGGTGCAGTCGATCGCTGTCGATGATGCTGCCGACGCGCTGGCAAAACTGCCCCAGTTGAACTCGGTGCAGGAGGTTGTGGTCATGCTGGACGACCTTATCCGGCGCAGGGGTCTGGAGCGCTATATCCGGTCCAGCCAGGGTCGGCCCGAGTGATTGCCTATCCGGATATCGATCCGGTCGCCATCAGCCTCGGCCCCCTCCAGGTTCACTGGTATGGGCTGACCTACCTGGCCGGCCTGGTATTTGCCTGGTGGCTGGCGGTACGCCAGACCGAACGACCCGGGTCGCCGATTCAGCGCAATCAGGTCGATGACCTCATTTTTTATGCTGCCATCGGGATCGTCCTCGGTGGCCGCCTGGGATATGCCCTGTTTTATGGATTGGATCGCTGGCAAGCTGACCCCTTGTGGGTGTTTCGGGTCTGGGAGGGCGGCATGGCCTTCCACGGCGGGCTATTGGGTGTGATTGCGGCCCTGTGGCTGTTCGCCCGCCGCAAGGGGGTGGCCTTTGCCGGGGTGGCGGATTTCGGCGCGCCCCTGACCCCCGTCGGTTTGGGGCTGGGGCGCCTCGGCAACTTTATTGGACAGGAGCTGTGGGGGCGACCTACCGAGGTACCCTGGGCAATGGTATTCCCCCGTGATCCCCTCGCCCTGCCGAGACACCCCTCCCAGCTTTACCAGTTTCTACTGGAGGGCTGCCTGCTGTTCCTGGTGGTCTATATATTCAGTCGCCGCCCGCGCCGCCAGTGGTCGGTGGCGGGCCTGTTCCTGGTCGGCTACGGCGTGCTCAGGTTCACCGTTGAATTTTTCCGGGAGCCCGATGCCCACGTTGGCTTTCAGGCGTTTGGCTGGCTGACCCGGGGCCAGCTATTGTGTGTACCCATGTTCCTGCTTGGAGCCTGGTTGCTGTTTTATGCCTACCGGGTACAGCGCCGTTAAGTTACGGCAGGGAGAAATGCGATGCGTGCCTACCTCGATCTGTTAAAGGATATCCGCGATAACGGTGCCAGCCGGGGGGACCGGACGGGTACCGGAACCCGTTCGGTATTCGGTCGCCAGCTGCGATTTGACCTGCGTTCGGGCTTTCCCCTGTTAACTACAAAAAAGGTCCATTTCAAAAGTGTTGTCAATGAACTGATCTGGTTTCTCAACGGCGACACCAACACCGCCTGGCTGCGGGAAAATGGTGTGTCCATCTGGGACGAGTGGGCAACCGAAGCGGGGGATCTGGGCCCGCTGTATGGTGCCCAGTGGCGCCGGTGGCCGACCCGGGACGGGGGCTCGGTGGACCAACTCGCCTATGTGCTCGATTGCCTGCGTAATCGGCCCGAGAGCCGTCGCATTCTGTTCCATGGCTGGAACGTCGAATACCTCCCCGACGAAACCCTGTCACCCCAGGAAAACGTTCAGGCGGGGCGGATGGCGCTTCCCCCCTGCCATTTGCTGTATCAGTTCTATGTACAGGACGGCTGTTTGTCAGCGCTGCTGTTTATTCGCTCCAGCGATACTTTTCTGGGCTTGCCCTTCAATATTGCTTCTGTGGCCCTGCTGACCCACATGCTGGCCCAGCAGGCCGACCTGGGGGTCGCTGACATTGTTATTTCGTTGGGGGATGCCCACATCTACAGCAACCACAGCGAGCAGGTGGACACCCAACTGTCACGCACCCCGGGGCCCTTGCCCCAACTGCAGATCCTCCGGAGGCCGGACAGCCTGTTCGATTATTGCTACGAGGATTTTGCATTGACCGGTTATGAGCCCCAGGCCCATATCCCGGCGCCGGTGGCGATCTGACCATGGCCGGTCAGCAATACGAGGTTCCCGTGGTGCTGGTGTTGGCGGTGTCGGAAAACGGCGTTATCGGCGAGGGCGACGCCCTGCCCTGGGATCTCCCGGATGACCTTAAGCATTTCAAGCGAGCCACTCTGGGTTGTCCGGTTGTAATGGGCCGTAAAACCT
>JAAXJC010000219.1 GCA_012270045.1 Luminiphilus sp.
ATTCCGTATTAATGACCGGGTCCGGGCCATGCTGACCGAGAGCACCACCGAGTCCCGTGGCCCCCAGTTAGTGCTCTCCAGGGCCTGCAGGGAGATGCTGACAGAGCTTTTCAAAATTGAAGTACCCGAGATTTCGGAAGGGGTCATCCAGATTCGTGCCGCCGCCCGTGATCCGGGTTCCAGGGCCAAGATTGCGGTCAAGACGGGCGATCAGCGTATCGACCCCGTGGGAGCCTGTGTTGGTATGCGTGGGTCCCGGGTCCAGGCGGTATCCAACGAACTGGACAACGAACGGGTGGACATCATTCTGTGGGACGACAACCCGGCCCAGCTGGTCATCAATGCCATGTCTCCCGCTGAGGTGGAGTCCATCGTTGTGGATGAGGACAGCGATACCATGGAAGTCGCGGTGGCAGAGGACAACCTGGCCCAGGCCATAGGTCGCGGTGGCCAGAATGTGCGCCTTGCTTCTGATCTCACCGGGTGGACCATCAATGTCATGAGCACTGACGAGGCCGTGGAGCGTCAGGAAGCCGAGGCTGTTGAAATAATCGAGACGTTCATGAATGCGCTGGACGTGGATGAGGATGTCGCCGTCGTCCTGGTCGAGGAAGGGTTCACCACCCTGGAAGAGGTGGCCTACGTGCCCCTGGAAGAGATGATGGGTATCGAAGGCTTTGATGAGGAGATCTCTGAAGAACTCCGGGCCAGGGCCAAGGATGCGTTACTGACCTTGGCCATCGCCAGTGAGGAGAAGCTGGACGTGGAGCCCGCGGAAGATCTGCTGACCATGGAAGGGATGGACAGACATCTCGCCTTTGTACTGGCCAGCCGTGGTGTAGTCACCATGGAGGATTTGGCCGAGCAGGGTGTTGATGACCTGATGGATATTGAAGACATGACCGAAGAGCGGGCGGGCGAGCTTATTATGACCGCCAGGGCGCCATGGTTTGCCGAGGAAGAGGCCTGAACACAGGGGCTGTTTGAAGCGACCAGGGCTGACGGATCAGGAGTAACAGATGGCACAGACAGTAGCAGAATTGGCCGAGACGGTGGGTGCCTCCGTCGATCGCTTGCTCGCGCAGATGAAGGATGCGGGGTTGCCCCATGCCGCTGCGGAAGAGGAGGTGTCCGAGGACGACAAGCAGACCCTGTTGGCTTTTTTGAAGAAAAGCCATGGGGAGAGCAGCAGCGCCCCGCGAAAAATCACGCTGAAGCGGAAGCAGCTCAGTACCTTGAGGACAGGCGGTAGCGGCAAACGCACGGTCAACGTTGAAGTGCGCAAGAAGCGCACCTACGTCAAGCGCGATGACCTGGAGGAGGCAGCGCCGGGCGCTGAAGCCTCGGAGCTGCCTGCAACTGACGTTGCCAACGCGGAGGCTGGTTTGGATGCTGGCCCAGCTGCTGGCGAGGGTCTTGAGGTTGAAGCTGCAGCATCAGCTGTTGCTGCCGGAGTGGCGGACCCGGGCGGCGATGCCGCTGCAGATAGTCTACCGCCCGAGGAAGAATCGGGGGATGTTGATCCCGAAGTGCTGCGCCAGCGAGCGGCGGCGAGAAGGAAGGTTGAGGAAGAACAGCGGCAGAAAGCCCTTGCAGCTGCCGCCGAGGAACGGCGACAGGAGGAGCAGCGTAAGCTCGAGGCGGCCCAGGCCCGTCAGGCGGACGCTGGACGCAAAGCAAGTTCTCCGGGGGACACGGAAGATCGTAAGCCGAAACGCCTGCACGAGGCGCCCGCCGCCAGAGCGCCCAGGGATGACGCCGAGCGCAAACGGCCCGGACGTGCGCGACTGGACCGGAGCTCCATTCCGGGAGCCAGGGGCAAACAGCGAGGTCATAATCTGTCCCTCAGTGATATTGAAGCCGCGGAAGCGGGCGTTGGCCGTCGCCGGGGCAGCCGCCGGAAAAAGGCCCACGAGGAGCACACCAAGCACGGCTTTGAGCAGCCCACCGAAAAGATCACCTACGAAGTTAACCTGCCCGAAAACATCTCGGTGGGCGAGCTTGCGCAACAAATGGCGGTCAAGGCTGGCGTTGTCATCAAGGAACTCATGAAGCTGGGTGTCATGGCGACCATCAACCAGATGATCGACCAGGACACGGCGTCTTTGGTGGTGGAAGAGCTGGGACACAAGGTGAAGCTGGTCAGCGATGATGAACTCGAGGAGCAACTCGAGGAAACCATTGCGAGCCAGGAAGGAACCCTGGTGCCCAGGGCACCGGTCGTCACGGTGATGGGTCACGTGGATCACGGTAAGACATCGTTGCTGGACCATATCCGCAAGACCAAGGTGGCCAGCGGTGAGGCTGGGGGCATCACCCAGCATATCGGTGCCTATCATGTTGAAACCGACCAGGGGATGATCACGTTCCTGGATACCCCCGGGCATGCTGCGTTTACATCCATGCGGGCCCGTGGCGCCAGATCCACTGATATCGTCATCCTGGTTGTGGCAGCCGACGACGGTGTCATGCCCCAGACTGAGGAGGCCATCCAGCACGCCAGGGCAGCTGAGGTGCCACTGGTTGTTGCGGTCAACAAAATTGATAAAGAGGCGGCAGACCCGGACCGGGTCAAGAACGAACTTGCTGCCAAGGATGTGATTCCAGAAGACTGGGGCGGAGATACCCAGTTTATAGAGGTTTCTGCCCACACAGGTCAGGGCATCGATGCCCTGCTTGACGCCCTGCTGTTGCAATCAGAACTGCTGGAATTGCAGGCACCCTCGGATACGCCCGGACAGGGCATTGTCATCGAGTCCCGTCTGGATAAGGGGCGTGGCTCGGTGGCGTCCCTGCTGGTCCAGCAGGGTACGCTGCGCCAGGGCGATATCGTCCTGGCCGGTCTCCAATACGGACGGGTTCGGGCCATGCTCGACGAATCCGCCCAGAGCGTGGATGAGGCGGGACCCAGTATTCCGGTAGAGATTCTCGGCCTCAACGGCACGCCGGATGCGGGTGATTCCTTTGTGGTGGTTGAAAGTGAAAAGCGGGCGCGGGAAATCGCGGATTTCCGCGCCGAGAAGTTGCGCAGCAGCCGACTGGCCCGTCAGCAGGCCGCCAAACTCGACAATATGTTTGAGTCGATGACCGCCGGTGAGAGACAGGTCCTGAACCTTGTCATCAAGGCCGATGTTCGCGGTTCCCTGGAGGCGCTTCAGGGTGCCCTGGCCGACTTGGGTAATGATGAGGTCAAGGTCAACGTGGTGTCCGGAGGGGTTGGTGGTCTCACTGAATCCGATGTCAGTCTGGCAATGACCTCGGAGGCGATTATTTTCGGCTTCAACGTCAGGGCAGATTCCGGTGCCAGGCGCCTGGCGGAGCAGGAAGGGGTGGAAGTGCGTTATTACAACGTCATCTACGACCTGATTGATGACGTGAAAGCGGCCCTCACCGGCCTGCTCTCTCCCGAACTGCGCGAGGAGATTATTGGCATTGCAGAGGTTCGCGATGTCTTCAGGTCGCCGAAGTTTGGTCAGATCGCAGGTTGTATGGTGACCGAGGGCACCGTTTACCGCGCCAAACCCATACGTGTCCTGAGGGACAATATTGTCATCTACGAAGGTGAGCTGGAGTCCTTGAGACGTTTCAAGGATGACGCCAATGAGGTGCGCAATGGTATGGAGTGCGGTATTGGCGTCAAGAACTACACAGACGTCAAGGTGGGAGACCTGATTGAAGTCTTTGACGTCAATGAGATTGCCCGCTCCCTCTGATCGCCTGTGGCCAAGGATTATTCACGAACACAGCGCATAGGCGACGCCCTGCAGCAGGAGCTTGCGGCCCTGCTGCAGTCGACCCTGAATGACCCCCGGCTCAAGCTGGTGAGTATTACCGGAGTCGATGTCAGCCGGGACCTCGCCCATGCAAAAGTGTTTTTCACCCAGATGGGCGTGGATGACAGCGCCTCTGCTGCGCCCACCCTGGCCGTCCTGGACAAGGCAAGCGGGTTTTTGCGCTCAGAAATCGCCCGGGCCTCCAGCCTGAGAACAGTACCCAAGCTGCGCTTCTGTTTTGATGAGAGCGTGGGTCGGGGACGTCATATGGAGGAGTTGATCCGCACGGTCAGGGCCAGCGACCGGCAAGCCGAAGACGAACAAGCTGAGCCCGGAGAAGATTGACAGTGGGGCGCCGGCGCCGGGGCCGATCTGTCGACGGCATACTCGTACTCGATAAGCCCGAGGGCATCAGTTCCAACGCGGCCCTGCAGCGTTGCAAGAGACTGTTCAATGCCGCCAAGGCGGGCCACACGGGTAGTCTTGATCCAATGGCCACTGGTGTCCTGCCCCTGTGCTTCGGAGAAGCCACCAAGTTTTCCCAGTTCGTCCTGGAGGCCAACAAGGGTTACACAGCGACCTTTGCAATCGGTGTCGCCACCGACAGCCACGATGCTGAGGGCGAGATTGTCGCGAGGGCTAATGCAGAATCTGTTACCCAGGCTGACGTAGAGGCAGCCCTGGGCCATTTTGTCGGTGATATTGATCAGGTGCCGCCCATGTACTCGGCACTCAAACGGGATGGTCAGCCGTTGTATAAGTTGGCCAGACAGGGCATTGAGGTCGAACGCCGTGCCCGGCGGGTCACCATAGAGGATTTAAGGTGCCTGGCTTTCCGGCCAGGGGAGACAGCAGAGGTCGATGTGGCCATGCTCTGCTCCAAGGGCACCTATGTGCGCAGCCTGTCCGTGGACGTTGGCGCCCGGCTGGGCTTGCCCGCCCACGTCAAGCAGCTGCGCCGAACCCAGGCCGGCCCCTTTTCAATTGCTGACGCCGTTACCCTGGAGCAACTGGAAACCACGGCAGCTGTGGGCGTGGAAGCCCTGGATGCGCATCTGATGCCAATGGATCGTCCGCTGGCCCATCTTCCCGCTGTAAGCCTCGGAGAGTCCTCGACTTTTTACCTTGGAAGAGGGCAGCCTGTACTGGTGCCAAATGGGCCGCAAAGTGGTAAGGTGCGCGTCTACGCGGCCGGAGGATGTTTCCTCGGTATCGGTGAAATGCTCGATGACGGTCGCGTGGCACCTCGTAGGCTTGTGATTCATCCCTGACGTTTTAGGTACCAACGAGTTAACGCCGGACCTGTCTGTAAACCTGCACGGACAGCGCCCGATCTTTCAAGCAGGTTGGAGAAAGCTACCATGGCGCTAGATGCAGCCACCAAGGCCCAAATTGTCAAAGACTACCAACAGTCGGAAGGCGATACGGGCTCCCCGGAAGTGCAGGTCGCACTGTTGACCGCAAACATTGAGCAACTGCAGTCCCATTTCAAGGATCACGCGCAGGATCATCACTCCCGCCGTGGCCTCATTCGTATGGTCAACCAGCGTAGGAAACTGCTGGACTACCTGAAGAGCAAAGACACGTCACGCTATGCAGAGTTGATCAAGCGTCTCGGTCTGCGACGGTAAAGACCATTTTTAGGGCCGGCAGTCGCCGGCCCATTTATTTATTGGAGAAAGTAAGTGAACGTAGTCAAGAAAACATTCCAGTACGGTGACCATGAGATCACTCTGGAGACAGGCCGCATAGCGCGGCAGGCCAGTGGCGCCGTTATGGTGACCATGGGAAATACCAGTGTCCTGTGTACAGTGGTCGCCGCGCGGGATATGCGCGCGGGCCAGGATTTTTTCCCTCTGTCAGTGCACTACATTGAAAAGACCTATTCAGTGGGCAAGATTCCCGGCGGGTTTTTCAAGCGTGAAGCCCGACCCAGCGAGAAGGAAACTCTGACCTCCCGTTTGATCGACCGACCCATTCGCCCCCTGTTCCCCGACGGATTTATGAACGAGGTGCAGGTGGTATGTACGGTGATGTCCGCGGACAAGGAAACCGATCCGGATATCCCGGCCATGATCGGAACCTCCGCTGCCCTGGCGATCTCCGGCTGTCCCTTCAACGGTCCGATCGGCGGTGCCAGGGTTGGTTTCAATGAAGCCAAGGGCTACCTGCTGAACCCCAGTTACAGCGCACTCAAGGAAAGTCAGCTGGACATGGTTGTAGCGGGCACCTCCGAGGCTGTGCTGATGGTCGAGTCAGAAGCCAAGGAACTGACAGAAGATCAGATGTTGGGCGCCGTATTGTTTGCCCACCAGGAGATGCAGACCGTCATCAAGGCAATTGATGAACTGGTTGAGGAGGCGGGCAAACCCCGCTGGGAGTGGCAGGCCCCTGCCGTGGACGAGGCCCTGAAGGCGGCGGTGGAAACAGAGGCCAAGGCGGCCCTGGGAGAAGCCTATCGCATCACGGAAAAAGCGGCCCGCTACGAACGCGTGGGTGAGATTCGTGACGCAGCCATCACTGCCATTGCTGTCGAGGGTGGACCCTCTGCCGATGAGGTCAAGGATCAGTTCAAGGCCCTGGAGAAAAATATCGTCCGCCAGCGCATCATCAGCGGTGAGCCGCGCATCGACGGACGAGACGGCAGAACCGTGCGACCTATCGTGTGCGAGGTAGATGTTCTTGAAAAGGCCCATGGCTCGGCGTTGTTTACCCGGGGTGAAACCCAGGCCATTGGTGCCGTCACTCTGGGCTCCAGCCGGGACGCTCAAATTATTGATG
This sequence comes from Luminiphilus sp., assembly GCA_012270045.1. GTDB lineage: Bacteria > Pseudomonadota > Gammaproteobacteria > Pseudomonadales > Halieaceae > Luminiphilus. The sequence goes on from JAAXJC010000219.1 coordinate 6,555, forward strand.
CCCTGGAGGGTGAGCGTCGTGATCCCTTTATGCTGCACTACAACTTCCCGCCCTATTCGGTGGGTGAAGCGGGCCGGATTGGTTTCACCAGCCGTCGCGAGATCGGTCATGGCCGACTGGCACGGCGGGGCCTGGCAGCAACCCTGCCTACTGAAGACGAGTTCCCCTACACCGTGCGCGTGGTCTCGGAAATCACCGAGTCCAATGGTTCCAGTTCCATGGCTTCCGTCTGCGTCGGATCTCTGGCACTGATGGCCGCCGGTGTGCCGGTCAAGGCGCCGGTTGCGGGTATCGCGATGGGGTTGGTCAAAGAGGGCAACCAGTTTGCGGTTCTGACGGATATTCTGGGTGATGAGGATCACCTTGGCGATATGGATTTCAAGGTCGCTGGCACAGCAGGTGGTATCACTGCCCTGCAGATGGATATCAAGATTGAGGGTATCAATGAGCAGATCATGGAGATCGCCCTGGAGCAGGCCATGCAGGCCAGACTCCATATTCTTGGTCAGATGAACGCGGTCCTCGATGGTCCCCGGGACATCGTTTCCGAGAATGCTCCCAGCATGGTGCAGCTGAAGGTGGATTCCGACAAGATCCGGGACATCATTGGTAAAGGTGGAGCGACGATCCGATCGATTACTGAAGAATCCGGTGCGACGGTGGACATTGAGGACGACGGCACGGTCAAGGTGTTCGGCGTAACCAAGGAATCCAGGGATCATGCGGTCAATGCCATCATGGCTATTACAGCTGAAGCCGAAGTGGGCGAGATCTACGAGGGTACCGTTGCTCGCATCGTTGATTTTGGTGCGTTTGTGACCATTCTCCCGGGCAAAGACGGCCTGGTTCATATTTCCCAAATTGCGGAAGAGCGGGTGGAGAATGTCACCGACTACCTCAGTGAAGGCGAGACGGTTCGGGTAAAGGTGCTGGATGTGGATCAGCGCGGCCGAATCAAGCTGTCCATCAAAGAAGTTGCGGCCGAAGAGGGTGCGACGGTTGAAGCTGATGGTGCAGAGCCTGAAGATCTCTCCGCAGAGTAAGTGCAACGAATGAAAATAAACCGCGGTCTCCGCGGTTTTTTTTCGTCCAGCATTTTGCCTGCAAAGCATTGCCAGCGCCCCTGGCGCCCCTGGGGAGGCGCCACAGCACTCCGAGTACACTAGTCACCAGCTTCTCGATTCGCTACCAGATCAGCAACCACCGATGGATCCGCCAGGGTGGAGATATCGCCCAGGTTGTCAAAATCCTGCTCGGCTATCTTCCTTAAAATTCTGCGCATGATCTTGCCCGAGCGCGTCTTTGGTAGTCCGGGGGCCCACTGAATGGTATCGGGTTTGGCGATTGGGCCGATCTCTCGCACACACAGGTCGACGAGTTCGGACTTGAGTTGATCGTCGGGGGCAACGCCCGCTTTCGGTGTCACAAAGGCGTAAATACCCTGGCCCTTGATGTCATGTGGAAAGCCGACGACAGCGGATTCGGCGATCTGGGGGTGTTCGCCCAGTGCGCTCTCCACCTCGGCGGTGCCCATGCGATGGCCAGATACATTGAGCACGTCGTCCACCCGGCCGGTGATGCGAAAGTAACCCTCCTGGTCGCGAAGTGCGCCATCCCCAGTGAAGTAATAACCCGGGTAGGTACTGAAATAGGTGTCCACCATGCGCTGGTGGTCGTTGTACACCGAGCGAATCTGACCCGGCCAGGAGCGTTTGATGGCCAGAAGCCCGGTTGCCGCTCCTTCCAGTTCCACGCCGTTTTCATCGAGCAGTACGGGCTCAACGCCGAAGAACGGAAAGCTGGCAAATCCGGGCTTGAGTTCATGGGCTCCGGGTAGTGGTGTGATCATGATGCCGCCGGTCTCGGTTTGCCACCAGGTATCGACAATGGGGCAGCGGCCGTCACCGACCACCTGGTGGTACCACTCCCAGGCCTCGGGATTGATGGGTTCCCCCACCGACCCCAGTACCCGCAGGCTTGATCTGGCATGTTCCGTAACCCAATTATCCCCCATCGCCATGAGGGCCCGAATTGCGGTGGGTGCGGTGAAAAACGAGTTGACCCGGTATTTGTCGACTATTTCCCAGAACCGCCCGGCGTTGGGGTAGGTGGGAACGCCCTCGAAAATAACGGAGGTGGCGGCGTTGGCCAGTGGGCCATATACGATGTAGGTGTGGCCCGTGACCCAGCCCACGTCTGCCGTGCACCACCAGATATCTCCCGGTCGATAATCAAAGACATAGCGGAAGGTCATGGCTGCCTGCAGCAGGTAGCCGGCCGTGGTGTGTAGCACGCCCTTTGGTTTGCCCGTGGATCCCGAGGTGTACAGGATAAACAGGGGGTCCTCGGCATCCATCAACTCAGGTTGGCAGTCGGTGTCAGCTGCTGCGCAGGCCTGCCCGTAATGAAGATCACGGTCTTCAGTCCAGCTGATGTCAGCCCCCGTGCGCGTCACGACGATGACCGAATCCACCGACGGGCAGTGTTCCAGGGCGGCGTCGACGTTGGCCTTCAGTGGTATGCGCCGACCACCCCGAATACCCTCGTCAGCAGTAATAACGAGGCGGCAGTCGGCATCGTTGATCCTGCTCTGCAATGCCTCCGGTGAGAAGCCTCCGAACACCACTGAGTGGATGGCCCCTATGCGCGTGCAGGCGAGCATGGCGTAGGTGGCCTCTGGAATCATGGGCATATAAATACAGACCCGGTCGCCCTTCGCAACGCCGCGGGACTTGAGGACGTTGGCAAGCCGGCACACCTGCTCCTTCAATTCGCCGTAGCTGATGTGCTGGCTGTCCCCGGGCTCATCCCCTTCCCAGATGAATGCCGTCTGCTCAGCGCGCTCGGGAAGGTGCCGATCGATGCAGTTGACCGAGACATTGAGCTTGCCTCCCGAGAACCAGCGGGCGCTGCCGCTGGCAAGATCGTACTCAGCTACCTCTGTCCAGGGCGCCTGCCAGTCCAGGAATTCGCCTGCCCGGTCCGACCAGAATTGCTCCGGATTGTCGATGGACTGCCGGTACCACTCCCGGTAGCGCTCCGGTGTGATGTGGGCCTCTGAAAAGTCGCTGGGCACCGGGTAGCGAGCGGAATCGGACATGGTAAGGCTCCAGACAGGGTAAGCATGACGTCGGTGGATGTTAGATCACCGTGGCGCGGGGTCAATACCGGTGCCATGCTTGCGATCGTATTTGCTGTCGTTCAGCGTATAAGCTGCACGGTCACGGGTTACCAGTGCCCGCGTAAAATTCAGTCCAATGTGAAAAGGATGACCCTCGTTATGTCACGCTCAAAAATATGCTGCTTCGGCGTTATCTGCACCCTGATGGTGGCCGTTACCTCCGTTCGAGCCGAAGAAGTGGAGGCACTGGAAGCGCGGATCGCCACATTGGAAAGTGAACTGGTAGCGCTCCGGTCGATTGTAGAAGCGCTGCTGCCGCCCTCTGGCGATAACGCTGTGTTGCCTACGCCCGAGCAGGTGGTTGCCGTAAACGAGCCCCAGCGTCCTCCCAGCTCGGTTGGTTCCGGGGCAGGCTTCAGTTACCAGGGCTTTATTCAGCTGGATACCCTGCTGAGCGACTACAGCGACGGTCGACCAAACGGCTCGGCGATAGAGGACTTCCTGATTCCCTCTGATATCCCGGTAGCTGCCGATGGCGCCTCTGGTTTTCGAAGCACCAACATGAGCGCCAAGACCACGCGCTTTGCCTTTGCCACAGACCACCTCACTTCGGCGGGCCGTGTCAGCAGTTTGTTGGAACTGGACTTTGCCCTGAGCAGCCAGGGCAACGAGCGCATCTCCAATAGTTGGAGCAGTCGCCTGCGCCATGCCTATGTCGACTGGCAGCTATCGGAACAGAATAGTCTGCTGGCGGGCCAAACCTGGACCACGTTCATGCGTGCTGAGGCCCGCCCGGCGCTTTGGGACATGACCGGCTCGGTGGGGCAGAGCTTCAATCGCCAACCATTGATTCGGTGGCGACATAACCGCTGGAGTCTGGCGGCGGAAAATCCGGCGACCCGCCTTGAAGGCGTGCCCTATGAGCGGGAACAGCGGGCTGTTCCGGACCTGGTAGTTCGGTATGACGGTGAGACAGGGGCCTTGGGCTGGACAGTGGCCGGACTGCTGCGCCAGCTCAACTACCGTGAAGAGCGGCAGGGAGAAGCCACACGTGAAGATGAGGTTATGGGTTACGCCTTGAGTTTCGCCGGCAACTGGCAGACAGGAGCCAATGATTTTCGTTTCATGCTGAATTATGGCGATGCGTTGGGCCGCTACATGGGCCTGAATGCGTTCAACGACGGGGTGGTAACCGCCGACGGCAGTATCCGGACCTTTGACCAGTTCGGGGGCTTGATCTCCTGGAGCCGTCGTTTTTCACCACGGTGGCAGGCGGGGGTGGCGCTGTCGGGCGCATGGGCCGATGTGCCCGGGGAAGATGTGTATGATGCTGCGGGGCTGATGCCGGAGAGTTACGCCACCGGGCACTTCAATCTGTGGTATCGGCCTACGCCATCGCTGGCTCTGGGTTCTGAGTACATCCGTGCGGTGAAGCGCCTGGAGAATGGCAATTCCGGCAGTCTGGATCGGCTGATGCTGTCGGTTCGATACAACCTAAAATGACGGCGGTATTGGAGTAGGGGTTTTGTTATGAGCAAACTGTCAGAAGATCAGGCCCAGCGTTACTGGCAGCGCAATCGCAGCCTCATGTTCAGATTGTTGAGCATCTGGTTTGTGGTCAGTTTTGGCTGCGGGATAGTCGGTGTGGATTTGCTGAACCAGGTCCAGATCGGGGGCTACAAGCTAGGGTTCTGGTTTGCCCAGCAGGGTTCAATCTTTGTTTTTATCGCCCTCATTTTCTATTACGTCTTTGCCATGGCCCGCTTGGACCGGGAATTCGGGGTCGAGGAAGACTGATGGACCTCGCAACCACCACCTACCTTGTTGTTGGATTCACCTTCCTGGTTTACATCGGCATCGCCATCGCGGCCCGGGCCGGGGATACCCGGGAGTTTTATGTCGCCGGTGGCGGGGTTCATCCTGTGGCCAACGGCATGGCGACCGCTGCCGACTGGATGTCAGCGGCTTCGTTTATATCCATGGCCGGACTCATTGGCATTTCCTATAACGGCTACGGCGGCTCTGTTTTCCTGATGGGTTGGACCGGCGGTTACGTCATCCTGGCCATGCTGCTGGCCCCCTATCTGCGCAAATACGGGAAATTCACCGTTCCCGAATTCATCGGTGATCGCTATTACTCGGACACGGCCCGTGTGGTGGCGGTGATCTGCCTGATTCTTTGTTCGGTGACCTATGTGATTGGGCAAATGAAGGGGATAGGGGTCGCGTTTTCACGGTTTCTGGAGACCGATTACGAGACGGGGCTGTATACCGGCATGGTCATTGTTTTCTTCTACGCGGTGTTGGGCGGCATGAAGGGCATTACCTATACCCAGATTGCCCAGTACGTTGTCCTGATTCTCGCCTATACCATTCCGGCCATTTTTATCAGCCTGCAGCTGACCGGCAACCCAATACCGCAATTGGGGTTGGGCAGCACGCTCACCGGCAGCGATACCTACCTGCTGGATAAGCTGGATCAGGTGCTCGCAGAAACTGGGTTCAAGGAATACACGACGTCGGTCCGGCTGAGCACGCTCAATATGTTTGCCTATACCGCATCGTTAATGATTGGTACTGCAGGTTTACCCCACGTCATTATTCGTTTCTTCACCGTGCCCAAGGTCCGCGATGCGCGAAAATCGGCGGGCTGGGCGCTGGTGTTCATAGCGATTCTGTACACCACCGCGCCGGCGGTGGCCGCCATGGCGCGCCTCAATATCATGCAAACCATTGAACCCATGCCGGGACAGAATATGGAGATAGAACAGCGCCCTGCCTGGTTCCGGACCTGGGAACAAACGGGGCTGCTGACCATAGAGGACAAAAACGGTGACGGTCGTCTGCAGTATGTGGCCGATCCCGAGCGCAATGAGTTGGTCAAGCTCGACAACGATATTCTTGTACTGGCTAACCCGGAGATAGCGCGACTGCCGAACTGGATTATTGCACTGGTAGCAGCTGGTGGGTTGGCAGCAGCGTTGTCCACAGCGGCAGGTCTGTTGCTGGCCATATCCTCCGCGATCTCCCATGACCTGCTGAAAAGTACATTTTATCCGTCGATCTCAGAGCAGATGGAGCTGAATGCCTCAAGGGGCGCCATGGCCCTTGCGGTTTTCGGTGCGGGCTACCTGGGCCTGAATCCGCCGGGTTTTGCTGCGGGTACGGTAGCTCTGGCCTTTGGGCTGGCGGCGGCATCCATTTTTCCTGCCCTGATGATGGGTATTTTCTCCACCAGAGTGACCCGGGAGGGTGCTGTCGCGGGCATGGTAGTGGGGTTGGGGGTCACCCTGTTCTATGTGTTTCAGCATAAGGGCGTCATGTTTGTCTCTGATTGGCGGTTTTTGCCTGGCCTGGGCAGTAATTGGTTTTTTGGGATTGAGCCCAACGCTTTTGGCTGTGTCGGTGCGGTGATTAACTTTGCAGTGGCATTTGGGGTCACGGCCATTACCGGGGCGCCGCCGGATCGGGTGCGGGCCCTGGTTCAGGAAATTCGTGTGCCCGCAGGGACGACGGCCGCCACGGCGCTGCACTGATGGCCGAATCCAAAAACACTCTGAAAGGTTGGCGTTTCTTTTATGAACAATAAGCATGTAGTCACTGCGCTTCTGGTCGCGCCACTGCTGGCAGTGCTGGCCTGGTTTTTGGTGGGAAGCCGCACCGGGCAACCCGAACAACAGCCGGCTCCCGCGGAGGCCGGTAACAGTTATCCCATGATCGAGAGGCCCGGCTGCCGCTATCCCGGGGGAGACTGTGGCCTGTCCAATGAAGATTTCAGACTGGCCCTGGCCATTACCCCGGAGGGCCAGCTGCGCATTGCATCGGCGGTACCCCTGGATTACCTGCTGGTTGGCCTGGTGTCGGAAGCGGGACAGCCGCCCGCGCCCGCCCAGCCGGCGGGTTCAGGAAGAGACCGATGGGTTCACAATTTTGGACGGCTACCCGGGAGTGATGACCGTTTGCGGGTGGTGGCCGTTGTCGCCGGAGCATCCTGGTTTGGTGAGGCGGGCCTGACCTTCATGGAAGCCCCGGATCAGTAAGCCCGCAGTCGGATGTTGTCAATCAACCGCGTGCTACCGAGGCTGGCAGCGGCAAAAATGGCGATATCCTGATCTCCCGGCTGGGCCAGTGACAGGTCATCACAGCGCCGCAGTTCGCAATAATCGACCGCAAAGCCCTCGGCCTCGAGGCCCTGGACAGCGTCAGCGCACAGACCCTGAAATTCACGCGCACCGGTTGTGATTGCGTCCCTGATTTGCAGGAGGCTTGCGTACAAGTGCGGCGCAAGATCCCGCTCATCTGGACTGAGATAGCCGTTTCTGGAGCTGAGGGCGAGGCCGTCCGCCGCCCTGGCGGTGGCTACCCCCTCAACGCGTACCGGCATGGCGAGGTCTGCAACCATTTTTTCGATGACCAGCAACTGCTGCAGGTCTTTCTCACCGAACAGGGCAATGTCTGGCTGGACGAGATTCAGCAGTTTACAGACCACGGTGGTGACGCCGTCAAAATGTCCCGGCCGGTGCCGTCCGCAGAGTACCTCTGTCAGACCGGGTACACGCACAGCCGTGTGGGTCCTGAGACCCTGGGGATACAACGCGTCGACGTTGGGGGTGAACAAGAGGTCGGCGCCCGCCTCGGTCAGTAGCTCGATATCCCGATCCAGGGTGCGGGGGTAAGCGTCCAGATCCTCGCCGTCAGCAAACTGCATGGGGTTGACGAAAATAGAGACCGCCACAGTATCCGCTGAGTCCAGTGCTTTCCTCACCAGTGACAGATGACCGTCATGCAGGTTGCCCATGGTGGGTACGAAGGCCAGGCCTCCCGGGCCAGTCGGCTGCTCCGCCAGTTGCCGTCGTAGGGCTTGCGGTGTGGCTACAATTTCCATGGGCGCTTACCCCGGTCAGGAGTAAGTATGTTCTTCCTTGGGATATACGCCGGTTTTCACGGCCTCAACGAAGGCGCTCAGCGCGGCCTGCACCGATGTCGCACCTTCCATGAAATTCTCGACGAATTTCGGTGGTTGCGCGCTGAGACCCAGCATGTCGTGGAGCACCAGCACCTGGGCATCGGTACCCGCCCCGGCGCCAATACCGATGGTGGGAATATCCAGCTTGGAGCTGATGTCTGCCGCGAGATGAGCGGGTATACATTCCAGCACCAGCAGGCTGGCCCCGGCATCCTGAATTTCCACCGCATCGGCCAGGATGGATTTGGCTTCCTTGGGGGTTCTACCCTGGACCCGATAGCCGCCAAAGACATTGACTGACTGGGGCGTCAGGCCCAGGTGCGCGCATACGGGAATGCCCCGTTCCACCAGGCGGTGGATACTTTCACTCAGCCAGACCCCGCCCTCCAGTTTGACCATCTGGGCGCCGGCCTGCATAAGCTGCATGCCGGACTCCAGGGCCTTGTCTGTGGTGTCGTAGCTCATAAAGGGCATATCGGCGACCACCAGTGAGTTGGGGCGCCCGCGACAGACGCAGCGGGTGTGGTACGCCATGTCGTCAATGCTGACCGGAATCGTGGTGTCGTGCCCCTGTAAGACCATGCCCAGCGAGTCGCCCACCAGAATGGTTTCCGCACCCGCATCGCTGATGAGGCGGGAAAATGTGGCGTCATAAGCAGTCATCATGACGAACTTTTCGCGCTCTGCTTTCATGGCGTTGAGCGTGCTGATGGTTACCCGTCTACTCATCTACGCTGTCCAAAGAAACGTCCCGATCATGGTCATATCTGGCTTGGCAAGGTTACCCGAAGAAGGTGGGGTTGAAATAGTGGCGACCACTGCGAATGTCCAGAAGATAGTCTACCAGTTGTCCAAAGTCTCGATCACCGCGCACCAGATCAATTTCATTGGCGTTGACAATCAGCAAGGGGGCCGCATCGTAGTACAGAAAGAACTCGCTGTAGACCTCATTAATCTGTTCCAGATACTCCCGGTCTATATTGCGTTCGCTGGCGACACCCCGCTCCAGAATCCGCTCCATCAGCCGGTCCGCCGTCGCCTGCAGGTAGATCACCAGATCGGGTACCGGAGCGTCGATGGTCAGTTGCCGAAACACCTTTTCATAGAGGGTGTATTCATCAGAGTCGAGGTTGATGCGCGCAAAAAGCGGGTCCTTATCAATCAGGAAGTCAGAAACACGCACCGGCTCAAAAATATCGCTTTGTCTCAGGTCCGCGATTTTTTGGCTGCGTTGGAAGAGGAAGAACAACTGCGTGGCGAGGGCTGCCTCCCGCCGGTTCTGGTAAAACCGCTCCAGAAAAGGGTTTTCGTGGGCATCTTCCAACAGGACCTGGTAATTGAAGGTCTGCGCCAACCGGCGGGCAAGTGTGGTCTTGCCAACACCAATCGGGCCCTCCACGGCAATATAGCCGGGCAGAGAACGCCCTCGGAGATCAAGGTTGGCAGGCTCAAAAGCATCCGGTTGATTGGCGTTCAAGGCGGATTCCCATAATCTTCGCCACCTGAAAGCTGGATGTTTCGCTTTATCAGGTGTCCGGTGGTGCAGACAGCGAGCAATGTACCAATATACTCTCCGTTGGGCATCACATATTCGCGGCCCAGCAGATCCTGTAGCGGTTGCAGCACGAAGTCCCTTAGGTACAAGCCGGGGTGGGGCAGGGTGAGTCGTTCCTGGTTGATCTCTCTGTTGCCGAATAACAACAGGTCCAGGTCGATGCAGCGCTCACCCCAGTGTCGTCGCCTGACCCGCCCCATACGGGTCTCAATACCCAACAGATGATCCAGTAGCTCCATGGGTTGCAGGCCTGTTTGCAGTTGCGCACAGGCATTGAGGAACTGGGGTTGATCAGCCGGCCCCATTGGTGGCGACTCGTAGACCGGTGACACAGCCAACAGGCGGGTTTGGTCCAGTGCCGCCATCATTTGGCAGGCTGTCGCCAGTTGCCTGGCAGGCTCTTCTATGTTCGACCCCAATGCCACGAAAGCATTGATCAAGGATTGCGATTCCTGCGCGGTCGGCGTCGACGCGGTGGTCGATCGTCTGGACGGGGTGGAGCGGTGCCCACCAATTCAGGGTGCTTTTGCTGTTGTTGGTCCCAGAATTCGCCGATGCCTTCCAGAGGCTCTCCTGACTCTGCTCGCAACAGCAGCAGATCATAGGCAGCCCGAAAGCGCCTGTTTGCCAATAAGTCCTTAATTTTCTTGGGTTGCTTGCGTTCCAACCTGGGTTGCAGTTCCCAGATTTCCCTGACCGGGAAGGAAAACCGCCTGGGGATGGCCATGTGCAGACAGGTCTCGGCAATCACCTGCTGGCCAGCACTGTGCACGGCCTGCAGGGGCGGCTCACCCTGTTGGGCCAGCGCATTGCCACGAGCCTGGAGTGCTGGCCACAACAGAGCGGCCAGCAAAAATGCCGGTGTGACCGGGCGATCGTCCTTTACCCGCTGGTCGGTGTTTGCCATGGCGCTGGTGACCAGGGTCCGGTATTGGGGTTCACTGGCAATCAAACTGGCCGCCTCCGGGCAGAGGCAGTGCAGCAAGCCATGTTCCAGCAACAGTAACAGGGTGGGTTTGCCATAGCCCGCCATGAACAGCTTCAGGAACTCATCAAACAGTCTCGCCGGGGGAATCTCCGTCAGCAGGGCGGCGCACTTGCCAATGCCGGCTTCGGTGTCTGCCTCGATGTCAAATTGCAATTTGGCGGCGAAGCGAACCACCCTGAGCATGCGTACCGGGTCCTCCTGATATCGTTTCACCGGATCACCGATAACCCTGATCAGCCGCGCCGAGATGTCGCGACCGCCATCAATTTGGTCGAGAACAGTTTCATCCAACGGGTCGTAATACAGCGCGTTGATCGTCAGGTCTCGACGTGCTGCGTCCTGCTCGAGGGTGCCGTATACGTTGTCTCTCAACAGCAGGCCTTTATCAGAGCGTTTGCTGGCATTCTTGAGTGAGTCTTCGCTGTCGTGGGGGCCCCTGTAGGTGGTGACCTCAATAACTTCCCTGCCGTCGCGGACGTGTTCTATCTGAAAGCGGCTGCCGATAATTCGATATCGCCTGAACAACCCTTTGATCTCTTCCGGCTTGGCGTTGGTGGCCACATCGAAGTCCTTTGGCTGCCCACCCAAAATAAGGTCACGGACGGCACCGCCAACGATATAGGCTTCAAATCCACTATCGCGGAGTCGTTTTACGATGCGGATCGCGGCCGGGTTGACATGCTGCGGATGAATGGCGTGATCGGACTTTGGGATACGGGACAACAGACTTCCTCTGGGCAGAGCCTTGGCAAGTGTACTACCGGGCGCTGGCAGGGGGGAATTGGCTTTTTGGGACCCCACAAAGAAACATGGGGAAGTTGCCTTCCCCACCCAGGTCCGTTCTTGCATTTTTTATTGCTTTTGGGCCGTTTATTTTTATTTCGGCTCTGCGCAAAAGTCAGCAGGACACATGCCAACAGAAAAAAAGTATTTATAAACAGCAACTTATGAAAAATTTATCAATGCAGGGCTTTGGTTCCCGGCGAAAAGTGTTACTTTTTCACCCCGCAGTGTTACTTTCGTCTGCATTGGCTCTGCGAGCTTTAACTTCGCCTGCGCTTGCCGGTCTGGCTTCTGGGTAGGTCGAACCGCTGCCTGCGCTCCCACAGACACTTTCGACTGATGCCCAGCTTCTGGGCGAGTTCGGTCTCGCTCATGGAGTCCTGATGCTCCAGCACGAAGCGCATAAAGTAGTCCTCCAGGCTCAGTTCTCCATCTGCAGGGGCCATATCCGGGCCCGAGTTGACCTGCCCTGACGGTCTGTTGGACAGGGCGACCACCGAGAGTTGCAGCTCTGGGCTGCTATTGTCGGTGCTCAGCCCCATATCCTCGGGCTCTATACACTCCCCGTCGGCCATGACCACGCCCCTTTCCACCGCGTGTTCAAGTTCCCTGACATTGCCAGTCCACGGGTGTTGCACAGCAATTTGCAGGGCTTCCGGGCTCAGCGGGCGAAACCGGCAGCCCAATTTGTCTGCCAGCTTCTGGGCGAACCATTGGGCCATGCCGGCTATGTCGCCCTGTCGGTCCCGCAGCGGTGGAATGGTGAGGCTGAGCACATTTATTCGGTAGAAAAGATCCTGGCGAAACTGGTTTTGACTGGCCAGTTGGGACAGATCACGGTGGGTGGCGCAAATCAGCCGCACATCCACCGTCTTGCTGGTGACTGCCCCAATCCGGCGTATTTCGCCCTCCTGAATGAAACGCAGCAGTCGGGACTGGGCTGGTTGAGGGAGTTCGCCTATCTCATCGAGAAATAGCGTGCCGCCATCAGCCGCTTCGATCAGGCCCATACGATTGCTTGTGGCTCCCGTAAACGCGCCTTTTTCGTAGCCAAAAAGCTCGGATTCGATAAGGGATTCGGGAATTGCCGCGCAGTTGACCGCCACCAGTGGGCGACTGCTCCTCCTGCTCAGGGCGTGCACCCGGCGGGCGGTGAGTTCCTTGCCGGTTCCGGTTTCCCCTTGAATCAGTACGGTCGAATCGGTTCGTGCCACCTTGACCGTTTGTAGGTCAAGACGTTTGAGCATAGGGCACTCACCCTGAAAAAAGGCGCGCTCCGGTCCCGGTGTGGCTTGGTGGCCGGGGTTGCTGCGGTCAGGGTTGGAAAGTGCCGCTGCTACTACGGCGAGAAGGTCATCGTCGGAGCAAGGCTTGGCAAGATAATCGACAGCACCCGCTTTCATGGAGTCAACTGCCGATCGCAGGCTGGCGTAGTTGGTCATCACGATCACAGGAACCGGGCTGGCCAGCGGGATCAATTCGGAACCGTTGGCGCCGGGCAACTTCAATTCGGTGACGATTAGGTCAAATTCGCTGAGATTGTGTCGGGTCTCGGCTTCGTGAACACCTGAGGCTTCCGCTACCTTGTAGTCACGAGCCTCCAATACCCGGCGCAGGGCCTGTCGTTGTGAGGGCTCATCATCAACCAGCAAGACGTGAGGCATAGCGTTACCCTGGGCCGGTGGGATTGGTTTTGTGCTACTTGAGTAACCCTACTGCAAGTGGGGCGGTAACAAAATGGCATTATTTGTTACCTTGGTACACGGTTCGGCTGCCAATGTGCGATGCTCCAGTCGATCAGTGCGGCAGCGTTGTTAATGGTCGCCGGGGGCATAGGCTGCCCCAGGGCAACCAGCGCGGTCCGCAAATTGTCCTCAGGTCGCGATAGATCGACGGCAGCTGCGCCCGTTTGTTTACTCAGTTTGAAGCCCTGGGAATTTGTCACCACAGGAAGGTGGGCATACTGTGGTGACTCCAGCCCCAATCGTTGTCTGATGAATATCTGCCTTGGGGTGGAGTCCAGCAGGTCCTTGCCGCGCACAACCTGGGTAATGGCCGGGAGCGCATCATCCACAGCGGCTGCCAACTGGTAGGCGTACAGTCCGTCCCTGCGCCGAACAATGAAATTGTTCAGTTGACGACCAAGCTGCCACGTCTCGGCTCCGGAAACCCCGTCGTCGATGTTGATAACCGTTTCTTCAGGCACCTTGATACGCAGACTGGTTTCAGCGTCGGGTGGGCGAGATTGCTCGGCACAACCGCCCCTGCAACTACCATTTTCCGCCAGTGTCGCCCGGGTGCAGACGCAGTGAAACAGGTCACCCTGGTCCGTGAGTTGCTGTAATGCGGCATCGTAGCGCTGGCTGTGGCTGCTCTGGTAGTCAATGGCGCCGTCGTGGCCAAGGCCGTGGGCGTCCAGGCAAGCGGTGATGGCTGCGACTGCGCCCTGTGCTGCTCGAGGCGGATCGATATCATCAATCCGCAGTTGCCAAAGACCCGACTGGCTGCGCGCCCACAGGAAACTTCCTACTGCAGCCACCAGTGATCCCGCGTGCAGGGGACCCGTCGGCGACGGGGCGAACCGCCCTATGAGAGTGGGCGGTGGGCTACAGCGGTTATCGATTGTGTCGCCCCGGGGATTTCAGGCCTGTGTCTCCTGTCAGCCCAGTTCCTGTTTTTCTTTGATTTCCGACAGGGTTTTGCAGTCGATGCAAAGAGTAGCGGTAGGTCGGGCTTCAAGGCGTTGGATGCCAATTTCGATGCCACAGGCATCACAGTAGCCGTAGTCATCCTGCACGATTCGTTCCAGGGTGCCGTCTATTTTCTTGATCAGCTTGCGCTCCCTGTCCCGGGTCCGAAGCTCAAGACTGAACTCCTCTTCCTGGGTTGCCCGGTCGGCAGGATCTGGAAAATTGGCCGCCTCGTCTTTCATATGGGAAACGGTGCGGGTGACTTCGTCAACCAGTTCGGAACGCCAATGGAGCAGCAGACCCCTGAAATGCTCCAACTGCTCGTCGTTCATATAGGACTCGCCCCGTGTCGGTTTGTAGGGCTTGAAGTCGTCGAAATTCTGCACGGTGCCCACTGCCCGGGCAATTTTGGCCGCCCCCTTTTTGCCGCCTGCAGTTCCTTTGGCCTTGGATGGGGCTGGCTTGGCGCTTTTTGTGCCTTGTTGCTTTGCGGCTGGTGCCTTTGTCGCGGGCTTCGCAGCAGCTGGCTTTTTGACAGGAGCTTTCTTCGCCACAGCTTTCTTTACGGGTGCCTTTTTGGCCGGGGCCTTTTTAGCGGCCGCTTTTTTGGCAGCGGGCTTCTTCTTCGGGTTGGATTTCCTGGTGGTCATGGCCGATTCCCTGGTTGCCTTGAAGATGGGTGGAGGCAGTCATCTCACCGCAAAACGGACTGCGCGCGGGGCCGAAAGGGGCACGCTCCCGCAACGGGGACGGGAAGCTACCAGAATAATGGCGATCATGCCAACTCAAATCGTTGTTTTGCGTGTCCTGACCCCCAATCACCGAAATTGCTAGACTGGACCCATGGGCGCGCATTGGGTCTTCAGTGAGTTGCAGGAGGGGGTACTGGAAAGAAGGTACAAACGCTTTCTGGCTGACGTTGTACTGCCTTCGGGAGCAAAGGTTGTCGCCCACTGTCCGAATACCGGGAGCATGACCGGCTGTCAGCAAGCGGGTTCCCGGGTATGGCTGTCCCACAACGCCAATCCCAAGCGCAAGCTTCGGTGGACCCTGGAGTTGGTGGAGACGCCCGGGGGGCTTGTCTGTGTGCACTCAGCACTGGCCAATAAGGTGATTGCCGCAGCGCTGCAGCAGCGGCTGATACCGGACTTGTCGGATTTTTCCACCCTGCGTGCCGAAGTGGCGACGGGCCAGCGCTCGCGCCTTGATTTTAGGTTGGAGGGCGGGCCCCAAGCCATTTGGGTGGAGGTCAAGGCCGTCTCCTGGTGTGCCGGTGATGGTTTGGGTCTGTTCCCGGACGCGGTCAGTGTGCGAGCGACCAGACACCTCGGAGAATTGGTTGATCTGATTTCACCCCTGAGTCGGGCAGCGCTGGTTTTCTGTGCTTTTCATGCCGGCATTAGCCGGATAGCTCCCGCTGAGGATATTGACCCAGAGTACGCGCGGGCTCTGGCCCAGGCCGTTGCAAAGGGACTGGAAGTTTACGGACTGGCTGTTGAGGTCGGCGTCGATGGCTTGCGGGCGACCCAGCCGCTGCCTCTGGAGGGCATTTCCGGTGTCGACTAACGTGTCCGGGGCCGCCGGATTGCCATCCCCGAACTGGGCGGTAGGTCTGGAGACCAGCGGCTTGGAGCATTGTCCGGGGATAGGACTGGCACATCCCGCGGCTGCTGCTGCACTGCAGCGCCTGCAGTCCCGTGCCCGCCGCGCCGGGATGGCCCTTGAGGTGGCCTCAGGCTACCGGGATTACAGCCGGCAGCTGGCTATTTTTAATGCCAAATTCCAGGGTCACAGACCGGTTTACTCCGATGCCGGTGAACAGTTGTGCCGCAGCCAGTTCGATGACGCCGCCTGGCTGAAGGCGATTCTCCACTATTCGGCATTGCCGGGCACGTCACGTCACCACTGGGGTACGGATTTTGATGTCTGGGACAGCAGCGCGGTGGCTAGCGACTACCAGCTGCAGTTGCAGGCCTCGGAATATACCGGGGATGGCCCGTTTGTGGCGCTTTCGGATTGGCTTGCCGACCTGATCGCCCGGGACGATGCCGAGGGCTTCTTCAGACCGTACCAGCCGGACACCGGTGCTGTGGCACTTGAGCCCTGGCATTTGAGTCATCGCCCGACGGCGCGCCTGTTTTACCCACAGGTAAACGAAGAGTTGCTGCGGTCACTGTGGTCCGCAGGGCGGGCTGACGGTTCAGTGGCGGGTAGCCCGGAACCCGTGGCTGGCCTGACCGCACTGGGCGGACAGATGGACGACGTTATGGAGCGTTACGTTCGCGCGTATTACCTTTAGTTGCCGGTCTGAGGGTACGCGATCAGCTCAGGGCGGCCACCAGGCTGATCGCTGCAGCTACTCGCCTTTCTGCGCAAGATGCCCGTGATGTCCGAAATGGTTCTGGTAATCCAGTCGGGCGGCTTTCACCACCTCGAGGGCCTCCCCCTTGCCGTAGACGCAATCGACACGGATATCGATCTCCTTGCCCGGGATCATCTTGTAGGTTGAAAAGTAGTGTTGCAGACGCTCGGTCTTGATCGGCGGCAGGTCATCGATATCGTCGACTCCTCCCCAGATGTTGTCGCCTTCCAGTACTGCGATGATTTTGTCGTCGGCCTCACCACCGTCAATCATCTGGATACCACCCACTACTCGGGCGTTGAGCAGGATGTCCGCCCGGGTAATCAGACGCTCTGAAAAAATGCAGATATCGAGGGGGTCACCGTCTGCGACATCTGCGTGTTCGCAGCGGGCAGCGACCTCCTCTGCGCAGTAGGTGCGGGGAATAAAACCGTACAGTGCCGGGGGGGTCGCGGTTGTTCTTTGCGGCCGATCAACCACCAGGAAGCCGGTGTCTTTATCCAGCTCATACTTCACAGTATCGCTGGGCAGCATCTCTATGTAGGCCTGCACGATGCCGGGCTCGGCATCTGCTGGCACTGCCTCCAGTCCATGCCAGGGGTGTCGCCTGTAGGCGGAAAAGGGTTCATTGAGGTACATGTTCAGGGCCTCCAGCCCGATGTATGCCTGCGGATCAGCAACTGTACCCTCGCTGTCCGTCGCTGGATCACTGTTGTCCGGCGCCCGGACTGCCGGCGGGGGTGCCTATACGGTGAATGTTTCCGGTAAACGCTTGGCAACCCGCACGTTCCTAAGTTCGGTGTAGACCGGCATGCCATCTTTATACTGGGGGTAAGCCTCACCCTGAATCAGGGGTTCAAAGTAGGCCCGGCCGGCAGCCGACACCCCGAAGCCGTCCCGACTGATGTATTTTCGAGGCATTTTCTTCTCTCTGTTGGCGATGCGGGTGAGGGCGGTCTCACCAATCTGCCACCGGTATTTTGCTCCGGGACGGCGGATAATCGTGGGCATCACCGCGTTCTTGCCCGCGGCGGCGAGCCGGACCGCCTCGGCACCGACCGCGTAGGCCTGGTCCACATCGGTCTGGCTCGCGATGTGCCGGGCGGCGCGCTGAAGATAATCAGACACCGCCCAGTGGTATTTAAAACCCAGCTTTGACTGGATGATGCCGGCCAGTGTCGGGGCAACACCGCCCAGCTGGGCATGCCCAAATGCGTCCCTGACACCGCTGTCACTGAGGAACTTGCCGTCGGCGGTTTGTACCCCCTCTGAGGCAACCACAACACAATAGCCGCAGCGGGCAACGGACTTCCGGACCCGATCCAGGAAACCCTGTTCCTGAAAAGGCACCTCCGGGAACAGGATGACGTGGGGGGCTTCGCTGCCCGCCGTTGCGGCCAGGCAGGAAGCCCCCGCGATCCAGCCGGCGTGGCGCCCCATGACCTCGAGGATGAAGACCTTGGTTGAGGTGTCGCACATTGAAGCCACATCAAATGCCGCTTCCCGGGTCGAAATAGCCACGTATTTCGCTACCGAGGCGAAGCCCGGCGAGTTGTCGGTTACCGGCAGGTCGTTGTCTATGGTTTTGGGCACATGGATGGCCTGCAGGGGATAGCCCATTTTTTTTGAGAGTTGGGATACTTTCAGGCAGGTGTCTGCCGAGTCACCACCTCCGTTGTAGAAGAAATAGCGGATATTGTGTGCTTTGAACACCGCGATCAGGCGCTCGTATTCAGCCCGATTCTCCTCGAGGCTACGCAGCTTGTAGCGGCAGGACCCAAAGGCACCGGCAGGGGTTGTCATCAGTCCCCGAATCGCTTTTTTGGATTCTTTGCTGGTATCTATCAGGTCCTCACGCAACGCACCTACAATACCGTTGCGACCGGCATACACCTTGCCAATCAGGTCTTTGTACTGGGCCGCGGTTTCAATGACCCCGCAGGCAGAGGCATTGATAACGGGGGTAACTCCGCCGGACTGTGCATAAAAGGCGTTGGCTTTGGACATGGTCTTTGGGGCGCTCCGAGTTCCGGTTGGCGACAGCTGGGGGGCATAAGGTAGTGCCCGTGGCGAGCTTGTGCAAATCCACATGCTAAGCTGCCGGCCCAGAGGAGTTTCCATTGGCACAACACATTCATATTGTCGGTATTTGCGGCACCTTCATGGGTGGCCTGGCGTTGCTTGCCCGGGCAAAGGGTTACCGGGTTACCGGTTCTGACGCCAACGTCTATCCGCCCATGAGTGACCAGCTTGCCGAGGCCGGTATTGAACTGATGGAGGGTTACGGACCGGGCAACATCGATCCACAACCGGACCTGGTCGTATTGGGTAATGCCCTGTCCCGTGGTAACCCGGAGGTAGAGGCGATACTGAACGCGGGACTGCCCTATGTTTCGGGTCCCCAGTGGCTGGGTGAGGAGGTGTTGGCGGGACGCTGGGTACTCGCCGTGTCCGGTACCCACGGCAAAACCACGACATCCAGCATGCTGGCATGGATTTTGGAAGACTGCGGGATGGCCCCCGGTTTTTTGATTGGCGGCGTGCCGGGGAATTTCGGCCAGTCGGCTCGACTGGGTCAATCCGATTTCTTCGTGGTCGAGGCCGATGAATACGACACGGCCTTCTTCGACAAGCGATCCAAATTTGTTCACTACCGCCCGCGCACCCTGATTATCGGTAATCTGGAGTTCGACCACGCCGATATTTTTCCCGACCTCGCTGCCATCGAGACCCAGTTTCATCACCTGATTCGGTGTATCCCGGGGGAGGGTCTGGTCATCAGAGGCAATTCTGAAGCGATTGACCGGGTCCTGGCCCGCGGACTGTGGACGCCCAGCCAGACTTTCGGCGCGGGCCCCACGCCCGGCGATTGGTGCGTTCGGCCGCTGACATCGGCGGCGGACAGCTTTGAGGTCATAGGCCCCAATACTGAAAAGGTGACTGTGAACTGGGACCTGATGGGGCAGCACAACATGCTCAACGCCTGTGCGGCCCTCGCGGCCGCTCACCATGCGGGAGTGCCCCTGGCCAGGGGCGCGGCAGCATTGGCCAGCTTCGCTGGTGTCAAGCGGCGGCTGGAATTGCGGGGCCGGCCTGCCGGGGTGCTGGTCTACGACGACTTTGCCCATCACCCTACCGCCATCGCCATGACCCTACAGGCCATGGGTCAGCGTCAGTCCAGTGGGCGTTTGATTGCGGTCATCGAGCCGCGCTCGGCCACCATGCGCAGTGGCCAGCACAGCGCTGAACTCAACTCAGCCACCCGCGACGCAGACCGGGTGTTCTGGTTTCAGCCCCCCGGTCTGGACTGGCCTCTGGAACGTATTGTTGAGCAGAGTCCGGTGCCGGCGTCCGCCTGGCGTGATCTCGATGACATGATCGAGGCCATTGCAGCGTGGGCACGGCCCGGGGACGCTGTGGTCATCATGAGCAATGGTGGCTTTGGCGGTATCCATGAAAAGCTGATCGCGCGACTGCAGGGCGCCGCGACACCGGTCTGACGGAGACGCTAATGACCAGGCAGTACTTCCACTGGGTGACGACCCGG
The DNA here is from genome assembly GCA_012270045.1 of Luminiphilus sp. Classification (GTDB taxonomy): domain Bacteria; phylum Pseudomonadota; class Gammaproteobacteria; order Pseudomonadales; family Halieaceae; genus Luminiphilus. The sequence goes on from JAAXJC010000219.1 coordinate 26,567, forward strand.
AGCACCGCGATACTGGCTTGCTACACATTGCTGGCGATACTGGCGGGGTTGCAGTTGGGCAATATCCGGCTGGACGCATCATCCGATTCCCTGCTGCTGCAGGGCGACCCGGACCTGGCTTACTTCCGCGAGACCATCGGCCATTACACGTCCGATGAGGCTTCCGGAGAATTTCTCATCCTGACCTGGCGGCCTCCCACAGAGTTGTTGGACCCCCGCTCCCTGGATCCGCTGGCCCGAATGGTGGAGCAACTGGAAGGGATAGAGGGCGTGTCCTCAGTCACCAGTATCCTCGATGTGCCGCTTCTGGAAAGTCCGCCCCTGAGTCTTGCCGACCTGGCCGAGGCTGAGAGTCTGCCAACCCTGAGGGATGAGGGGGTGGACCCCGGGCTGGCGTTTCAGGAGTTCACCACCAGCCCCATATATCAAGATTTGCTAGTGGGCAGTGGCGGTGACGTGACCGCTGTGCAGGTCAGCCTGACCAGCGACCCTATGGGCCCTCATCTGCTGGATCGACGGGAGCTGCTGCGTGGGCAGTCACGAACCGGACAGCTGGCGGAAGCTGAGGTCGAGGAACTCGCAGAAGTAACGGCGCTGTACGATGAGTTTCTCGCTGCGGAGAACGAACGGCGCAGCAGCATGGTAGCTGCGGTGCGGGCTGTCGCCCAGCAGTTCAGGCCCCACGCGGAAATCTTTGTCGGCGGTGTGCCGATGATTGCCGCCGATATGCTCGACTTTGTCCGGGCTGATCTGGTCACCTTCGGCGCCGCCATTGTTGGCATTATGGTGCTGGTTTTGGCAGTCATTTTCCGGGACTGGCGGTGGGTGATCAGCCCGATCCTCAATTGCGTGATAACAGCGGTGCTGATGCTGGGCATTCTCGCCGTTTTTGACTGGCGCATGACGGTCATATCGTCGAATTTTGTCGCCGTGCTGCTGATTGTGACCCTGTCCCTGTCGGTCCACCTGATCGTGCGCTATCGAGAGCTGGAGCGGGTTGAGCCAGCCCTCACCGTAGCCCAGCGGGCCGCCCTCTCCGCCAGGCTGATGCTGGTGCCCTGCGGTTACACCGCACTGACCACGGTGGTCGCATTTGCGTCACTGATGGTCGCCGGTATCCAGCCTGTGATCGATTTTGGGCTGATGATGACCGCCGGCATCTGTGTCGCCTTTGTCACAACTTTCCTGTTTTTGCCGGCGATGATGGCCGCCTTGCCGGCGCCGGCATCCGCTGCTGGGGGCACCCCTGAAGCTGGCATGACCGTTCGTTTTGCCGGCTGGGTGCAACGCTACGGCACCGGCGTGCTGTTGGTCACTGCTGTCCTGCTGATCGCCGCTGTCTTGGGTGTTTCGCGTCTCAAGGTGGAGAACCGATTCATTGACTACTTCAAGGAAAGCACCGAGATATACCAGGGCATGGAGTTACTTGATGCCCGTCTCGGCGGCACCATCCCGCTGGACGTAATACTCTATCCGCCCGACCGGGAAGCAGGGCCCGACGACAGTGGCGCGCCCTTGGTCGACCAGGGTTCACAGACCCTCGGCACTGCGGATACCCGTCCAGCGGCAGGGGAGTTCTTCGACGAGGACCCGATGGCGGACGACCCTTTCGGGGACGACCTGTTGTCAGATGATCCCTTTGCTGGCGGCGATATGTTTGCCACTGACGACAGCGCAGCACCTTCATTCTGGTTTACGCCTCGGGGCAGAAGGCTGTTGGATAAGGCCCATGCCCGTATTGAAGCGCGCCCGGAAGTAGGCAAGGTGTTGTCCCTGTCAACGGCTTTCGAGGTCATGGATGGCTTATACGGCCAGCCACTGGGGGCCGTGGAGCTGGCGCTGGTGGAACAGAGCATGCCCGAGGATGTCGATCGCACTCTGGTCAGGCCCTATTTCTACCCCGAGGGGGATGAGGCTCGAATTTCGGTGCGGGCCAAGGAGACCAGTCGTGAACTGGAGCGGGATCGTTTCCTGCGCGAGCTCCACGCGGAGCTGGTGGCGGAACTGGATGTCGCTCCCGAGCGGATACAGTTCACGTCCCTGTTGGTGCTTTACAACAACGTCCTGCAGAGCCTGTTCAGATCACAGATATTGACCCTGGGGGCGGTTTTCCTGGCCATCGGCTTAATGTTCTGGATTGTTTTCCGATCCCTGTCCCTTGCGCTGCTGGCCCTGGCGCCCAATGTGCTGGCCGCGGGCCTGGTGTTGGGGGTCATGGGGTTACTGGGTATACCCCTGGATATCATGACCATCACGATCGCCGCCATTGTGGTGGGCATTGGTGTGGATGATTGCATTCACTACTTGCACCGGTTCCGGGTGGAGTTCGCGGTGGATGGCGACTACCGGCGGGCCATGCACAGGAGTCACGCCAGCATAGGTCGGGCCATGTATTACACAACGCTGACGGTGATGGTGGGCTTTTCGCTGCTCACCCTGTCCAACTTCACTCCCAGTTTGTATTTTGGTCTGCTGACCGATCTGGCGATGCTGGCTGCGGTGGCCGGGGCGTTGCTATTGCTGCCGAAACTGATCCTGGTGTTCAAACCCCTGGGTCCCGGCAGCGATGACTGAGACTTTCCAATGCCGCAGTGGCTGCGGCGCCTGCTGTGTGATTCCCGGGATTGCCGAGCCCGTTTTTGGCATGCCCGGCGGTAAACCTGCCGGTACGCCATGCATACACCTCAATGATTCGTTAGGCTGTAAGCTGTTCAATGACCCCCGAAGGCCAGCCTGTTGCTCAGCATTCAGACCCGACCCCGACGTGTGTGGCACCAGCCGAGAGCAGGCGCTCAGTCTGCTGAAGATACTGGACACCGCCAGTCAGCCAGAGATTGATTGATGACAGAAATCCCACTTTTTCCATTGTCCTCAGTTCTGGTGCCCCACGGCGCCATGCCGCTACAGATTTTTGAACAGCGCTATCTCGATATGGTGGCGTCTTGCATGCGCACGGGCACGGGTTTCGGCATGGTCTGGTTGCGCAAGGGTTCCGAGGTCAGCGGGGGTTCCATCGATACGCCCGATATCGGGGATTATGGAACCTACGCCCGCATCACCGACTTCGACCAGCTTCCCAATGGTTTGCTCGGTATTACCATTCGCGGCGAGCAGCGTTTTCACGTTGAAGAGGTCTGGAGGGAGGATTCGGGTTTGGTTCGTGCCCGGGTCAACATGGAGCCTGCGCTACCACCGGTGACTATGAAAACCGCATGGCGTTCACTTGCGGTTGTGCTCAAGGGACTGGAGTCCCATCCGCATATTCAACGGATGAACCTGACCATTGATTACGACAATGCCTGGGAGGTCGCCCTTACCCTGGTGCAGCTTCTGCCCTTTGAGGAGTCCATAAAGTATGAATTGCTGGGCATGACCGATGTCGGGGCGTTGGTGGCAGAGTTGGATCTGTTGCTGAACCAGATCTCGGGTGAGGACTGACGATGGCCACTGGGCCTGCTATGTTGGGCTATGGGAATACAGGAATAGGGAGTGATGGACATGCATGATCTGGTGATCAGGGGCGGGACCGTTGTTGATGGCACAGGCTGCGAGCCCTTCGTCGCCGATGTGGCCGTCGATGGCAACCGGATAACCGCTGTCGGCAGTGACCTGGGGCCCGGCAGAACCGAGCTTGATGCCAAGGGTAGCTACGTCACGCCCGGCTTTGTCGACATACACACCCACTACGATGGTCAGGCGACCTGGGACCAGGAGATGGCACCGTCTTCCTGGCACGGTATCACCACGGTGGTGATGGGCAATTGCGGTGTCGGATTTGCCCCTGCAGCGGTCGATCGTCACGACTGGCTCATCGGGCTGATGGAGGGCGTAGAGGACATTCCGGGATCCGCCCTGTCTGAGGGTATGACCTGGAACTGGGAGTCTTTTCCCGAGTATATGGACGCCTTGGAGGCCATGCCCCGGAGTATTGATGTTGCGACGCAGGTGCCACACGGTGCGGTGCGGGCCTATGTTATGGGTGATCGGGGTGCCGCCAACGAGCCGCCCACCGAGACCGATATTGCGCGTATGTCGGCCATTGTGGAGGAGGGGCTGCGCGCAGGTGCCCTGGGATTTTCAACTTCTAGGACGGTGCTGCACAAATCGGTGGACGGTGAACTGGTGCCCGGCACCACTGCGACCCCGGAGGAATTAATCGGCATTGGACGGGCCATGGGCCGTGCCGGACACGGTGTCTTTGAGCTCGCCAGCGACCTGCTGCCCGAGTGGAATGAATTTGCGTGGATGGGGGATCTCAGTCGGGAGACGGGGTTGCCCATCAGTTTTACTGCCTTGCAGTCGCCCATTAAGGCCATGGCCTTTGAAGAACAGCTGGCTGCCATGCGCTCGGAAAATGCCAGGGGTGCGAATTTGGTGGCCCAGGTGTCGCTCAGGGGCACCGGATTGGTGTTGGGCTGGCAGGCCACCTTTCATCCCTTTGCTTACAAACCCAGTTGGCTGGCGATAAAAGACCTGCCCTGGTCAGAGCAGTTGCAACACCTGCAGGATGCATCGTTCAGGGACCGGTTACTTGCCGAACCGCACCAGCTCCCTGACACCGATCTCAGAATGCTGCTGGAGTTGATGATTGCGGCTTTTAACATGCAATACCCTATGGTAGAGGGCTTCAACTACGAGCCCGGCCCGGACGACTCCATCGCTGCCAGGGCGGCCTTGGCCAACGTGTCCCCGGAGGCCTACGCCTACGATGCCATGCTGGCGGGTGACGGCCGGGGCTTCATCTATTTTCCGCTGTTGAATTACACAGACGGCAACCTGGACTTCTTGGAGCCCGTGCTGGCGTCCGGGGACTGCATCAACTCACTCTCGGATGGCGGCGCCCATTGCGGCACCATCTGTGACGCGGCGGCGACGACCTTCCTCCTGCAGCACTGGGTCCGTGACCGGGCACGGGGCCGCATCTCCATCGAACATGCGGTACGTCGCCAGTGCGCGGATACGGCGCGGCTTTACGGCCTGCACGACCGGGGGGTACTGGCAGAGGGCTATCTTGCCGATCTCAATATCATTGATCTGGACGCCCTGAATCTCAATCACCCCTGGGTAGCTCATGACCTCCCAGCGGGAGGCAAGCGATTGCTGCAGGATGCGTCTGGTTATCGCGCCACCATCAAATCCGGAGCCGTAACCTTCTCGGATGGGGTTTTCCAACACTGTTACCCGGGAGGGCTTATTCGGGGTCCCCAGCCAGCTCCGGCCACTGCCAACCCCCTAGCTGCTGCCAGCGATTGACGATGCAGCAAAACAGCTCCGCGGTTTTGAGGGCATCGTAGGCGGCGGAGTGGGCCTCGCTGTTGTTGAACTCGATGCCCGCCCGCTTGCAAGCCTGGGCCAGCACGTTGTGGCCGAAGGCGAGTCCGGCCAGTGTTGCGGTGTCGAAATAGGAAAAGGGGTGGAAGGGATTGCGCTTGATGTCGCAGCGCAGGGTCGCCGCGTTCAGGAAGCCGGCATCGAAGTGTGCGTTGTGACCCACCAGTATGGCCCGATTGCACCCCGTATCACGCACCTCCCTGCGAACTCTTGAGAACAGCTCGCCCAGGGCGATGGCTTCGGGCAGTGCGCCCCGCAGTGGGTTTTCGGGATCAATGCCTGTGAATTCGAGAGCCGATGCTTCTATGTTGGCACCTTCGAAGGGCTCGACATTAAAACTCACCGTCTCCACGGGGGTCAGGTCTCCCCGGTCATCAATCTGGATCAGGGTCGCAGCCACTTCCAGCAGGGCATCGGTTGCCGCGTTGAAGCCCCCGGTTTCGACATCGACGATCACGGGCAGGAAGCCGCGGAAGCGTTCCCGGATAACGAATGGCGTGGTCTCGGTCAAGATGACAGTTCCCAACGCAGCATTTCCCCGGCCCTTATGGGTATGACCGTGTTGTCTCCATCCAACGGCAGGCTGGCGGGGACCGGATTGGGCTTCTGGCTCAATGTAATGCTGCCCTCATTCCTCGGTAGTCCATAGAAATCGGCTCCGAAAAAGCTGGCGAAGCCCTCCAGTTGTTCCAGTGCCCCTTCAGCTTCAAACGTCTCTGTGTACAGTTCCATGGCAGCATTTCCCGTATAGCAGCCCGCGCAGCCGCAGCTGGTCTCCTTGTTTGGGCGAGCGTGGGGCGCCGAATCGGTCCCGAGGAAGAATCGGGGATTGCCCGATGTGGCGGCTTTGCGCAGGGCCATCTGATGGCGGTCGCGTTTCAGTATGGGTAGGCAATAAAAATGCGGCCGGATGCCCCCGGCCAGCATGTCGTTGCGATTGAATAGCAGGTGATGGGCGGTGATGGTGGCCGCAACGCCTTCCCGGGCAGCGATGACGAAGGCGACGGCATCCGCGGTGGTGATGTGCTCGAACACCACTTTCAGGCCTTCAAATCGCCTTACCAGGGGCTCCAGGTGCTGGTCGATGAAGGCCTTTTCCCGATCAAAGATGTCGATGCCCGGGTCTGTCACTTCGCCGTGGACCAACAGGGGCACCCCGTGTTGCTCCATGGCTTCGAAGATGGGGTAGAGCCCCGATAAATCATTAACGCCCGCGTCAGAGTTGGTGGTGGCGCCCGCGGGATAGAGCTTGATGCCGTGTAAAAAGTCGGCATCTGCGGCCTGCACGATGTCGTCGCGGCTGGTGGCATCGGTGAGGTACAGGGTCATTAGGGGTTCGAAACCCGCATGCTCCGGTGCCAGCGCGGCGAGAATACGTTCCCGGTAGGCCTTGGCCGCGTCGACATCAGTCACTGGCGGCAATAAATTGGGCATCACAATGGCGCGGCGGGCCCAGCGGGCAATGTCGTTCACCGTGCGCTCTAGTGCGGGCCCGTCACGGAGATGAACATGCCAGTCATCCGGCTGGGTGATAGAGATTTGTTTCATAGAAGGCTCCAGACCAAGTGCCAAGTCTAGCAGGGGTGAACTGGGCAAGTTCACCTTGTGGGCGTAAACTTGCGGCCCGAAACTTGATGCACTGCCCGAGGTTGCCCCTATGTCCGAGGTCAAAAAGGTCGTACTTGCCTACTCCGGCGGTCTCGACACCTCAGTAATCGTTCGCTGGTTACAGCAGACCCATGATTGTGAGGTCGTGACTTTTACGGCCGACATCGGGCAGGGGGAAGAGGTGGAGCCGGCCCGGGAAAAAGCGGAATCCCTGGGGGTCAGGGAGATTTTCATCGAAGACCTGCGGGAAGAGTTTGTCCAGGACTTTGTTTTTCCCATGTTCCGGGCCAACACCATTTACGAGGGTGAATACCTGTTGGGCACCTCCATTGCCCGTCCGCTGATCGCCAAACGCCTGGTTGAAATTGCCAATGACACCGGCGCGGATGCCATCGCCCACGGGGCGACAGGCAAAGGCAATGACCAGATTCGTTTTGAACTCGGTGCCTATGCCCTCAAGCCTGGCATCCGAATCATCGCCCCCTGGCGGGAGTGGCAGCTTGGCTCCCGTGAATCGCTGATGGCCTACTGTGAAGAACATGCCATCCCCGTTGATTTTGCGGGATCATCAAAGAAATCGCCCTATTCGATGGACGCCAATTTGCTCCATATTTCCTATGAGGGTGGGGTGCTGGAAGATCCCTGGGCCGATGCCGAGGAAGCCATGTGGCGCTGGACGGTCAGCCCTGAGGCGGCTCCGGAACAGGGTGAAGAACTGGTCCTGACCTTCACCCGCGGTGATATCACAGCCATCGACGGGCAGTCCATGACACCCGCTGAGGTATTGCACCAGCTCAATTTACGGGGTGGCGCCCACGGTATCGGCCGCGCGGATATTGTCGAGAATCGTTATGTCGGTATGAAGTCCCGGGGTTGTTACGAGACGCCGGGGGGCACCATCATGTTGCGGGCACACCGGGCCATCGAATCGATCACCCTGGACCGCGAAGTGATGCATCTGAAAGATGAGTTGATGCCGCGGTATGCCAAATTGATCTATAACGGCTTCTGGTGGTCGCCCGAGCGTCTGATGCTGCAGGCGGCCATCGATGACAGTCAGAAGTGGGTGAACGGTGACGTGCGCCTTCGGCTGTACAAGGGTAATGTAATGGTTCTGGGGCGACGTTCCGATGACTCGCTGTTCGATGCCAGCGTGGCGACCTTCGAGGACGATGCTGGGGCGTACGATCAGCAGGATGCCGAAGGTTTCATTAAACTGAATGCCCTGCGGATGCGGATTGCGGCCGGCAAGGGCAGGCTGTAACCGGGACTGGAAGGGAGTGGGGTGACGCTATGGCCAGTACGACGCCATTAACAGGACAGCCAGACAGCAACGAGTTTGATGTCATCATCATTGGCGCTGGCCTGTCGGGGATAGGTTCCGGGGTGCGTCTGCAAAGGGATTGCCCCGGTACCCGCTATGCCATTCTGGAGCGCCGGGAAGCCATAGGTGGCACCTGGGATCTTTTCAGGTATCCGGGGATTCGCTCCGATAGTGACATGCATACCCTGGGATACGATTTCAAACCCTGGTCGGCAGAGAAGGCCATTGCTGATGGCCCCGCTATTCGGGAGTACGTCAATGCAACGGCGGACGAGTACGGTGTCCGCCAGCACATCCGGTTCCAGCACCGGCTTACCGCCGCCAACTGGGACAGTGGTCTGAACCAGTGGCTGCTGACGGTGGAGACCGGGGCGGGGGAGCAGCAGTACCGGTGCAATATCCTGCTCATGTGCGCTGGCTACTATAGTTACGACGCCGGTTATCAACCGGAGTTTCCTGGCAGGGAGTCATTCGGCGGAACCTGGGTACACCCCCAGTTCTGGCCGGCGGACCTGGACTACAAAGACAAAAACGTGGTGGTGATCGGGTCCGGCGCGACGGCCATGACCCTGGTGCCCAATATGGCGCAGACGGCGGCCAAGGTGACCATGCTGCAGCGCTCCCCCACCTATGTCATTTCCCGCCCGTCCGTGGATGCCGGTGCCAACTGGCTGCGTCGCCACCTGCCTGACAAGGTCGCGTATGCGATCACCCGTTGGCGCAATACGGTCTGGCAGCAATTTTTCTATGGTCTGTCCAGGGTTGCGCCCAGCGTCTTGCGCGGCATGTTGCTGAAAAAAGTGCGGCAGGAACTGGATGGCATTCTGGATGTGGAAAAGCACTTTACGCCCCATTACAACCCCTGGGACCAACGGCTGTGTCTTGTGCCCGATGATGACCTTTTTCAGGCGCTCAAATCGGGTCGTGCGGGCGTGGTGACGGACCACATAGACCACATCGATGAAACGGGAATCGTGCTGCAGTCCGGCGAGCGTCTGGATGCGGACATTATCGTATCGGCGACCGGGCTGAATCTGGTGATACTGGGCGACGCCAAATTTACCATCGATGGCCAGGCGATCGATTTCTCCAGCGAGTGGACCTACAAGGGGATGATGTGTTCCAACATCCCCAACATGGTGCAGACATTTGGCTACATCAATGCGTCCTGGACCCTGCGAGCCGACCTTATTGCCCATTGGGTGACGCGGGTTGTTAACCACATGTCAGAGCGCGGTTACAGTAGCTTTACGCCACGCATTCCCGAGCAATTGGCCCGCAGCATGCCAAAGCGGCTGTGGATCGATGACTTTTCAGCGGGCTATATGCAGCGGGTCATGCACCTTTTTCCCAAGCAGGGCGATCAGCACCCCTGGGTCAACCCACAAAACTTTCGCAAGGACCGGCGCATGTTCCGGGACGAAACCCTGGAGGACGGGGCGCTGATATTCGAGCGATCGAAGTCAGAAAGTGAGAGTGTCGAACCCGCGCTGAAAAAGGCCGGTTAATCGTCCTATGGGGCAGTGGCTGTTGCAGGAAACCGACGTCGGTTGCCCCTATTGCGGTGAATCCATTTCAGTGTTGCTGAACCCCGAGGACGTGGGTGTCGAGTACATCGAAGATTGCCAGGTTTGCTGTCGACCCATTGAGTTCAACGTTAGCGAGGGCAGCCAGGGTGCCCTCGAGGTCCTTGTCCGGGCCGAGTTCGACTGCTGACATCCAGAAGTCGTCCCTGGGTGCAGGATCGCCTCATGTGGAATAGGGAGGGTGGACAGGCCATGTTGTTATCCATACGACCGATATGGGTCAGCGTTATGTTGCTGTTGCTCGCGGGCTTCGGTAGCGGGTCGCAGGCAGACGATACGCTGGATTCGCTGCCTTCCGTGGCTGTCGAGGAACTGATCCGGTCAACGACAAGCTGGAACGGCAGTCCGCTGCCTCCTTACGGCTCCGGCACACCCGAAATTTCGGTGGTGCGTGTCACTTTGCCCCCGGGTGCGGCACTGCCCATGCACGTGCACCCCCAGGCGACCGCAGGGGTACTGCTGCAGGGGCAATTGGAAGTGCGAACTCCCGGAGGTGTCACTCGTGTTGTGAATCCGGGGGACGCCGTGATTGAACTGGTCAATGAGCCCCATGGTGGTGCCAGTATCGGTAATGAGGCAGCAGTTATTTTGGTTGTCTACGCCGGTCTTGAGGGGCAGCCCGTCACCCGCATGGTGCCGGAAGCCCAGTGATCAGCGCCAGGTTTGATCTGCGGGTGCCCCGTTAAAGGGTGTCAGAACAGCAGCGCCAACCCGGCAGACAGCACCATCATCAGCACCAGGACGGCCAGTTGCACCGTTGAGGGCTGGTGCTGCCGCCAGCCGGTCGGGTCGGCATCCTGCGGTTTGGGATTTTTGGCTTCAGCGTAGGTGCGGGTTTCCCGAACCAGCAGGGCTCTGCGGCTCTCCCAGTCTTCCAGCCAGGTGAGGACCCGCTCCGCAGGTTGGGCCTTGCCTATAAACCAGCCCTGCACTTCATCGGTGCCGGCCCGGGCTGCAGCCTCCCAATCTGCACGTGTCTCCACGCCTTCGGCTACCACGTTCAAACCCAGCCCGTGACCAATACTGACGCTGTTGCGCAGCAACACGCCCCGTTCCTCTTTTACCGATGCGCCCGACACGAAAGAGCGATCAATCTTCAGCTCGGTACAGGGCATTCGGCTCAGTTGCAGCAGGGATGAGTAGCCGGTGCCGAAGTCGTCCACCGAAACGCCCACGCCCAGCTGGCGCAGCTGGGTGAGGTGCTCGACAATTTTCGTGGCTTTGCCCGCCACCCGGGATTCGGTGATTTCAATGACCAGGGAGGACGGACTGAGCTGATGGTGGCTTAGCGATTGGTCCAGCCAGTCGATAAAATTCCGTGAGTTCAGCACCTCCACCGTGGCATTGACGGAAACCTTCAGATTGAAGCCCTGGCTCTGCCAGTCACTCAGTTCGGTCAGGCTATCGGTGATCAATTTTCGCGTTATGGGGATGATCAGTTCCGAGTCTTCCGCTGTGGGTATGAACAGGCGCGGGGGCAGCATCGTGCCATCGGGCTCCAGCCAGCGGGCCAGCGCCTCGAAACCAACCACCTGGCCGTCCGAGAGGCGAACCTTGGGTTGATACCAGGCCCTTATTTTCTGCGCTTCTACAGCGGCGCCGACCTCGTCCAGGGACATGGGGGCCCGGTCGACCGCGTGTTCCAGAGTCGCCGTATTCAGGCGTTCGACAACGGCCTCGAGACGCTCGGGAGGACAGGGCAGTGGCAGAACACTGACCAGATCCATGTTGATGCGACTGGCCTGCTGATCCAGTAACGGGCCATGGAGACCAATGTCAGTCTCAAACATGAGGAATCTGGCCTGGGGCTGTTGCTGCTGGATTGTTTCCAGAAAACCCGGGCTGAAGCCGCTGGCGTTGCCGAGTATCAATACCATATACCGGTTAGCCACCAGAAAGCTGTCCGCACCCGCTTCATCACAGGGCTGGTAATGACCCGACAGGCTTCGACCCACCATACGACACAGGCGGGTAGCCAATGCCTTGGATTGGCCAATGACCAGGATGTCGATGTCTTCGGGCAGAACCAAGTAATTGTCCGGACAGCTGTTTAGGACATGATAGACCAGAGCGTGGCAAAGGGAACAGCGCTTCCTCGGCCGCCCGGTTTACCATTCCCGACGATGTACGCGGGTGTCCGGTTATGGTAGCTGCGTCAAGGTATTCCGTTGATTGTCGCTGACTGGGGGCCCGTTCGCTGTCAAGCTGACCACGGTGACTGGTGGGCTTTGTCCAACTGGCAGACGCGGATGTCGGTGCTTCCCGGTCTGGGTGACGTGACCTGAATGGTCAGTGGAAGTCCCTTGATTTTACCCGTAGGTCGGCCAGCGCCGGAGAGTGGTCGAACAGCGCGCCGGCGATAACGTGCATGACGCCATCCCGGCATTCCAGTGTGCCTTTTACCAGTAGCAACTGTGCGGTCATCAGCGCCTCACGGAAATTATCCTGCACCCTGGGCCATACCACGACATTGTGGTTGCCTGTCTCGTCTTCCAGAGTCAGGAAAATAACTCCCGATGCGGTGCCGGGCCGCTGTCGGCAGGTAACAATGCCTGCAATACGAACGAAACGATTATTGCCCAGCACCGCCAAATCACTGTAACGACGGCATTGATTGAACGGTTCCCGGTGCCGCAGCAGCTTCATGGGGTGCTCGCGCAGGCTCAGTCCCGTGGCCTGGTAATCCGCCATGACATTTTCGGCTATGGAGGGTGCAGGCAAACTGGAGTTGTCCCATGAATCCGTGGTTGTGCTTTGGTCCGTGGCGGTCAGCAGTGGCCGAGGAGCTTGCAAACCCATAACCTGCCACTGGGAACGATAGCGGTGACCACTGAGGCTGTTCAGGGCGTCGGCACCGGCCAGGGCCTCCATATCCCGTTTGTCCAACTGCGCCCTGCAACGAAGGTCGCCAATACTTTTGAAGGGTTGTCGTCGTCGGGCGCTTGTAATCCGGTGTCCGGCGTCCGCCCCCAGCCCCCTTATCAATCGCAACCCCAGTCGTATGGGGGGTTGGTCTTGGTTCGCCTGTGGTAACAGTTGATGGTCCCAGTCACTATGGCTGACATCGGCAGCCAAGATGGAGACGCCGTGCCGGTCGGCATCCTGAATCAGTTGGGAAGGTGTGTAGAAGCCCATAGGCTGGCTATTCAGCAGGCCTACATAAAATGCGGCCGGATGATGGCACTTTAGCCACGCAGAGATATAGGCCAACAGGGCAAAACTGGCGGAATGGGACTCCGGAAAACCGTAACCACCGAACCCCTTGATCTGGTCGAACAGTCGATCTGCAAATTCGGGGCTGTAACCCCGGTCTTTCATGCCTTTTTTAAGCTTTTCCTCGAAGGTCAGTAATTTGCTGTTGCGCCCCCAGTTGCTGATGGCCCGCCTCAATGCGTCGGCTTCACCGCCGGTGAAGCCGGCCGCCACCATGGCCAGACGTATCACCTGCTCCTGAAAAATGGGTACACCCAGGGTCGGCTCCAGAACTGATTTAATGGCGTCGCTGGGATAGGTGACGGTTTCCATACCGTGCTTGCGACGTAGATAGGGGTGCACCATATCGCCCTGGATGGGCCCGGGACGGACGATGGCTATTTCAATAACCAGGTCATAAAAACAGGCCGGTTTCAGGCGCGGTAACATCGACATTTGAGCCCGGGATTCTATTTGGAATACCCCCAGGGAATCGGCCCGTTGCAGCATCTGATAGGTCGCCCGGTCTTCCCGGGGGATATCCTGTAGTCGCTTTATATCCGGGAAGTCCCGATGCACCAGAGCCAGGGTCTTGCGTATGGCCGACAGCATACCCAGGGCAAGGACATCAACTTTCAGCAGCCCCAGTGCTTCGATATCTTCCTTGTCCCACTGGATGACGGTTCTGTCTTCCATGCTGGCATTTTCGACCGGGACAAGGTTTGACAGGGAACCTCGGCTGATGACGAATCCGCCAACGTGCTGGGAGAGGTGGCGTGGAAAGCCGAGTATTTCCTGCACCAAATCGAGAAACAGCTTGGCCTGTTGCCCGGGTGTGCCCATGCCCTGTTGTTGAAACCGTTGTTCAAGCTCTCGCTCCCGGTTCCACCAGGCCAGGGACTTGGCCAGATCCTCTATCAGCACGGCGTCGAAGCCCAGGGCCTTGCCGACATCGCGGACAGCACTTCTCGAGCGATAGGTGATGACTGTTGCCGCCAGGGCGGCCCGTCGGCGGGAATATTTGCGGTAGATATATTGAATGACTTCTTCACGGCGTTCGTGCTCAAAGTCAACGTCGATATCAGGGGGTTCATCCCGCTCCCGGGAGATGAAACGTTCAAACAACAGATTGACCTGCTCGGGATTCACCTCGGTAATATGCAGGCAATAACAGACCACGGAATTTGCTGCGGAGCCGCGCCCCTGGCACAGGATATTTCTTTCCCGTGCAAAGCGGACAAGGTCGTATACCGTCAGGAAGTAGTATTCATAGTTGAGTTCGGAAATGAGCGCGAGTTCGTGCTGGATACGGGTTTGCACAGCATCGGGTACGCCACCCGGCCAGCGTTGCGCGGCTCCCAGTGCGACTTGTTCCCTCAGGTAGGAATTTGCGTCCTGGCCGGCGGGTATCACTTCCTCCGGATATTCGTACCGCAATTCGTCCAGGCTGAACTGACATTGCTGGCTGATCCGCAAGGTCTCTCCAATCAGCGAGGGTGGGTAGAGCGGCAATAATTTGTCCAGGGCACGCAGGTGCTGTTGACTGTTTGCCAGTCGCCGCAATCCCAGCCTGCTGACGGTAGTGTTGTGGTAGAGCGCCGTCAGCACATCATGGAGTCGCTTCCGCGATGCGCAGTGCATGCGAACGTCGCCGCAGGCGACCAGCGGTAGCTTGAGCTTCTGGGCCAGATACCAGCGTTTCCTGAATCGCCGTACCTCATCGTTGCCGAGCAGATAGCTGCTCCCGATCCAGATTCGCCCACTGCACAGCCGTGCCAGTTGCTGGCCGGTACCCAACTCATGCTCGGAATCCCCGGGCAGCCAGATGATGAAGCAGCGCTTCAAATGAAAAATCACATCCCGTAATCGGGTCGTATACTCACCCTTGGGGCTGCGACGTCTGGAACGGCTAATCAGGCCCGAGAGTTCGGCATAGGCTTCGCGGGTGGGTGCCAAGGCTATGAGCCGGATACCTTCAACCAGGTTGAATTCGCTGCCTATGATCAGTTTGATGGCGCAGCGTTTGGCGGCAACATGGGCTTTAACCACGCCAGCCAATGAACACTCATCTGTAATGGCCAATGCGGAATAGCCGCAGGCGGCGGCGCGCTCCACCAGTTCCTCCGGGTGGGAGGCGCCACGGAGAAAGCTGTAGTTACTCAGGCAGTGGAGTTCAGCGTAGGGCATACCCCATTATACTGTATATTTATACAGTATAATGGGAGGGTGTTCAGGCCTGGGCAATCAGAGGCAGGCGAATGGTGAAGCGGGCGCCACTGGCGCTGTTTGCCACGGTGATCTGACCGCCCATGTCGTCAATGATTCCGTAGCTTGCCGACAGGCCCAAACCTGCGCCCTTGTTGGGCGCCTTGGTAGTGAAAAATGGATCGAAGATACGGTTGAGGTGCTCGGGTGCCACACCGCCGGCATCATCCTCAACGTCCAGGGTATAGACCCCCGACGCCAGGGAGGAGCTGATACGAATCGCACCCGTCCGGCCGCTTTCCCGGTAGGCATCACGGGCATTGCTCAGTAGGTTGAGGATCACCTCCTCAAACTGGCTGCCGCTGCCCGGAATCAGTGTGTCGTCACCGGCGGCCAGTGCGGTTTCCAAATGAATGCCCTGGGTTTCAAAGCTTTTAGCCCAGGCTTTGATAACCGAGGTAATGGTCTGGTCGGCAGAAAAATCCTGCCATTGGGAGGGGTCAATCCTGCCGTAGGACTTCATATGCTCGATCAGCCCCGCAATCCTGGCCACCTGCTCATCGATCTGATCGGTTTTCTTCAGAGCCGGTTCCGGGTCGCTGGCCTCCCGGCCCAGTAATCGCTTGAGATTGGCGAGGGTCAGGCGAATGCTCTGCAGCGGTTGGTTTATTTCGTGGGCCATCCCGGTTGCCATTTGCCCCAGCGTCGCCAGTCGCTGGGACCTCACCACCTTCTCCTCGGCGCTTCGGAGCGAGGTCACATCCGTTAACAGGATCCAGGAGCCATCCACATCACCCCGAAGATCAATCCGGGGGACCACGTGGATTAATGCGTTGAGCTTTTCCCCCGCCGTGTTGTGGATGGCCAGGGGTTCAAGTAGCCCGGCATCCTCTGGTTTGAGGTGTAGCAGTCGCTCCTCCAGGTCGCTGAACCGCTGCAGCAGGCGGCCCATCACCGGATTCTGATAGGCCTGCCTCCCTGTCTTATCCACACTCAGGAATCCGACCTCCACCTGGTTGAGTAGGGTCTCGTAGCTGTGATTAATATCAATGAGCCGACTCGCGGAGCGGCGCAGGTCCGTCTCCATCTGCGAGAAACCCTCACTAAGGGTGCGAAATTCATGGGACCCGGATTCGTTATCAAACTCGAACAGGGGCTGGTCCCGTGTATCGTCCAGTGCCGACAGTCGTGTCATCGCGGAAGTCAGTTGCGAAAAGGGCTTTATGAAAAAATTGATCGCCTGCCCCATCAGAATGGCCAGCACCAGCAGGCCCGCAGTGCCTCCAATGATCCACAGTGCCATGGCATTGAGGGTGTCCCGCATATGGGTCCAGAAGTCGGTGGTAAAGCGAAAGCAGTCGATGTCAAAGAGACGGTTGTCGAAGGACTCTATCAGGGCATCGCTGGCCATAAAGGTGATGTAGCTGTTGCGGAACTGGGCAATGGTCTTGAATTGACCGTCTGCAAAACTCCTGCGGGACGCCGGTATCCAGATGGCATAGTCATATTCCTGTCGGGTAATGGTGGCGCCGGTTTCGATTCCGAACAATTCATGATCCGAGGGCCCGTGAAAGTGGCTGATGCGCTCTATCATGCCGCCACCCGATCCGGTGTTTGCTATGGCAGAAAGGCCGCGGCCGTACATGAACTGCCAGAGCGCCAGTGGACTGTCGAAGATCAGCCCTACCCGTAAACGGTCGCTGGAACCAATTTGATAGAGCTGTGGGCCCTCATCGTCGGCGGACAGGGGCACCAGTCGTTGACCCGAGGGGGAGACAGTCGGCGGCAGGTCGTTACTGTTGCCACGCCAGGCCTGGGCGCCGGGGCTGAGCAGGGACAGCACGCCGTTGCGAAAGACAGCAAACCCCGCGGCACTGGTGGCATTGAGATCAACTTTGAGCTGCGACTCCAGTTCTGCCATGCGTGTTTCGTCATCCGTTATGGCTTGCTCCAGGGTTGCGGCGATCAATTCGGCGGCGGTATCCAGATCCGCCAGGGTCCGGTCTGCGCCCTGTGCCAGGGTCTCAAAACGGGCATCGGATTGGGCCAGCAGCGCGTCGATCTCTTTTTCCAGTTGCTCCGTTACCAGAAACCAGATCAACAACAGAATGGGTGTCGCAGCACCCAGCAGGGCGGCGGTCTCGGTAACTTCCCGCAGCGAAAAATCGATGTGGTCTTTGCCGTTGAGCCAGGCTTTGGGGATGCGCCGTTGGTTGGACAAGGCGAGAAAATGGATGGCATTGGCTCCAATCAAGGCGGCCACGCCACTGAACACCCGCTGCCCCGTCAGTACCAGCGCGACATCGATGTCGCCAAAGCCGATGGCCACTATCAGATAGCAAACCGGTACCCCCAGTAACAGCCAGTAAGCGAGACCGCAGACCGCCGTGCTCAGGCTGTCAAAGCTGTTTCTGACCAGGGTGATCAGACCCAACAACAGCAGGGTATTGAGGTGTAATGTCAGCCAGGCGTTGGGCTGTATGCTGCCCCAAACGAACCATCCCACTGCGGCACCGAGGACCGTGAGACCCAGGGCCTTTCTGGGGCCGAACCATATCAGTGCAATGAGGACAGGCAGGTCTACCAGGGTGATTTCGATGCTGCGGGCATTGAAGGCCGGCCAAACAGACAGCGCCGTGGTCAGTACTACCAGCATCACCAGCGGGGCCTGTTTGAAGATGTTTGCCTGCATGTACCTGGCCCTGGATATGGTCATAACTGTGGGCTAGCCAGGGTTTGATAGAGCCCGCGCAGGCGTTGGTTCCAGACCCGTTCATCAATCAGTCCCTGATAGTGAAAACGGATATGCCCATCCCGGTCGACCAGAAGGGTCTCGGGGGCTCCCGTGACGCCCAGCGCTGTGGCGTAAGCGCCATCGAAATCTGAAAGAGTGACCTGGTAGGGGGACCCGTAGCGGGCCAGCCAATTCAGTGCGGATTCTGGTTCGTCCCGCAGGTTCAGCCCGACAATCGGTATTCCCAGGGTTTTGAGTTTTTTCAGGTGGGCATTCTCTGACCGGCAACTCACACACCAACTCGCCCAGACATTGAGTAGAAACGGCCCGCTGACAGCCTCGGTGGGGTTCAAAACATCCTGCCCATCTGCTGATAGCACGGGGAGTAACGCCGATGGCAGCGGATAGTCGACGGCGGCGGAGTCCAGGGATCGGCGATCTTGAGACACATAGAGGCCGGCTGCCCAAAGGCTGCCGCTCAGCACAACGATTGATGCAATGACAGTTCGTGGTGTCATGTAGACCCTTTTTATTATTGTCCCGCCAGATCCTGAGCCCACCAGACCGCGAAGTTGTCCAGCAAAGACCGTGGCCAGCATATCAGGGCGGTTACGGTACCCCCGCCGGCGCTGCCATTATATGTCAGCCACCCGCGCCAACGACACAATCGATCCACGTGCTTGAAAAAGTTACATCCGTGTAAGGGGCGAAATTTTTTTAGTAGTGTCCAGCGACAGCAGGATGTCATCCCGGATGCAGGTCGCCCGGTTTTTGTGGCGGTTCGGTCAGCGGGTAGCCACCATCCCCTGTTGCAGCGGATCGAAAGCTACGGTTTCGCCCCTTGGACGCTTGGCGTTACAGTAGCAACCGGTACAACCCAAACGTATTGCTGCCCCTGCCCAGGCAGCTGCCAACTTGAGGTTAGGTGATGAAATTCTCCCGTTCATGTCTCGGCACCCTTCCAGCCCTTTTATTTCTGGTCGTCCTGTCCGCCTGTACCGGTATGCCGGATGGCGTCGAGCCGGTCACAGGGTTCGATAAGTCCCGCTATCTTGGCCGTTGGCATGAAATAGCCCGGCTTGATCACAGTTTTGAGCGTGATCTCGTTGATGTAACAGCAGAATACTCCCTCCGTGACGACGGCAACGTCCGGGTTGTTAACAGCGGCACAGATTCGGGAACGGGGGAACGCAAGGTAGCCGAGGGGCATGCCAAATTTGTCGGGGACGACACTACGGCGCATCTCAAGGTGTCTTTTTTCGGGCCATTCTATGGCAGCTACGTGGTATTCGAACTCGACCCGGACTACCAGTATGCCTTTGTCGCCGGTTACAACACGGATTACCTGTGGTTGTTGGCCCGGGAGCCCGATATCAGCGAGGAAGTGCGCGATAAATTTATAGCCCGTGCCAGAGCCCTTGGTTTTCCGACCGACGAATTGGTCTGGCTGCATTGACCTCCACCTCAGGGGCTGAAGCTATCCCGGTGTGTACGGGCCCCAGCCTGTAAGCCCTGTGCAACCGATAGCGCCCCTACACGGGCAAATAGGTAACGGCTTGGGATCGCTGCCAATCAGAGGGCGTTAAATTGAATTGTGCACTCAGGGCATAATCCCCTGTATGTACCATTGTTTGGTATGGCGATTCTGGAACAGCCAAACCGACTGTCCGGCCTCGGTCTGGGCAACGTAATAATCCCGGCTGGCGGGTTCCTGCCACCAATTGTCCTCCAGACGTTCCGGCCCCAGTACCAGACTCAGGGGACCATTCCAGAACAGCACCCCTGCTTCTAACCGTACCGGGTTGGGCTCATCAAATAGCCAGATAGGGCGTTGTGCCTGCCCTGTGCAGGGGGTCGGGAGTTCACCGGTGTCCTGGGTCAGGTATTGGCTGAATTCGGGTAAATGGGCTTCCCGTGGAGCAATTTGATTGACTGCCTGCAAGCCCAGTCGAGACCTCAGGCGGTCGACCAGATTATGTAGGGACTCACGATGGTGTGCTTCTCCAAATAAATCGCTGGTAGCGCCTTGCTGAACGTTGAAATCACGGGCGTGGAGAGCCAGCCCCTCAATATCGCTGCCCAGGGTGTACTTTTCCAGGCTCAGGCGCGATAACTCAAACCATAGCTCCGGTTTGTTGTGGGCCTCGCTGCTGCGCACTGTAAAAGTTTCAGTGGCACCCTGCAGGCGGAGCATTTGCCATTCGATGCAGGTGGTCTGGTGCTGGGTTGTACGGCTGAACCCGGTTAACGCCTGTAGCAGCTTCTGCATGGCCGGATGTAACTCAACCTGATTGCGAACCTCGAATCCAAACCACAGGCTGTCATGAAACTCTTTTGGTGGCTGAAAGTCGCGAGTGACATCGTCCCGGGTACTGGTGACCTCACCCAGCCATTGCTGGAATGCCTGGCCACAATGATGACCCAGCGTGCGGGAGGACATGCTGAGTATTTCCCCCAGTGTTTGGATGCCGGCTTTTTCAAGGCTCGCAAGGGTTTTGGAGAGTCCGCTTATCGCTACGTCAGATAAAAGGGCCAGGGGAATATTGTTCAGCCGCTGTTCCAGATTGCGTTCTGCTTCATGCAGGGGGCTATCTTCCCAGTCGCTCAGTAGCTCGGCAGCATGGCGATTGGGGGCCAGTCCGACTCTGGACGTGAAGCCGCGCTGCAGCAGCTCGGTCTGTGCATTGCCGATGAGTTGTTCGATGCCGCCGTGTAGCCTCAGGCAACCCCCAATCTCCAACTGCAGACCCTGCTTGCGCCAGCACTCAAGGGTGGGTGTGATGCTGTAGGCCCAACATTTCAACTGTTCGAGGGCCCGGACCTCCCGGGCAGGGTCACGCTCCAGAAGTTGCAGGCTGGTAGCGCCCAGTAGAGTCCTTACTGTTGCACCACTCTGTCCGGGCTTTATACCCGCGGCCAGCGCCACATCATTGGCGGTAATGACGCGCTGGTGTTCAAGGACAACTGCGGGGCATTCCGGTCGATGGGGCAGGCACTCCAGCGCTAGTCGTGGTAATTGAAGGTAGAGCCAAAGGGACATACAGGCGAATAATACTGTTTATATATACAGTATTATAGGGCTTATGCATTGCCATGGTGTATGTACTGCCAACATATGTCTGGCCGTGCCGTTCGGATGACCGGAATCCCGGCAGTTGGCCTGGTGGTACCGGTGTGGTGACTTAGAAAGTTGCTATTGGGTAGCTCCAAAAGTTTCGTGTGTGTGCGTGAGCACAATGTGGCCTGCCGGTTTTTGGGTCGTCACGATGCAATTGGCCGCAAGTGCTTGTCAGGCAACGGGAGTCAGAATCTGACCGGTACGGGTTCGCACTGCCTCCGATGGTTGTTCCCAGGGTTGTGGTCCGGTAGGCAGATCCTCTTCCGGGGGTAAAAGGATGGGAGCTGACGGTTTGCCACCGCGCTGTTTGAGAATACGAACCGTACGATGGGACTCGCTGGCAAGGCGCAGGCTGAAGGGTGTGTGCTGTTCTGCTGCGCTGTCGGATCGAAACAGTATGGCAAGGGTATCGGTCTCGGTGGCTGCCAGTTGTAGCTTGCGTAATTCAGCATAGCGGTACTCCCCTGAACCCAGCCAACTGAAGACGACACTGCAGGTTGTGCTGCGGATAGCTTGCTCAGTGGCCCAGAGCTGCTCTTCACGATTTTTGGTGTGTACCAGCAGGATTTGCTCGGTGGCCACGCCACGTGTACTGAGCATGGGTGCGTAGGGGATATGGGGCGGTGCGATAAAAGCCTGCCAGCGTTTTTGGGCGCTGAGCGTCGCCATGATGGGCAAAAAGAGGCCCATTGAATTGACGTTGTTGTCATCGCCAAGCACTTCGATGCCGCCGTGCAGTGGCCAGCCCCCGAGTGCTATCCCATTATCAAGTTCAGTAAAGCCAGTGGGTAGCGCATCCACGCCGTGCCAGTCACTATTGGCCGGCGAATGCTGCCTGAAGGCGTTATTTCCGGTGTCCATACCGCGCCAGGTATCGGAACGGTTGATGATGTGCTCAAGTGGGTCAGCCATGTTGTACTCCGCAGTCATCAGGTGCTGGGTATCGATCTGTATAAAATACTGTATAAATAAACAGTATTACTGGGGAGTGGCAAAATCAAGGGGTACTTTTTTGGAGCGTCGTGAAAAGCGACAGGTCAATCGCTCGGCCCTTCGCGAGAGCGCTTTTCGCCGGTATTTCCCCGCCAGTTGGTTTTCCAGTCTCGGTGCCTGGATGCTGCGCTTTCTGCTCGGCTGGAGTGCCTGGGAACTGACGGTGTCCGCCACCTGGGTCGGTGTGACCGCGGCGATGATGCTGGGCCCGGCGCTGGTCCTGGCACCCTGGTTTGGCATTCTGTCGGACCGGGTCAACCCCCGCCATGGCCTCATTGCCTCAATGCTGGTGCATGCCACGATCGCCTGCTGCGGCGCACTGGCGCTATGGGCGGATGGGTTCGGCTTGCCCGTGCTCATGGTGTTGGCCCTGGCGCTGGGCGTGGCCACTTCGGGTCACAGCCCCATGCGACTGGCGCTGATACCCCTGCTGGTGGACCGCGCAGCGCTACCGAGTGCTGTGGGCCTGTCGGCCACCACATTCAACATCGCCCGTATCCTGGGTCCCGCCCTGGGCGCCGCCCTGATCAGCACCGCCGGTGCAGCGACCGCCTTCGCCCTGTCCGGCCTGATGTTTGTTGCCGCCGCCCTGGTCCTGCTGCGCCTGCATGGCATTGGCAGCCGCGAACCCCAGCCCCGGGAAGCCTTTTACCGGCAATTCAAGGCGGGGTTGGGTTACGTAAAGGGAGAGCGGGGTATTCAACTGGTCTTCGCCTTCACCCTGTTGAATGGCCTGCTGGGCCGTACTCTGGTGGAACTGCTGCCGGCTTTCGCAGGTGGTTTCCTGGGTGGCGGCTCGGGGGCGCTGGCAACCCTGACCGCCAGCGCCGGGGTAGGTTCCATTGCCGGTGGTCTGTTGCTGGCCCGACAGCGGGCCGATACCGCCCATCTCCTGAGCCTGGTCGCCGCAGCCATAGCCTGCGCTGCGCTGCTGATGTGCGCCCTGTCCCTGGGTACCACACTGCACCGGTTCAGTGCCCTGGTAGCCCTGCTCAGCCTGGTTACAACGGTGGCTGGCACCGGCTGCCAGACCATTACCCAACTGTGCCTGATGGAGGCCTATCGGGGGCGGGTATTGAGCCTTTGGACATTGCTGGCCATGGGTGCGCCGGCGGTGGGTTCAGCGGTAATCGGCGCGCTTACCGACATACTGGGCTTTACCCCAGTATTCGCCGTTGCGGGCGTTATTGGGCTGGGCTTGGTGATGTTGCTGTACAGTCGCCGTCACTGGCTCTCTGGGCCATGAACCCGCAATTAACGGGCGGGGGCCACTGACCCCTCAGCCGGCGGGCTGCTGCAGTAACCCCTCGGGTCCCCTGGCCAGCAGTAACACCAGTTGATCCAGCAAATCCCAGGGACTGCCTCGCTCGAAGCCCTTGATGGTGCTGTCGGTGCGGAAGGCCAGGTGCTGGAGCTGTTCCATACTGTCCGAATCCTGTCTTTTGAAAGCCCCCTCCACCAACCGGGTACGATTGCGCCAGACACCGCGGTTGTCCATGGCTCGGGCCAGATTACTGCCCGCCGCGCAGTCACCGGCCAGTTGCCGCAGCAGTGTGACATCCCGGCTCAGTGCCCACAGGATGACCGGCGGCGGGGTGGCTTCAGCCTGCAGTCCACGCAGCGTCCGAAGGGCCGCGCCGGCATCGCCGGCCAGGGCGGCGTCGGCGAGACCGAAGGGACTGTAGCGGGCGCTGGCCAGCACGCTGTCCATGACGGTTGCCAGATCGATGCGGTCCGATGCAGCCAGCAGCTTGAGTTTGTCGACTTCCTGAACCGCCGCCAGAAGATTGCCCTCCACCCGGTCGGCCAATAGCTGCAGCGCCTCCCGGTCAGCGGTAAGACCCGCTGCTTTAAGGCGTCGCTGGAGAAATGTCGGCAATTCGTGGCGCCCGACCGGCCAGACCTGTACCACCACACCCTCCCGGTCCAGGGCAGTGAACCACTTGGCGCGCTGGGAGGACTTATCCACCTTGCCGGCAATGATCAGCAGTACATCCTCGCTGTCGATAGCCAGGTATTCCTGAATGGCCTTGCTGCCCTCTGCCCCGGGCTTCCCGGAGGGCAGGCGAATCTCTATGAGTTTGCGGTCGGCAAACAGGGACATGGCACCGGCGCTTTGCAATAACTGCTGCCAGTCGCCAGCCCCACCGATTTCGATCACCTCGCGCTCGGTACAACCCCCGGCTCGTGCTGCATTGCGCACGGCGTCCGCGCATTCTTCGACAATCAGGGTTTCATCACCAGAGACCAGATAACAACGCCGCAGCCCGCGCTCCAGTTGTGGTACCAGTTGCTCGGGTTTGACCGGCATTAACTGCTCAGGCTGTGGGTTATGCGCCGGGCTATCTGCGCCGCAAGGTCCCGGCGCATTTCCTCACGCAGCAGCCGCAGCTCTTCGGTCTTGCCCACCACGTTGCGGGGATCGTTGAGGAACTGTCGTACTACCTGGGCGTCAGCTTCGGGGATAAGCTCGTCGGACCCCTGGCGCAAGCTGAGCGCCACGGTCATGGTCAGTTCCACCTCTGCAGAGCGGGCCTGGGCGGTCAGTGACAGGTTGCGCTGCTGGAAGCGCTCTTCGCCCAGTCGCAATACCAGAGCCTCTCCGGACTGGGAATCGAGCAGTGCGCCCTCCAGCCGCAGTTGATTGGCCACGGCGGCAGTGAGCTCCCCCCGGGGCTGGCTACTAACGAGGGATATCGCAACATCGGTAAGGGTTTCCGAGGAACCTGCGGCTGCCGTGCCCTTGAGCTGGAAACCACAGCCCTGGAGGGACAGATAGAGCAGTAGCACAATAAATGCCTGAAGGGTCCCACGAACGGTGTTTGGCCTTGGCATGGTCATCAGTTGGCCACAATGTTGACCAGTTTGCCTGGCACCACAATGACCTTGCGCACGGTCTTGCCGTCGATGAACCGGATGACATTTTCCTGGGCGAGGGCGGTGGCTTCGATGCTGTCCTTGTTGGCGGCAGCCGGCACACTGATTTTGGCCCGGACTTTGCCGTTGACCTGAATGACGATTTCAAGCTCGTCCCGTCCCAGTGCCGATTCATCGACCGTCGGCCAGGACCCCTGCAACATGTCACTACCGTGCATCTCCCGCCACAGGTGTTCCGTTACGTGGGGCACAATCGGAGATAGCAGCAGCAGGGCGGCATCCAGTGCCTCCTGGACCACGGCCGGTCCCGACTCCCCGGTATCGTCGAATCTGCCGACGTCGTTACAGAGTTCCATCACTGCTGCAATGGCTGTGTTGAAGGTTTGTCGACGTCCGTAATCGTCACTGACCTTGGCGATGGTTTCATGGGTCTTGCGGCGCAGGTCCTTTTCACTGCGGTTAAGGTTGCTCCAATCCCGGTCACCGCTGTCTCCCCGGGCGATATGCTCTGAGACCAGGCGCCAGAGGCGACGGATGAAGCGATTGGCCCCCTCAACGCCGGAATCAGACCACTCCAGGCTCTGTTCCGGGGGCGCGGCAAACATGCTGAACAGGCGCACCGTGTCCGCACCGTAGCGATCTATCAGTTCCTGGGGGTCGACGGTGTTGCCCTTGGATTTTGACATTTTGGCGCCGTCTTTCAGCACCATGCCCTGGGTCAGCAGCCGGGTGAAGGGCTCGTCGCTGGTAACCAGCCCCTCATCCCGCATCAATTTATGGAAAAAGCGTGCATAGAGCAGATGCAGGATAGCGTGTTCGATGCCGCCGACGTACTGGTCAACCGGCAACCAGTAGTTGGCCTGTTCGCTGTCCAGCATGCCCTGGTCATAGTCGGGACAGGTGAATCGGGCGTAATACCAGGACGACTGCACGAAGGTGTCAAAGGTATCGGTTTCCCGCTCGCAAGCCACCCCAGCCAGATCAAATTGCCGCCAGCTCGTATCGGCCTTGATGGGTGAGGTGACACCGTCCATGACCACGTCCTCGGGCAGCAGGGATGGCAGCCGTTCCCGGGGAATGGGAATGTCCTGGCCATCGCCCAGGTCAAGCATGGGAATTGGAGTGCCCCAGTAACGTTGCCGGGACACACCCCAGTCCCGCAGCCGGAATTGGGTGGTTTTACGGCCCATACCCAGTTGCTCCAGCCGCGCGGCAATGCCGTCAAAGGCCGTTTCGAAGTCACAGCCATCAAACTCGGCCGAGCCGGTCAGCAGACCCCGGTCGGTAAAGGCGCCCGCTTCGATATTGGCGGGCTGGCCACTGTCGTCGCAGATCACTGTGGTCATGGGCAATCGGTATTTGCTGGCGAATTCCCAGTCCCGCTCATCGTGGGCGGGCACCGCCATGACGGCACCCGAGCCGTAGTCCATCAGCACATAGTTGGCGACCCAGACCGGGATGGCTTCACCGGTGAGGGGGTGACTGGCGCGCAGCCCGGTATCCATGCCCAGCTTCTGGACCTGGGCAATATCCGATTCCGCAACCGACACCTGTTTACAGTCCGCTACGAAGGCCGCCAGCTCTGGGTTCTCTGCCGCAAGGGCCAGTGTGATGGGGTGTTCCGCGGCCAAACTGATGTAGGTCACTCCGTACAAGGTGTCCGGTCGGGTCGTGTAGACCTCGATTCGGTCCAGGTCGGCGATGGCTGTCTCAAGGCCGAAGGCCAGCTCAACTCCGTGGCTTTTACCAATCCAGTTGCGCTGCATGGTGCGCACCGCGTCGGGCCAGCCCTCCAGGGTGTCCAGTCCATCCAGGAGTTCCTGGGCGTAGGCGGTAATGCGGATGAACCACTGGGGAATTTCCCGGCGTTCAACCACGGCTCCGGATCGCCAGCCACGGCCGTCGATCACCTGCTCATTGGCCAGTACGGTTTGATCCACCGGATCCCAGTTGACGGTGGCCATTTTTTTGTACACCAGCCCCTTCTCATGGAGCCGGGTGAAGAACCATTGCTCCCATTGGTAATAGCTGGGGTCACAGGTGGCCAGCTCGCGGTTCCAGTCATAGGCAAAGCCCAGCCGGCGCAATTGCTGGGTCATATGGGCAATGTTCTGCCGGGTCCAATGGGCGGGCGCTACCTGGTTGGCAATGGCGGCGTTTTCTGCCGGCAGACCGAAGGCATCCCAGCCCATGGGCTGCAGGACATTTTTGCCCAGCATGCGTTGATAACGGGCGATGACATCGGCGATGGTGTAGTTGCGCACATGCCCCATGTGCAGCTTGCCGCTGGGGTAGGGAAACATGGCCAGGCAGTAAAATTTTTCCCGACTGCTGTCCGCGGCAGCCTGGTAGCGATCGTCATTGGCCCAGCGGGCCTGGGCGTCGAGCTCAATCTGCTCGGGGCTGTATTCCTGGTTCATAGGGGTTCTGTCTGGTGGCCCGGCTGGGAAATCAATGGGAAAGTTGTGCCAGGGGCAGAGTGTACCAGTCCAAGCTGGAACTGGGGTGATCAGCGGTACCTGCGATAGGCGGCAACAGCCAGTAAAAGCGCACAAAACAGCAGGGTAGGCGCGCTGCCCCACAGCATTACCGGTGTCAGACCGGTGCGCGGCTGTACCCTGCCGGTGAGCAGCTGCTGGGTATATTGTGGGGCTGTGGCGGACAGCCCGCCCCGATGATCAATAATGGCGGACACGCCGTTGTTGGTGCCGCGCAAAGCCGGACGCCCGGTCTCGAGGGCCCTGAATTGTGCCATTTCCAGATGCTGGAATGGCCCTGCAGAGCGACCGAACCAGCTGTCATTACTGACGGTGACCAGCAGTTCTGAGCTGCTCGCCCCACGCCAGACAAAATCCGGGTAGACCACCTCGTAACAGATGAAGGCGGCGATGTTCAGGCCCTGGCCCTGCAGCACCGGCGGCACGTTGGGTCCGGCAGTAAAGCTGGACATGGGCAGGTCAAAGAATTCGATCAAGCCGCGCAGCCATTCCTCCAGGGGTACGTACTCGCCAAAGGGCACCAGCTTTTGCTTGCGGTACTCGCCGGTGCCGCTACCCAGGGCGATGATGCTGTTGTAGCGGCCGCTATCGTCCCGGGTGGGGATGCCCGTAATCAGCGTCGATTCCGATGCCGCCGCTGCCTGTTCCATGCGCTCCAAAAATGGTGCGGCAGTATCCCGGTAGGCCGGGATCGCAGACTCCGGCCACAGTACGATATCGCTGCCCGGTAGTGCCGGCTTTGTCGCCCGCTCGTACTGGTCCAGGAAGCTGCGGAAATACAATGGGTTCCACTTTTGCTCCTGGGGAATATTCGGTTGGTAAAGGGCAACCGTGACAGGGTCGCCGTGGGGCCGGGTCCAATCAACTTTGCCCACGAGAAAGCCCAGTGCCGACACTGCTACCAGCAGCGCCGCCCGTATGCCCCAGGTTCTGCGCTGCTGGCGGTCCAGCGCCACCCCCGCCAGACAGCCGGCCAGGACGGCAACCAGGAAACCCTGGCCGAATACCCCCAGCACCGGGGCCCAGCCGGCTGCCGGGGTGTGGAGGGTGGTGTAGCCGGCGTATAACCAGGGAAATCCAGTCAGCAGCCAGCTGCGCAGCCACTCGAACAGCACCCAGAGCGCCGCAAAGACCAGCACCCTGGGGATTGGCCCGGGGCCCGCAAGGCGCAGGTAAAGACTGGTCTGCATGCCGGTGAGGACCGCCAGACCGAGACAGAAGCATGCGGTCATAACAGCCGCCAGCGGCGCCGGGGCGTGACCGTGAACATGGATGCTGACGTACACCCAGGAGGCCCCGGCACCAAAAAAACCGGCGCCATACAGCCAGCCGGTCAGGAACCCGGAAGCCTGGGGAGTTCGATGCAACAGGAATAACAGCAGGGCCATGCTGACCAGGGTCAGGGGCCACAGGCCAAACGGTGCCAGTCCCGGTATGAACATCGCCCCCGCCAGAACGGGCAGCAGCCAGCGCAGCAGGGTGGAACCGAAGCCCGGCATCACTCCCCGTCGTTGTCGCCGGTGGGGGGGGTCACACGCAGGCTGATCAGGCGGCGTTGGTCGGCACTGACCACTTTGAATTCGAAGCGATCCAGGTAAGTCGTCTCGTTCCGGGTGGGGACATGGCCAAACGCATTAACGACCAGGCCGCCGATGGTATCGAATTCTTCATCGCTGAACTGAACGCCGAAGTGCTCATTGAAATCGTCGATGGGTGTCTGGGCTTTTACAAAGAAATCCGCGTGGCTTATGCTGCTGATGTCCCGGCCCTCGTCGACGTCGGTCTCATCTTCAATTTCACCCACGATCTCTTCCAGCACGTCTTCAATGGTGACCAGCCCCGCTACGCCCCCGTATTCGTCAATCACAATGGCCATGTGGTTGCGGTTCTGGCGAAACTCCCGGAGCAGGACGTTGAGCCGCTTGCTTTCGGGGACCACCACCGCAGGTCGCAGCAGGTCTCGCAGGTTGAACTGATGTTCGCGCTCCAGAATGAGTGGCAGCAGATCCTTGGCGAGCAGGATGCCCACGACATTGTCCAGGTTGTCGTCGATGACCGGGAAGCGGGAGTGGGCCGCATGGATGATCTGGGGCAGGGCTTCGTTGAGCTCGGCGTCTATCTTGATAACCGTCATCTGGGCCCTGGGGATCATGATATCCCGCACCTGCATGTCGCTCACCGACAGCGCGCCCTCCATAATGGTCTTGGCGTCGTCGTCGATCAGCTCGTTGCTCACCGCCAAATCCAGGAAGCCCTTCAAATCAGCGCGGTTTTGGGGTGTCCCGGAGAGAAAATGGGTCAGCGGTTCCAGCCAGCGGCGCGCATCACCGTGGTGGCTTTGGAATGCGTTCACAGGACCGTTTTCACTGCTCGGGGACGGGTGACAGATAGGGGTCGGGGCAGCCGAATTGCCCCAGTATGTTGGCTTCCAGACGCTCCATTGCGTCCGCGGTGGCACTGGTTTGGTGGTCGTAGCCCAGCAGGTGGAGTACGCCATGGACAGTCAGGTGGGCCCAGTGACAGCGGGTGTCCTTGCCCTGTTCCATGGCTTCCTGGGCTACCAGGGGCGCGCAAATCACAATGTCGCCCAACAGCGGGCAGTCTACGTCGGCGGGCAGGTCCGCGGGGAAGGACAACACGTTGGTGGGCCCTGGCCTGTCCCGGAAGCGTTGGTTGAGTTGCGTCATCTGGTTGCTGTCGCTGATGCGCAGGCTCACCTCCGGTCGCTGGGCGCCGGGCTGTTGCAGAAGGTCACAGGTTGCGGAGATCCAGCGCCTGAAACTGTCGTCATCCGGGGCCTCGACCCCGGCATCGCGCTGTACGTGAACATCGGCGGTCACGGCTCCCGGCGCTCCAGTTTTGGACTGCGGGCCTCGAATTCATCGTAAGCTGACACCACCCGCTGTACCAGCGGATGCCGCACGACATCCTTGTTGGCAAACCACGTAAAGGTGATGCCCTGCACGTCTTCCAGCACCTGGGTGGCGTGGGTCAGCCCGGATTGCTGGCCCCGGGGCAGGTCGATTTGGGTCGCGTCCCCGGTGATAACGGCGGTGGAACCAAAGCCGATTCGGGTCAGGAACATTTTCATCTGCTCACGGGTGGTGTTCTGGGCTTCATCGAGGATGATGAAGGCGTTGTTCAGGGTCCGCCCGCGCATAAAGGCAAGGGGTGCGACTTCGATGATATTGCGTTCGATATATTTGGTGACGGTCTCAAAGCCCAGCATTTCATAAAGGGCGTCGTAGAGTGGTCGCAGGTAGGGATCGACTTTTTGGCTGAGGTCCCCGGGCAAAAATCCCAGGCGCTCCCCGGCTTCGACGGCGGGGCGCACCAGCAGGATACGGCGCACCTGCTCATCGAGCAGGGCCTGCACTGCGCAGGCGACCGCCAGATAGGTCTTGCCGGTGCCCGCGGGTCCGATACCAAAATTGATGTCGTGGCGCTGGATCGCCCGCACATAGCCCTGCTGGTTTCGGCCGCGTGGCTTTATGGAAGTGCGCTTGGTGCGGATAATCGTGATCGGTTCCACATCGCTGGCGCCGGGGTTGTCCGGCAGGGACACAAGATGCTCCAGATCCGCCTGCTGCAAATGCAGGTGCACGGTCTCGGGACTGAGGGTGACGCCCGCCACCACCTCTGCATAGAGGTTCTTCAGCAGGGCAACCGATGCCGCTGCCGCGGCGGCAGGTCCGGACACGGTAAAATGATTGCTGCGGTTGTGGATCTCCACGCCCAGGCGCACTTCAATCTGGCGGAGGTGGGCATCAAGTTGCCCGCAGAGTGCGGCCAGGTGACGGGCATCGTTGGGCTCGAGTGTGAAGCTTTGCTGTTGGGCCGGCTCCGCGCCGTCGGCGGAATCGGGGGGTGCGCTAACTGTATCCAACGCCTGTTTGGTCGCTCTTTCTGCAGCTGGGACAGAGACGATACAGACCTTGTTCCCGGAGTCAACCGTTCAGTTGGCTGCTGCCAGTACGCCCCGTAATGAATTCGGCAGCGCCTCCACAATGGCTACCGTTGCAAAGTCACCGATCAAATCCCTGTCGGATGAGCTGAAATTGACCACCCGATTGTTTTCGGTGCGGCCCGAGAGCT
>JAAXJC010000135.1 GCA_012270045.1 Luminiphilus sp.
TCGTAGCCATCCATCACCGGCATTTGAATATCCATCAAAACAAGGTCGAAGGCCTGCTCCCTGAAAAGCGCAACGGCCCGTTCGCCGTTGTCGACGATGAGTGGAGTGAATCCAAGGGTGCTCAGAAGCTCTTTTATGATGAATTGGTTAACCTCGGAATCTTCGGCCACCAGGATGCGCAGGTCCTCGTCCACTGAGGTTTCTTCAGCCCCTGTGTCGGTCTCAACAGTGTTGGGTGACTCAGACGGATTAGCGATGGCACTTGAGAATGGATTACTGGTGGTCGCTGCCGCGGAAGCAAGAGATGAGGCAAAAGGATTCATAATTTCCGCCGGCAGCGGCACTTCCAGCCTAAAGCGTGAGCACTGGCCGTGCTGGCTTGAGGAGCCCAGGTGAGCGCCCATGAGAATAGCCAACTCCCGACAGATAGCCAGGCCGAGCCCGGTACCTCCGTGGGCTCTGGTGGATGTGAAATCGGCCTGAAAAAACGCCGAGAAAATACCGGATTTCTTGTCTTCAGCAATACCCACGCCGGTATCGACAACCGAAAATCGGGTTCGCGGGGGTTCACCAGAAGCTACAGGCGCCACATGGAGTTGCACGCTTCCCTGCTCGGTAAACTTGAACGCGTTGCCCAACAAATTAATAAGAATTTGCCGCAGTCGAGCCGGGTCCCCTTCGACAACGTCATCGAGATCAGCGGCTCGCGATATCGAAAATTCGAGGCCTTTTTGCTCGGCAGCAGGGGCAAAAAATGTTTCCAGGGCATCGAGGGTGTCATTCAGACTGAAGACTTCCGGGTTGATCTGAAGCTTGCCCGCCTCCAACTTGGTGAAATCCAAAATGTCATTAATGACCATCAGCAGGTCTGTCGCGGATTGCTCAATGGTCCTGAAGTAGGTCTGCTGGCGCTCATCAATCTGGGTCTCCTTGAGCACCGACACCATCCCCAGCACGCCGTTCATGGGTGTGCGTATCTCATGGGACATATTGGCCAAAAACATCGTTTTTGATTCCGCCGCTTGTTGTGCCGCGTCCCGAGCCTCTTCCAGCTGCACAATCACCTGCTTCAGGGATGAATCCCTGTCCTCAACTGCAACCAGCATGGCGTTGAATGTGTCACCCAAAGCCTGAATCTCTTTGATGTCAGACCCCTGGAAGCGCCTTGAATAGTTCTCCTTTTTAGTGATGTCAGCCATCAATTGGGTCAATCGACTGACCGGCAACAGCACCATTCCGCCAAGTCGTGAAGCAAGCACATAGGCAAGCATCGAACCGAACAGCACCGCCACCAGGGCGACCGCGAACACCTGTTGAGCCAGGTCGTAAGCGGCCCTGTTATCAATCCAAACCTCGAGTTGCCCCAAACTGTTACCACGCCAGATAACTTGTTCCTGAATCAGCCGTAAACGAGTCTCGTTGCGAAATTTGGCTGCCGGGTCGGGAGCGGCAAAGTCAGCCCGGAAGCCTTGATCCGGGCTCCTGTACTCGGCCATAACCTGACCGTCGGGCATCAGGATTCGAGCCCAGATCACATCCTGATCATTCTGCAACGTTGTCAGGACGTCCCGGGATGCAGCTGCGTCGCCGAAGGCCAGGGCCGCCGACAGATTGCTCGCCAAAACGCGGGTTTGTATAACCTTTAAAGACTGGGTTTCATCCAGCGCGGCACGCACCGTGAGGCCCAAGCTGATGGCGAGCACAACGACGAGCACAAAACTCGCAATCGCAACGGTCTGCAGGGACATGCGCTCGCTCAACAGCCTGCTCATATTTCCCTCCCGGTGGTCGGGATCACCGTTGCCAGAGCCAGCAGGCGACTGCTCGCCGTCAGGCCTGCTTCGTGCATGGCGCCGGTGTTGATAATGAGCGCGATACGGTTGGCTTTACGTTGAAATTCGACCATCCCACCCTGCTGGGCAAAGCCATCGGCGTCTGCCACCGTCAGCACACCTCGATGGAACTGTCCGTCAACCCCCTCCGTTGTGTCGGAATTCATGTACAGCAGATCGCATGGAGGAAGTTCATCAGCGGATGCCAGGATGATCAGTTCTAACTCCGCATCAACACGTGTGGAGAGGATGCTGTCCACTGCCTGGGTAGTGGCGTCATCTTCTTCAACGCAGATGGTTTTTGCTTGTTGTTGCCCCGGCCAGCTAACAAACCCCATCAGGTGGGTTAGGAATGCGGCCTTTATCTCGGGCTCGGTAAAACCAGGCGTAGCAGCGGGCTGCGCCGCCAGACCACTGACACCCAATGCGGTCAGTAGCAGCACTGAGCGCAGAGGGATAAAGGCTCTCACTGGCGCCCCATTCTCCAGAATTCAGTGGCTATAGGCTCACTGGCCCTGACGGGGGTGATATCGATGCCACCGCGACGTTGGTAATAGCCGGTTACCGTCAAGGCATTGGGGTTGGCAGCCGAACGTATTAAATCAAAGCACTGCTCAACGCAGTGTTCGTGGAAATCCTGCTGCTGTCGGAAAGAATCGACCAGATCCAGCAGCGCCCGTCGATTGATCCGCCGTCCGCTGTAGCTCACCACCAGTGTGCCCCAATCTGGCTGGGCCGTAACCGGGCACAGGGAGCGCATCCGGTGGGACAGCAGGGTCTCCTGAACCAGGGGGGCATCAGCACTGACCCACTCCACTGGCGAGGGATCGAATGGGGGCAAAGCATCCAGCAGGACTCCATCGGGCTCACAGGTCATCATTCCTATGTCCTCAGGGGCAAACAGCTCAAGTGTAACCTCGCTGCCGGCCAAATTTCCCACGTCGGAACAAATTACCGATTTTGCCTCTTCTGGGTTTGAAAAGTTTTTAAAATTCAGACTGTTGAGATAAAGTTTTAAAGACTTTGATTCAATAGTTGCCGGTGACTTCACATCAATACACAGAACACCAACATAACTTTGGGCATGGCCGCTGCCATCCAGCCAGGAGAGCTCATAGAGGTGCCAGCGATCGTAGCCATAACGGCCGGTTGACCCGTAATCACCTGCTGCGGTTGAGGCGTTGCGGACTATGGGCTCAAGGACGTCGGGGCTGTACTCCGTAGGAGCGGCAACTCGGCTTCCCAGTGCAATAACCATAACGTCAGGTACGCAGGCGTTTGCCGGTGTGCAGCAGGTGCAAGCTGTAGCCGAAGGCCAGAACGACACAGACCACAATCATGCTCAGGGCAAAGGCGAGGTTTACGTCACTGATACCCAGCATGCCAAACCGGAAGGCACTAACCACGTAAACGAGCGGATTGATCTGGGACACGGAGGCCCAAAAATCGGGCAGCAAATCCAGCGAGTAAAAAACCCCTCCCAGGTAGGTCAGGGGTGTCAGCACAAACACGGGGACAATATTGATATCGTCGAAGGTGTTGGCAAACACCGCATTGATGAAGCCGAGCAGCGAAAACAACACCGAGGTCAGGGTAACGACCAGCACCACCAGCATTGGATTGTGGATGGGCAACCTTGTAAAAAACAGCGAGACAGTGGTCACGATAATCGCCACCAGGACGCCGCGACTCACCCCGCCCGCGACATAACCCAAGAGAATCACGTAGGCGGGAATGGGCGAAACCAACAACTCTTCAACGCTGTTGTTGAATTTAGCCCCAAAGAAAGAGGCGACAACGTTGGCATAGGAGTTGGTAACGATGGCCATCATGATCAGGCCCGGCACGACAAACTCCATGTAGGAATAGCCGCCCATGGTGCCGATCCTGGAACCAATGAGGTTGCCGAATATTACGTAGTACAGCGTCATGGTGATGGCGCTGGGCAGCAGGGTTTGGGACCAGATGCGTAAATAACGACGTATCTCCTTGCGCAGGATCGTCATGAAGGCGACATACTGCTCATACCGATTCATGCCGGCTGCTCCAGCAAATTGACAAACATCTGTTCCAGTCGATTGGCTTCGTTGCGCATGCTCACCACTGCGATGTCGCGCTGGTGCAGGACCGAAAAGAGCTCCGCGAGGTCCTGACCCTTCTCTATGGCAACCTGGACCGTATGGCCATCCAGAGCCTGCACATCGAAACCTTCAATGTGCAGGTCCTGTGGAATATCGCTGGCACAGTCAAGAATAAACACTTCCTTGTGCAAATCCCGTAACAACTCCTTGATAGAGCGATTGGTAACGATTTTGCCGTGGTTGATGATCGCCATATTGCGGCAAAGCGCCTCCGCCTCTTCCAGGTAATGGGTGGTTAAAATAATGGTGGTCCCCGCCGCATTGATTTCCCGCAGGAATTCATACATCGAGCGACGCATCTCGATATCAACCCCCGCCGTCGGCTCATCCAGAATCAACAATCTCGGCTGGTGCACCAAGGCCCTGGCAATCATGAGCCTGCGCTTCATGCCACCGGACAGCATACGGGCCCGGGTGTGTCGTTTTTCAGTTAGACCCAGCCGCTCCAGGAACTGATCTGTCCGTTTGCGGGCTTCACGCAGGGGAATGCCGTAATAACCCGCCTGATTAGTCAGGATATCCTCAACTTTCTCGAAGACGTTGAAGTTGAATTCCTGTGGCACGATGCCCAGATGCCGCTTGGCTCCAGGGAAATCCTTGTCGATGTCGACGCCGTGCACCCAGACCTTGCCCGCGGACTTGGCTACCAGGGATGAAACAATGCCAATGGTCGTTGATTTGCCCGCGCCGTTAGGCCCCAGAAGCGCAAAAAAGTCTCCTGGCTCGACTGACAAGTCGATGCCTTTCAAGGCCTCAAAACCGTTCTCATAGGTCTTTTGAAGGCCTTCTATCTTCAATGCCTCGGACATGGGGCTCCCAAATAATGGCTTTAACTGATGCCTGGAATCTGCAGCTGGACGCTGCGGAGGCGCAGTGTACCGAATGCTCGGCAACTAGGCGACAGATCAGCGTCTTATAAGCTTGACGCGGCCCGTTCACGCCACTAACATTCGCGCCTCTGCTTGTGCGGAGCTTGCGTCCCCTTCGTCTAGTGGCCTAGGACACCGCCCTTTCACGGCGGGAACAGGGGTTCGAACCCCCTAGGGGACGCCATTTTTTGCCAGGGCCACGTGGTTGGCATCGGGAGACACAGCAGGCTCCCTCTGGCACGGCATAGAGCGGGTGTAGCTCAGTTGGTAGAGCGCAACCTTGCCAAGGTTGAGGTCACGAGTTCGAACCTCGTTACCCGCTCCATTTTTTCCTCTCGCCCGCCCGGAAGGCCCCCAAATACCGCAATTACTGGGTGGCTACCTGCCCCCTATTCCGTTGTCGACTGATCCAATTTGACTGACAGGCTGTTAACGCAATAGCGCAGCCCTGTTTCACTGGGCCCATCGGGAAACACATGCCCGAGATGGCCGCCACACTTCTGGCACATAATTTCCGTACGCACCATACCGTGACTGGTATCCCTGGCTTCGGCTATGACCCCATCAGCAGCCGCGCGGTCGAAGCTTGGCCAGCCACAGCCCGCATCGAACTTACTGTCCGATTCAAACAGGCTCTCTCCGCAACCACGACATCGGTAAACGCCGTCTTCGAACACATTCCAGTATTCACCGGTGAACGCCCGTTCGGTGCCCTTTTCGCGTAATACGGTAAATTCCTCGGGGGTGAGCCTGTCTCGCCATTCTGTATCCGACAACTGCTCGTCTTCACTCGCCATAATTGCTTGCTCCTGTTTTATTCATCCGCCACCAGTGTACTCGGGGCGAGCCCCCAGTACCTTACAGAGGCGCTGCAATCTCTCGGGCAACTCCCCGTCTACTTCAACCGGTAGACCGCGCAACTCACGCCGCAAAGGGTAATCGGTACGCAGTGCCTCGAAGGTTTCTGGCGCCATGGTGTCAGCAACACAAGCTGCCAACAGACGGTGATCCCGACCGGGATCATAATTGGCCAACAGCAACCGCGTCAGCCATTCGCTGGCGCTGTCGGTATCACAGCCCCTCATATCGATAGCGGCTCCCTGTTGCGTGCAGGTCGCTGGCGGCTTTCCCGTTATCGATGCCACCAACATGTTCGTGGCAGTTTGTTTGGCAGTTAACGAATACCCCGCGATATGCGGCGTGCCCAGCGCCACCTTGGCGAATTGCTGCGTCGTAATACGCGGCTCCTCAGGCCAGACATCAAGAACCATCTCCACGCCCTTCTCATCCAGAATGTCGATCGCTTCAGCTGTGATCAAAGGCCCCCTGGCGGCGTTGATTACCAGCTGTCCCTGGAAGCAAGCCTGAGCTGATTCTCGGTCGATGATGCCGCAACTGGGCCACGGCGCCTCGTTGTGCAGCGACGCATGCAGGGACAGAACCGGCTGGCACAGGACCTGCTGCAGGGATTCGCCTCGGATAGATTCTGGAACCTGCTGCCAGGGGTCCCAACACCGCACTGCGCCGCCCAGGCCAGTGACCAGAGCAGCGAGATGGCGGCCCACATGACCGTAGCCCAAAATCCCAATACCGCCCCCCTCCAGAACGTGACCCAACCTGCGCCGGGCCGCCAGCACCGACAGCACATACTCGACCACCGCATTGGCATTGGCTCCCGGGGCGCAGGAGAAGCCAATGCCCCGCTGCTGCAGATAATCGCGGTCCACGTGATCGAACCCTGCGGTGGCCGACCCGACATGGGTAACCTGACTACCGGTGAGCAATTGTTCTGTGACCTGGGTAATCGACCGCACGAGGAGGACATCGGCGCCCTGCAAGTCGTCACGCTGGATAGTGGAACCGGGTACGCGTCGCAGGGTTTCCGCAATGGCCGTTAGCTCCGGCGTGACGGCGATCGCGTCATCGGCCAATATGCGAAAAGTCATATCAGAAGGAGGCCAGCATCAACAACGACCCAGGGCTTCCGCAAAGCGCATAGCTCGCCCCGGTAGACCGTTCTCGAGGAACTGCGCCCGCTCAAGTTGTACGCGTCTCTCAAAATCCGCGATTGCGCTGACCTCCAGCACTGCGCCGGGATTATCAATGCTGACAGAGAATGGCAAAGCCAGTTGGTCACAGAAGCACTGCTCCAGTGCCTGGGGACGGGCTTCGACAGCAAAAAAAGCGTCTTGCTGCACGCTATTGCGGCCGTCCGGGGCATACCAGTACCCGTAATCGGGCCGACGTCTGCGTGCAGCGCCCGCCAGGCACCAGTGAGCCACCTCATGCAGGGCGCTGCGCAGGTAATCCAGTCGATAATGGATCTCGGCGCACTGGCTCCCATGGGCCGGAATGTACAGGGGCTCATCGGCACCACCCCTCAGGATGGTATTGAATGCCCTTCCCACCGACTGGTAAAAAACCGCCTCCAACCATTGCACTGGCACGAGGTCCGGGTTGGACTTGGACATCGCTCCCCTAGCCCTTTTTCCTTATCAGGAAACTGTACAGCGCCTCACTTTCATCGATCCGGGTCTCGATGAGTTCATGGTCGAGAAATCTGCAGAATTGGGGCACGTCTCGTTCGGTGGAGGGATCTGTTGCCAATAATTTCACTAACCCAGCGTTGGGGGCGCGACGCATGGCTCCGTGCAGCATCATGACCGGCTCGGGGCATTTTAGGCCCCGAGCGTCTATTTCCACTGCCGCCTTTTCAACATCAGCCGTCACCCGTCAAAGGCTCTACTCGACGGGCTTGCGAAAGCGCAAGGTCATGCGATCGCTTTCACCAATGGCGAGGTATTTCTCGCGGTTGGCATCATCGCCAGCCAGGGAGGGTGGCAGGGTCCAGACGCCACCGGGATAGTCCTTGGTGTCCCGCGGGTTTGCGTTCACCTCACTGCGGGCCTCGAGTTCAAAGCCTGCCAGTTCGGCAAATTCGATCACCTGCTCCTCGGTGACATAGGCCGTCTTGCGCATCATGTCGATCGGCGTGCCGGGTTTGGCGCGATGCTGAACCACACCGAAAACACCGCCGGGCTTCACAGCATCGTAAATCGCACCGAAGAAGGTCTCTGCTTGATCCATGCGCATCCAGGAATGCACATTGCGGAAGGCAACCGCCATGTCGACGCTATTGGGGGCGGCCGGGGTCATCGCCTCAGGGGGTTGCAAGGCCGACACCACCACCCCGCAGGATACGTAATTATTCTCACCGAGCTTCCTGATGAAAAAGCCCAGTGAAACTCGTGCTTAGGAACCACCGTTGGGCGAATAATTGGCGGCGACCAACGTGCCCTCGGTGCCCAGCAATACTGCCAGCACCTCGGTATACCAACCTCCGCCCGGAGACACCTCCATGACGGTCATGTTGGGTTCAAGGCCAAAGAACTCCAGGGTCTCCCGGGGATGCCTGGCTCCGTTCCGGTCGGCGTTACCTTCAGCCCTGTGGGCTCCGGACAAGGCCGTATTCCAGTCCATCTCTGCCCT
This sequence comes from Luminiphilus sp., assembly GCA_012270045.1. Classification (GTDB taxonomy): domain Bacteria; phylum Pseudomonadota; class Gammaproteobacteria; order Pseudomonadales; family Halieaceae; genus Luminiphilus. The sequence goes on from JAAXJC010000135.1 coordinate 8,332, forward strand.
TGCAGCGCCACAGAACAAAAGGGATGCGGCCACCAGTACAGAAAATAAAGATTTCATAGTGCTTCCTCATGAAGATGGAGGGACACCCCTCCGTGGGTCCAGCGCGGTACTATAGCCTCTTTGACGAGACACGGGTGATCGGGAAATGAGGCACTTTGTCATCACATTCATCGGACCTGACCGCACTGGAGTGGTGGAGGACATTGCCGTTGAAATTCGCAATCTGGGCGGCAATTGGCTGGAGAGCCGCCTTGGGCACCTTGAAGGCAAGTTTGCCGGACTGATCAGTGTCGACCTGCCCGAGGCCGCCAAGGCTGACCTGACAACGGCCCTGGAGGGCATTGCGGGCGGACCCTGGGGTGTTCAGGTGGAAGCCAGCGCAGAAAAAGTACCCGAGGCCTGCCCAAACTTTGAGGTGAATCTTGTGGGACCCGACCGCAGCGGCATCGTTGGTGAAATTTCAGGTGCTCTGGCTGAAACCGGTGTTTCCATTGTGCTGATGGATTCCCTGGTCGAGAGTGCGCCCTTCTCGGGAGAGGCGCTGTTCAAGACCCGACTTGAGATACTGGCTCCCGATGCCATGGATATCAATGATTTACGGCAGTGCCTTGAACCCATCGCCGACGCGATGACCCTGGACCTCGATATCGAGTCCCGGCCCTAGCGTCGACGCCACAGATGTAGCAGCCAGCCGGCCAGGGCCGCCACGGCGATCACCAGGGCCAGGACGAGCACACTCTCAAGCAGCAACCAGGCTAAATTCCGGGCGGGTACTCCGACTATGTCGATTGCACCCCAGAACAGAGCAGCGGTAGCCACCACACCAAGGACAACCGTCCGCAGTCGTCGACGCCATTTTGGACCGGGCCACCACTCCCCCAAGACTAGGGGGCCGCTGCGGGGATGACAGGCGTCGGGCTGACTACGTCAGCATTTTGAGCGCGTTGGCGGAGGGTGTGGTCCATCAACACGATGGCCACCATGGCCTCGGCAATGGGTACAGCCCGAATACCCACACAGGGATCGTGGCGGCCCGTAGTAACTATCTCAGCGGGGTTACCCTCGACATCGATGCTGTCGCCAGGAATTCGGATGCTGGAGGTGGGCTTGAGGGCAATACTCGCTGTGATCGTCTGTCCAGAGGAGATACCACCCAATATGCCCCCCGCGTTGTTGCCGACAAAACCCTCAGGGGTCAGGGCATCACGGTGTTCCGAGCCTCGCTGTTCAACGGAGCTGAAGCCAGCTCCGATCTCCACGCCCTTGACGGCGTTTATGCCCATCAGAGCGCCAGCCAGATCAGCGTCCAACCGCCCAAACACCGGCTCGCCCAGACCCGCTGGCACCCCCTCAGCGACAACATTAACCCTGGCGCCAATGGAGTCACCCGCCTTGTTGAGGGATTGAATCAACTGCTCCAATTCGGGCACCGCTGCGGCGTCACCACAAAAAAACGGGTTGTTTTCGACCTCGTTCCAATCCAGTGCCTGGGGTATCACCGACCCCATCTGTGCCAGATGGCCGCGGACGGCAATGCCCTGACCCGCCAGCCACTTTTTTGCGATGCCCCCGGCCGCAACCCTCATGGCCGTTTCACGGGCTGAAGAGCGGCCACCACCCCGATAGTCCCGCAGGCCGTATTTCTGCTGATAGGTATAGTCCGCGTGAGCAGGCCTGAACCTGTCCTTGATTTTGCTGTAATCCTTGGAGCGCTGGTCCGTATTTCGGATCAACAGGCCAATCGCAGTGCCTGTGGTAACCCCCTCGAAAACCCCCGAGAGAATTTCGACCTCATCTCCCTCCCGGCGCTGGGTCGTGTACCTGGATTGACCCGGCTTGCGACGGTCGAGGTCTGGCTGCAGGTCAGCGGCCGCGAGCGGCAAGCCGGGCGGGCAACCGTCCACCACCGCACCCAGTGCGGGACCATGGCTCTCGCCAAAGGTCGTCACCGTGAACAGCTTTCCCAGGGTATTTCCAGACATGCTCTAACCTCCGCCCCCATTATACCCCTGAACCAGGGCTTTACGTGGTTGTACGGAGGAAACCGAGTTCTCTCTTGCCGATCGCGCATACCCCATGCCCGCCTGACTCAAGCGCCAACCAGGTGAAGGCCAGATCGGGATAAGCCTGCTCCAGTGCCGGAGCACTATTGCCCACCTCCAGAAACAACACCCCTCCCGGGGCCAGAACACGCTCTGCCTGCTGCAGCAGCGGATGAACCAGGTCCAAACCATCCTCCCCGGCCGCGAGGGCCACCTTTGGCTCGTGCTGATATTCGGGAGGGAGGGAGTTCATATCTAAAACATCCACGTAGGGAGGATTGGCAAGAATGATATCTGCGGTACCGGAGGCCAGTGCTGTCATGAGGTCTGCGCGCAGACAAAAGGCGTTGGGCAAGCGGTGGTCTTTGAGGTTGAGCCAGGCAAGGTCGAGTGCCTGCTCATCGAGATCCATCAGAAAAACTTCACTGTCCGGTTCGTGAAACGCGGCCAGCAAACCCAGGCTACCGCCACCGCAACAGACGTCCAGAATGCGGCGGGGAACGGCGCCCTGAAACCAGGGTCGATAGTCATCGAGAACAACCGCCATGAGCGGTGACCTTGGAACCAATGCACGTTTGTCGCAGCGAAAACTCAAACCTCCCAGGGCTGCCCTACCAATGATGTAGGCTGTGGGCACCCTCCCCTGTATCCGCTGATCCAGGAAGTCAGATAGGGTTCGCAGGCTGTCGTCGTCGACGAACTGGCCCAGGATTTCAGTCCCGGATTCCGGATCCCTCCCCGCTGCGGCCAGCACCAACGCCACGGCTTCATCATGGCAGTCCACATAGCCATGACCACAGAATACGTCGCCCTGTAAGAGCGCCTGTTCGGTACTGATAAGAACGTCGCGAAAGGTTTGCACCCTGAAACACCAACGATCAAAGGGGGCTGCATGCTATCATTGCTGCACTGATATTGGAGGCATTATGGAAGCCCATTGGCGCAGCATCATTGAGTCTATCGGCGAGGATCCCCAGCGGCCCGGACTGTTGGATACGCCCAAAAGAGCGGCAAAAGCCTTCGAGTTTTTAACCCGTGGTTACCAGCAAAAACTTTCCGAAGTGGTGAACGACGCCCTGTTCCCATCCGACTCCAGTGAAATGGTTCTGGTGCAGGACATTGAGCTCTACTCCATGTGCGAGCACCACCTGCTGCCCTTTGTGGGACGGTGTCATGTGGCCTACCTTCCCGAGGGCAATGTGCTGGGCCTCTCCAAAGTAGCGCGCATAGTGGACATGTTCGCTAGGCGCCTGCAAATCCAGGAGCAACTGACTGTGCAGATAGCAGAGAGCATCCGGGAGGTTACCGGAGCACAGGGGGTGGGCGTGATTATTGAGGCCGAACATATGTGCATGATGATGAGGGGCGTTGAGAAGCAAAACTCAGTCACCAAAACCTCAGCCATGTTGGGGTCATTTCGCTCAGACGCCAGAACCCGGGACGAGTTTCTCGCCCTGCTGCAACTGCGCAGCAGCCGGCTGTGATCCGGGCGCTGCTGCTTCTCTCTGAACCACCGCTAGCAGATCAGGGCTGCGAATAGTAGCGGTACCCGCAATCCCGGGGTTGGAATCGCGAGCTGCAAACCAGGGACAAAGTGTGTCGGAGGCTACGGCCCGCCAGGCCTGAAGAGCCCGGCAGCCAAATATCAGCCAACCAGATCGTGAACTGTGACAATCCCTGCGGAAAAGGCGGCTCGAATGAGGTCGCTCTGTCGGCGCAGGCCAAGCTTCTGCCTGATACTGTTTTTGTGGGCGTGGATGGTTTTGTCTGAGAGTTCAAGTTCAAAACCGATTTCTTTTGGGCTGAACCCCAGTGCCAGCCGCTTCAGGACATCCAACTCGCGATTGCTCAACAGCCTGACCGGTATTTCCCCGTCATCGACGTTCGCCACCGACGCGCCCAGTTCCGCGCCAAAAAAGTGCTGTCCAGCAGCCACTGCTCTCAGCGCTTCAATCATTTGCTGCTGCCGGGACGACTTGGACAGGAAGCCCAGGGCACCATAGGAAATGGCGTCGTGCACATAATTTTTCGAATCCAGGAAGGTAAATACCAGGACCCTCAGCGCCGGCAGTTGGTAGGAGAGTTCCCGTATGAGGCCCGCAACACTCTCTTCACCGAGCTGCAAGTCCATAACAAGGATATCCACAGAGGACTCTTTAAGACGCTCCGCTAAATTACTGGCATCACTGAACACACCACAGACGTCAAAATCCGATTCAGCAATGATCAGATGGCTGACGCCTTCGGCCAGGATGGCGTGGTCATCCAGTATGGCGACCCGCTTAGCTTCGCTGTCTGCACTCATGGCAACAGTCTAGACCACAAGGCGTACATGACCCAAATCTTTACACTGGAGCCGGCACAGCGGCTTCGGCGAGTCGCCCCAGGAAGGTTCGACGTGCTGACATGGTTAAATTAAAAAATACTGGCGCGGTAATCGATCAAATTCGCCATACCTCGCCCAGGAAAATCCAGGGCTACGGTTGCCCAGCCACCTGGAGCCAGCGGTGGCAGCTGCGTGCTGTCCAGCCAGTACCAGAGCAGCTCCGAAACGGTCGGCTGATGCCCCACCATCAGCACGTGTGCCGGGTGTTGCTCCAGCAGCCCCGCAATAGCGGAGACGCTGGTACCCGGTGCCAAGCGCGGGTCTGAGCCTGGCTCCAAGCCGAGAACAGCACCCAGCAGGGCCGCTGTTTGCTCTGTCCTGCGCCAGGGACTGGCCACGATATCGGTAACGGGGGCCATGCCTCGCTCCGCCATCGAGGCGGCGAAAACGACCGCAGCAGAACTGACGGACGCTTCACCCCGGGGAGTCAGGGTCCGTTCGCGATCCGGGATTCCCGGTCCCGACTCACCGTGGCGCCACACGGTGACCCACACGCTACTGACTCATTTCCAGTAATAATTTGTTGAGCCGGCTGACATAGCTCGCCGGATCCTCAAGTGACGACCCCTCGGCCAATTGCGCCTGATCAAACAATATCCGGGTCAAATCGGCGAAGCGCTCCTCGTCCTGCTCCTCGTCAAGTCGCTTGATCAAGGGGTGGTCCGTGTTTAACTCCATGGTGGGTGGAGAGTCGGGTACCTGTTGACCCGCGGCCTCCATAATCCGCCGCATCTGGGCACCCATTTCATGTTCGCCGACTACCAAACACGCCGGGGACTCGGTCAGTCTCAGGGTGGGCCTGATTTCGGCGACGCGCTCGGCGAGTACGGATTTCATACGTTCCATCAGCCCCTCGTGGGCTTTCGTTGCCGATTCCAGTGCTTCCTTGTCCTCGGCACCGTCCCCCTCGAATTCCAGATTGCCCCGGGTAACGTCTTTCAGTGGCTTGCCATCAAACTCCATGAGATGCCCCATGAGCCACTCGTCGATACGGTCCGACAGCAGCAGCACCTCTATACCCCGCTTGCGAAACACCTCCAGATGGGGACTGTTTTTGGCTGTCGCGTGGTTTTCTGCCACCACGTACCAAACGGCATCCTGGCCTTCCCCCATGCGCTCGCAATAATCTGTCAGGGACACTGTTTGCTCAGCAGCATCCGAGTGGGTGGACGCGAAACGCAGCAGCTTCGCGACTTTTTCCCTGTTGTTAAAGTCTTCGGCGGGCCCCTCCTTGAGGACTTCCCCAAAGGTTTCCCAGAAACGTTGATAGTTCTCGGGTTCCGATGAAGCCATTTTTTGCAACATGTCGAGGATGCGCTTCGCCATGGCATTTTTCATGCTGTCGACGTTGCCGTCCTGCTGCAGTATTTCCCGGGACACGTTCAGGGGTAAGTCGTTGGAGTCGAGCACCCCTTTGACAAACCTGAGATACAGGGGCAAAAACTGTTCGGCATCATCCATGATGAAGGTGCGCTGAACATACAGTTTCAGCCCCCGGGCGCCCTCGCGATTCCACAGATCGAAAGGCGCCTTGGACGGGATGTAGAGCAGGGATGTGTACTCCAGCTTGCCCTCCACCCGGTTATGACTCCAGGTCATGGGATCTTCAAAATCGTGGGAAATATGCTTGTAGAAGGCCTGGTACTCCTCCTCGGAGATATCAGACCGGCTGCGCGTCCATAGTGCTTTGGCTTCATTTACTGCCTCCCATTCCGGGGCGGCATCTGCGGCGTCGTCACTGTCTTCGTCGTCGCCGGCTTCAGCAGCTTTGGGCATCAGTACCGGCACTGAGATGTGATCCGAGTACTTTTTAATCACACTCCTTATGCGCCACTCGGAAGCAAATTCATCGGCGTCCTCTTTCAGATGCAGAACAACCGTGGTGCCGGGGGCATCCCGTTCCGCCGCCGCGACGGAAAACTCTGCCTCACCCTCTGACTCCCACAAAGTGGCCTCATCACTGGCAGTGCCTGCTTTGCGGGTAAGAACCTCAACCCGCCCCGCTACGATAAAGGAAGAATAAAAGCCCACACCAAACTGGCCTATCAGTTGGGAATCTTTCTGCTCATCACCACTGAGGTTCTCCAGAAAGGCAGCGGTGCCTGATTTGGCGATGGTTCCCAGGTGCTCTACCACCTCATCCCGGGTCATACCAATGCCGTTGTCCGAAATGGTGACCGTCTTGTTGTCATCATCAACGCTCACCTCGATCCGGTATTCCGATACGCCGCTGGCTAAGCTGCTGTCCTCGATCACCGCAAAACGGTGTTTATCGATGGCATCGGAGGCATTGGAAATCAACTCACGGAGGAAAATTTCCTTGTTCGAGTAGAGTGAGTGGATCATCAGATGAAGCAATTTTTTGGCTTCGGTCTGGAAACCCATGGTCTCGGTATTGGCTTTGGCGGTCATCAGTACTGCTCCCAGGTTGGCCGTAGTGCAGTGAGATGGAGCCAGCCCCGGCATATTTCAAGG
>JAAXJC010000116.1 GCA_012270045.1 Luminiphilus sp.
CCGCCGCTCAGCTGGGAGTTCAGCCCCCGACGCCACCGACAGGGCGGCCTGCTGCGCTCCCAGCCACTGCTCCTCGGACCACAGCTCCATTTTGTTGCCCTGACCCACCAGCACCACTTTCTTCTCAAGCTGGGCGTAATCCCGCAGGGACTGGGGCAGCAGAACACGGCCACTGCCATCGAGTTCGATATCAGCGGCGTAACCCAACATCAGCCGCTGGAAACGTTTCACTGCGGGATTCAGTGCCGGAAGCGACTGGATATCGGCCTCGATGCGCTCCCATTCAGGCAGGGGGTAGAGGGTCAGGCAGCGGCTCTGGGTGTCGATGGTAATAACGACACAACCATTGGACTGGGCAAGCAGGCTCTCTCGCTGCCTCGACGGCACCGCGAGTCGCCCCTTGGCGTCCATATTGATGTGTTGCACCCCACGAAACATTCGGTCTGGCCCACTACCGCCCTGAAATTCCCACTGTCGGGCAATATTTACCACTTTGCCCCACTTTTACCCACTATACGACCCACGTTTTTATAGGTCAATGGTCTCGGCGCTAAAATCCCTTTCTATTTCAGGCGCTTACAAGATTTATTGGAGGGCTTGGCGGGTGCTTTTTTGCCGGTTTTGGGGCGCACTAAATCTATTCATAAACAGCGTACTAGCTCTGATTAGGTGATCTGTCTTTAATTATAATTGCTTCATAGAATTAAAAAACTAATTTATATATTAAATTAGTATCAAAATGCCGATGAAGGGTAGCACCCCCAAAAGGGGGTGCATGGGTCGAGCTGGTCGATAAGCCGGGTTCTGTCGAGGACGACCATTCATCTGCGACGGACGTCACCGCCCGCCTGTAGCGACCTACCCGAATCCGCCGGAGGTCTCGGCTTATGGATTCCTATTTGGTCTTGCTCCGGATGGGGTTTACCATCGCCACGCCTGTTACCAGCCGCGCGGTGCGCTCTTACCGCACCTTTTCACCCTTACCCGACAGTAAAGCCGGGCGGTTTCCTTTCTGCTGCACTTTCCGTGGGCTCACGCCCCCCAGGTGTTACCTGGCATCCTGACCTCAGGAGCCCGGACTTTCCTCCATCACCCAAGGGCGACAGCGGTCGTCTGATCAGCTCGGGTTCCAATGTAAAGTGCACGGCAGCTACCCTCAAGCGAGGATTGCCAAACTTATTCCCCCTCGACCAGCAAGCCATAGAGGTCACGAGAGCGCTGCCCGGTATGGTCCGCTACTATCGCCGCCGCTTTGCGCGGTGGCAGTTCCTGTGCCAAGCGGTAGAGCAAGCGTTGATCACGTTCAGCCAGTGGCGCGCCTGCGCTTGGCTCTGGCATCGGACCAATCAGCAGAACCAGTTCGCCTCGCTGCTGATTGCGGTCCCCGGCCACCCAGGACAACAAGTCCTTCAGCGTTCCCCGGCGAATGGTTTCAAAGGCCTTGCTCAGCTCCCTTGCCACTGCCGCCTCCCGGTCGTCACCCATGACCTGTACGGCATCCTCCAATGTCGCCGCGATGCGGTGGGGTGCCTCATAAATGATCAGTGTCCCCTGCTGGGACAGCAGTGCCTGCAGTCGACTCCGCCGGGCACCGGACTTGGCCGGCAAAAAACCCTCGAAGAAAAATCGGTCACTGGGCAGGCCCGCCGCACTCAATGCTGTTACCGCCGCGCAGGGGCCCGGCAATGGCACTACAGGGATACCCGCTTCCTGAGCCGCGCGAACAAGGCGGAAACCCGGATCAGATACCAGGGGGGTACCGGCATCACTGACCAGCGCAATGGCATCCCCCGCCACCATCCGTTCCAGCAAGCGCTGGGTCACCTCAGGCTCACTGTGTTCGTGGTAGCCGGTGAGCGGGGTAGCAATCCCGTAATGGGCCAGCAGTTTCTTGCTGTGCCGGGTATCTTCGGCAGCAATGAGTGTCGCCTGGGCCAAAGTTTCCAGGGCGCGCTGGGTCATATCCCCCAGATTGCCAATCGGCGTCGGTACAATGTACAAACCACGTTCCAAGATGGCTGCTCCACTCTATACTCTGTCCCATGATCGCAAATCATTGCTCTGCACGTCTGCCCATTCGGACATCTTTATTGGTGATCGGACTCATGGCCACCCTGGTGGGTTGCGAGACCAGCGATCCCGGCAAACGCCCTTTACCGACCATATCCGTTGACGCTGTTGGCACATCAGACCTGCCCGACCCAATACCAACAGAGCCCGAGCAACCCCTTGATTACGCGGCCATCGAGGCTGTTAGAGACAGGATCTTTGCGGAAGGAGTGGTAGCCGGTCGCATACTCCGCAATGCACTGTTGATTACCGGACTGGACTCGGTGAGTGCCGGTATTATCGATGCCGACCTGGCATGGTACGAGGGCCAACAGGTACTCGCGGATACCCTGTTGACCAATGTAAAACCCGCCGAGTGGGAAGGCGAACTATTCGTACTGGCGACCCGACAGCAGCGTTTTCAGCTTCAGCGTCGCTGGCTGGACGCCGCCCGCCTGGCCCACCGACGTCTCATCATTGCCCACACGAAGATGCTGGGCCCCAGCAGCTCTGACAGCGCCGCAGCAGGTGCTGGCGACGATATTTGGCGCCTGCTGATGCGCCTGGATGATACCCAGCTGGCGCGGGCGATCGCGATTGCCGAGGAACCGGACTGGCGGGGCTGGCTCACCCTGCTACAGGCCTACCGCTCAGGCCGGGAAGATATGATCTCCTGGCTCTCCAGACACCCTGATCACTCTGCAACCCGGCCACTGCCGGCGGGCCTGAACGCCTGGTTGGCTGCCCGCCCTCCTGCCAATATCGCAGTATTGTTGCCCCTCTCCGGTCGCCTGGCCCCAGCCGGTTCGGCGGTGCTGGAAGGCGTCATGGAAGGCGCGTATCGCCGCTTCCGGGACCCTGAAACCCGTCCCAAGATATTCACTGTGGACACCGAAGCCTGGCCCAGTTCGGTGGCTGCCTACCGGACCGCTCTCTCGGAGGGCGCAGATCTGGTGCTGGGTCCACTGGTGAAAGGCGATGCCCAAGCCCTGGGCAGTCTCGTTCAACGCCCCGCCCCTGTGATAGCGCTCAATCGCCCCGAAACACTGCCGGATGCCGCTATTGATCATTGGACAGCCATGAGTCTTGCGCCGGAGGACGAGGCGCGCCAGATCGCTCGACTGGCATTCGGCGAGGGGCAGCGCCGGGCGCTGGTGATTAGACCCGACAGCGAATGGGGTCGTCGCATGGAGGTGTCACTCAATCAGGAATGGCGCAGCCTGGGTGGCAGAATAACCACTAGCATTGCCCTGACGCCTGAGCCGTCGGCCTCGGAGCAAATTGGCGCGGGCGCGGGTGCCAGCGAGTCCGAACGCCGCATTCAGGCCCTGGAACGGGCCTTCGAAGCCCCCATTGAAGCCCGGGCCCGCAGACGTCAGGATTTTGATGCGGTATTTCTGCTGGTTCGGGACCCCGGCGAAGCCCGGCGTCTGCGGCCGCTACTGATCTATCACTACAGCGGTGACGTGCCCGTATACAGCACCTCCGCAGCCTACAGCGGCGACAACCAGGGTCAAAATCAGGACCTCAATAATCTCATTCTGGTTGAAACACCGGCGGTGCTGGACGCGATGGAGGTTACTCGCTTTACGCGCCTGAATGCCCTGGGCTTTGATGCGATTCGCATGATCGATCACTGGCAGCAGGGGGAGCTCACCGAGTCACCCCTGTTCAGGGGGCGCACCGGCATCCTGAATCGCAGCCGCAACGGCGATGTTGAGCGCGAGTTGAATTCGGTGTTTTTTGATGGCGGCAAGCTAGAAGCACTGGCATTACCCTGAGGCAGGAACCAATGCACAGGGGTGAACGAGGTCCAGACAGACATCGGCAGGCGCGCAGAGCGGCAGGCAGAGACCTTCCTAAACGCCCAGGGGCTGTTGACGGTAGCCAGAAATATTCGCTGCCGACACGGCGAACTGGACCTTGTCATGCGGGACCGGGATACCCTGGTTTTCGTGGAAGTTCGGTTGCGCTCGCCGGGGCGCTTCCCGAACGCAACCGCTTCTGTGGATCGACGCAAGCAAGGGAGATTGCTCGCGGCCGCGAGTTGGTTTTTGCAGCGAGCACCCGCTTTGGCAGATAAGATGATCCGATTCGACGTTGTTGCCTATGATGGCCGGGGGCTACAGACTACGCCTCGCTGGATTCGCCAGGCCTTTGACTCGCCCGTCTGAGATTATTACCAGGACCCTATGATCCCTTACGACGACCTCACCTATTTTTTTCGTAATTACATGGAGCAGCTCAGCCTCTCCGTGGACGAGATCGCGGAGCTAACCCAGGAGGCGGCCCAAACAGCGGCGGCAGCCGTAATCAATGAGCACAAGTTGATAGTTTGTGGCATCGGTCCCGATGCACCCAACGCAAGCCTGCTGGTCGAATTACTACAGCAGGGCCTATACAGGGAGCGGCCTGCCATTCCCGCAATTGAACTCACCAGCCGGCACCTAGTCAGCCTTGACCCGGGGGTGGGCTGGCTGTCCCAGCAACTAACCGCCCTGGGGCAGCCCGGTGATCTGGTGCTGTTGTTCGCGACTTCATTGAACCAGCTGGATCTGGATTTACTGACGGCGGCGCTGGGCAAACGGGACCTGGAGTCGGTCTGGGTTGGGGCCCAGGGGCCGGGTAGCAGCCTGGCATTTTCCGGTGTCGACAGAGCGACCGCGCTGTCCCTTTCCTACAACACCGTCATCTGTCTCGCGAGACTGATTGACATTACCCTGTTCGGACCTTTGGAGGATACCCATTGAAACGCCTGCTGCCGTGCATGATTACTTTCCTGCTCACCGTGTCACTCACGGGCTGCGGTTCGATTTTGGCGACCTTCGAAAGCAATCCGATTGAAGAGGACCCAGGCGAGCGCAGCCTCGCCCAGCAGGTCGAAGATGAAAGTATTGAAACCAAGGCGGTGGTCAATATCAGGGCCGCGAATGACGCCTTCGATGACCTGAGATTCGTCGTGGTGTCATTCAATGGCTATGTATTGATTGCGGGGGAGGTGCCGAGCCAGGAGCTCAAGGATCAAGCTACCGAGGTGCTGCGGGAGATTGAGGGCATACGTCGCATCTACAACGAACTGGTCATCGGCGAGAAATCTCCAGGCGATGTTGAAGCCAATGACGTGTGGCTCACTACCAAGGTAAAGACCGTGCTACTGACCGCTTCAGAGGTGCCTTCACTTCGAGTAAAAGTGGTCACCGAGAACAGCGTCGTTTACCTGATGGGCTTGCTGACACCCGAAGAAGCAGACAGGACCGCCGCGGCGGTCGCCGAGGTGGAAGGCGTTTCCAGGGTCGTGCGATTGTTTGAGTTGATCTGAGGGGTCGAAGCGAGCCCAATCCACCCCATAACAGCCACCATCACCGCCCCGATGCAGCCAGGGCGCACCTGCGCGCCCACTAGCATCGCTACGGGAAACACGGCGTGGGCGCCCTAGAGCCAGTTCAGACAGTGGCAACCCTGAAACTGCAGCTTACTTGACGATCTTTAGTGCCGGGCGGTTACTGCCACCTTGCCCCAGGGGTGATGGCGTGTCGCTGGGCGGTGGCTCGGGATCGGGATCCATGGGGCTGTCGAACACCATACCCTGGCCGTTCTCCCTGGCATAAATGCCCAGGATCGCCGGAATGGGAACCGTTATGTCCAGGGGCTGTCCCCCGAAGCGGCCGTTGAAATCGAGGGAATCATTGCCCATGCGAAGGGCAACGACCGCAGTGGGCGAGATGTTCAACACAATTTGCCCATCCGTCACATAGGCCTCGGGCACAGACACCCCGTCGCAGGACGCGTCAACCAACAAGTGGGGCGTGCAATCGTTATCTACGATCCAATCATAGATGGCGCGGATAATATAGGGCCTGCTGGGTGTCACCTCGAGCTACCCGGCTAGAGACGTATCTCTCGCTCCTGAACGGTCAGGCTCTCCTGGAAGCTCTCCCTGGAGAACAGCTTGTCCATATAGGCCAGCAGGGGCTTTGACTGTTTGCTGGGTCGAATATCGACACCCAGTACCGGTAGCCGCCACAGGATGGGGGCAATGCAGCAGTCAACCAGAGTGAACTCGTCGCTCATAAAAAAGGGCTTTTCAGCAAAAATGGGCGCAATCGCCACCAGGCTTTCACGCAATTCCTTGGATGATTTGGCGACGACATTGTCGGAACGGGAGTTCTGTATCGCATCAACGAGACTGCACCAGTCACGCTCAATTCGGTACATCAGCAGGCGGCTCTCGGCCCGAGCCACGGGGTAGACAGGCAGTAACGGCGGGTGCGGGAACCGCTCGTCCAGATACTCCATCATGACCTTGGACTCATACAGCACTAGATCCCGGTCAACCAGCGTGGGCATGCTGTTGTATGGATTTACGTCCGCGAGCTCGGCCGGCGCGGCGCCGGTCTCTGACTCTATCAGGTCCACCGTCACACCCTTTTCCGCCAGCACTATGCGCACTCGATGGCTGTAGTGATTGGCGTTGTCAGAAAACAGCGTCATAGAAGAACGCTTTGACACTACCGCAGAGGCGTCGTCAGACAGTTTCATGTGGATGCTCCGGGTCCAGAGGTGGCGTCACCAACCCACCCTCCGGCAGATTGCAGCCTTTCCTACAGATGTCCGCTAGTGGACATCTTTCCAATATTCGCGACTCAGCAGCCATGCGAATACAAAGAAAATAGCAAGGAACAACATGACCTTAATACCCATTTGCTGGCGCTCCAGCTTCATCGGCTCTGCCGTATAAGCCAGGAAATTAACCAGATCGTAAATGGCCGCGTCGTATTCCTCACCGCTCATCAACCCGGCCGCCGCCACTTCCAGACGACCGCAGGGGGCGTCCATCATAGCATCCCCGGAGGAGGCCTTCATATTTTCGCCGCCTTCTGCTGACCCAGCCGCACACTCCGGCATGCCCTGCAGCTCCAGCAGCACATGGGGCATACCAACTTCGGGATACACCTTGTTATTCACTCCATAGGGCCTGGAGTCGTCCCGGTAAAAGGCGCGCATATAGGTATAAAGCCATTCCGGCTGCCTGGCCCGGGATACCAGCGTCAGGTCGGGAGGGGTGGCCCCAAACCAGGTCTTGGCGTTGCCTTTGTCCATGGCGTTATCCATCAGTGCACCGATCTTGATATCCGGATCAAACATCAGGTTCGCCTTGTAGAGGTCCTCGGGAATACCAAGGTCCCGGGCCACCCGGTTGTGGCGTGAGTACTGCAGGGAGTGACAGCCCATGCAGTAGTTGCTGTATAGCGCCGCACCCCGTTGGAGTGAGGGTTGGTCTGCAGGATCGGTGGCTATGGGATCACAGGGGATGGTGCCGCAATCGTACTGGGACTCGGCGCCAACCACCTGGAGTGGAATCACGGTAAGGGCACCGATGAGTGCCGCTGCTCCCAGACTCTTGAACAGTCCCATGCCGCCGTCCATGGTGACACGCTCGGGAACGGGCTTGGTCTTGTCCATTTTCGACCAGATCGGCATGGCAAGGAAGAATACGAAATAGAAGATCGTGCAAATTTGCGCGAGGAAGGTCCGCTCTGGCGTCGGCGCCTTCACGCCCAACACCCCGAGTATCAGGAAACTGGCCACAAACAACACCAGCATGACCCGGTTGATCATACCGCGGTAACGCCAGGACTTGACCTCACAACGATCCAGCCAGGGCAAAGCAAATGGAATGGCCACTGAAGCTGCAAAGAAGACAAACCCCCAGAACTTGTCGGGCACTGCCCGCAACACCGAGTAAAAGGGCGTGAAATACCATACCGGTGCGATGTGCTCAGGCGTCTTGAGTGCATTGGCCTCTTCAAAGTTGGCGTATTCCAGGAAATATCCGCTCATCTCGGGCGCAAAAAAGATTACTCCGCAGAAGAAGAACAGGAATACCGCAATACCCTGAACGTCATGGACCGAGTAGTAGGGGTGGAAACGTATCCCGTCCAAAGGCACACCGTTGGCATCCTTCTTCTTCTTGATTTCAACGCCGTCCGGGTTGTTGGAGCCGACTTCATGCAGGGCCAGGATGTGCAGAACCACCAGGGCGAGCAGGACGATGGGCAGTGCCACCACGTGCAGGGCAAAGAATCGGTTCAGGGTAATACCCGAGAGCAGGTAGTCACCACGAATCCAGGTCACGATGTCTTCGCCGACGACAGGAATCGCGCCAAATAGGGAAATAATGACCTGGGCACCCCAGTACGACATCTGCCCCCAGGGCAGCACGTAGCCCACGAAGGCCTCGGCCATCAGCACCACGAAGATCAGCATACCGAAGATCCAGATCAGTTCTCTGGGCTTCTTGTACGACCCGTACAGCAGGGCACGCATCATGTGCAGATACACCACCACGAAAAATGCTGAAGCCCCGGTGGAGTGCATGTAGCGCAGCAGCCAGCCGTAATCGACATCCCGCATGATGTACTCAACGGAAGCAAAAGCCTCTTCCGCAGAAGGGGTGTAGTTCATGGTCAGCCAGATGCCGGTTAACAGTTGATTGACCAGCACCAACAGCGAAAACACACCAAAGAAGTACCACAGATTAAAGTTTTTCGGCGCGTAGTAGGCGCCCATGTGGGTGTCCCAGGCGCGAGTAACCGGGAGTCGGGCGTCTACCCATCCCATGAAAGAAGTGAGTGCTTTTTGCATCAGGCCGCCTCCTCGTCAACGCCTATCACCAGGACGTCGTTGCCCTCAAAACTGTATGGGGGTACCACCAGGTTGTCCGAGGCCGGCACGCCCTGGTACACCCGTCCCGCGAGATCGAACTTGGACCCGTGGCAAGGGCAAAAGAAACCACCGAGCCACTCGTCACCGCCGAGGTCGGCAGCCCCCACCTCAGGCCGGAATTTAGGTGCGCAGCCCAAGTGGGTGCACAGCCCGACGGCCACGAATAATTCAGGGCGTATGGAACGGGCTTCCCCGGAGACATAGCCCGGCTGGTCAGAGGTGGCAGATTGGGGATCCTTGAGGTTGCCGTCGAGCTTGGCGAGATCCGCCACTTGTTCAGCGGTGCGATGCAGCACATAGACGGGCTTGCCACGCCACTCGACCACAACCATCTGGCCGGGCTCGAGTTTACTGACGTCGGCTTTCACGGGAGCACCCGCCGCCTTGGCCTTCTCAGAAGGGTTCCATGAGCCCAGGAACGGCACGGCAACACCGACCACGCCCCCGGCGGCCACCGCAGACGTAGCAGCGGTTAGGAAGCGCCTGCGGGTCTGGGTAGACCCGTCCTCTGGCGTGGCATCAGTTTCGGCTGGTTGACCTTCGCTCATAGCACCCCCCTGGGCATCGCGACTACCCGCCAGGACCGAACCGGCAAAAGGCGGGACTAGGGACTCAAAATCTCAGCGCGGCATGGTAATGCTCTGGTCAGGCCACCGCAACCGACAGCGACGCATAAACGCGACGCGGCTCTATTTACGTAGACAAATAAGCAACAGACCACCCCCAGCGCGTGCCAAGGGGCGGCCGTGTAACGAAGATTAGCGCTTGGAGAACTGGGGCCGACGACGGGCCTTGCGCAGACCGACTTTCTTCCGCTCGACTTCCCGGGCATCCCGTGTTACGAAGCCTTCAGCGCGCAGAGCGGGTCGCAGTGACTCGTCATAGTCCATCAGTGCCCGGGTCAATCCGTGTCGAATCGCACCCGCCTGACCGAAACTACCGCCGCCACTGACCGTGACAAAGGCGTCAAAGCGATCATTGGTTTGGGTCAACTCCAGCGGCTGGCGCACGATCATGCGTGCCACTTCGCGACCAAAATATTCCTCAATGGAACGACCGTTGATCTGGATATTGCCAGTGCCGTTGCGCAGGAACACCCTTGCCGTGGAAGTTTTGCGGCGGCCTGTTCCGTAATATTGTGCCATAGCCATATCGTTTTCCTCTAAAGCGCCAGGGACTGGGGCTGTTGCGCCGTGTGGGGATGCTCGGGTCCGGCATACACTTTCAGCTTTCGGAACATGGCCCTGCCGAGGGGGTTCTTGGGCAACATACCCTTAACGGCTCGCTGCAGCACCCGCTCGGGCGCCCGATCAATCAGCTTTTCGAAGCTGTAGGACTTGATACCGCCCGGATACCCCGAGTGATGGTGATACATCTTGTCGGTCTGCTTTTTGCCGGTAACGCGAATCTTTTCGCAGTTGACGACCACGATGTAGTCGCCCATGTCCATGTGAGGGGTGTACTCAGGCTTGTGCTTGCCGCGCAGGCGGTGGGCGATCTCTGTTGCCAGCCGGCCCAGGGTCTTGTCCTCGGCGTCTACGACGAACCAATCGTGATGCACGTCGCCTGCCTTGGCGCTGTATGTTTTCATGGTGAAAGCCTCGAAGGCCAAATTCTAGGGAGCGCGGATGTTACTGGAACAAGGCAACGCTTTCAAGGGCTTTGCAAGGTCTCGAACCGGCCCCTCGCCGCCCCCGCGCACTCATCAGCCCGGGCCCGCCCTACCTGCTCAGGGCCGGTGTTCCCTAGCCAGATACTCCCGGGACTGCATCTCCTGCAGCCGCGACAACGTTCGCCGGAACTCAAAGGTCAGCAGACTGCCCTGATAGAGCTGCTCAGGGACGACTTCAGCGCTGCTTATGAGCTTTACACCCCGGTCGTAGAACTCATCCACCAGATTGACAAAGCGCCGGGCGACATCCTCCTGCTGGGCGCCCATCACCCTGACTCCTGAGATCAGCACGGTCTGGAAAATGCGTCCCAACTCAATGAAATCACTGGCACTGCGCGGTTTCAGGCACAATTCGTCGAAGCTGATCTTGGCCATGCCCTCCACCATGGCATCGACAGCCACAGGTCGATGATTGATCTCCAAAGCCGTCGCCACAGGGGTCATTCCATTGGCGAGGGCGGAAAAACTTTGCTCCAGGGCCGCCTCGGCGGCCTCGGTCAAGGGCGCGTGCCAAAGCTGGACCCGCTCCAGGGTACGCAGGCGGTAATCGACCCCTGAATCGACGTTCATGACCTGGGTGTACTGTTCGATCAGCCTGATCGCCGGCAGAAAGCGGGCCCGTTGCAGGCCATCCCTGTACAAATCGCCGGGCTCAATATTCGAGGTCGCCACCAACGTAACGCCCCGGTTGAACAGCGCCTCCATCAGGCCGCCGAGGAGCATCGCGTCGGCGATATCGCTGACAAAAAACTCGTCAAAACAGATCACAATGGCCTTCGATGCTATGCCGTCAGCCACCTGCTCCAGGGGATTCTTCTCCCCCGCGAGTTCCGTCAGGTCATTGTGTACTCGCTGCATGAAGCGGTGAAAATGCACCCTGAGTTTGGCTTCAAAGGGCAGGCTTTCATAAAACATGTCCACCAGATAGGTCTTGCCACGGCCAACCCCGCCCCACAGGTAGAGTCCCTGCTCGGGGGTTTGGGCGCCCCGCAACAGGCGTCGCAGGCGCGTTCGAGGTTTCCGCTGCCGCTCCGCACGCGCCACCAGGCGATCGTACAGATCCTGCAGCGCCGCTACTGCCGACGCCTGGGCGGCATCGGCCTGAAACCCGGGGCGCGCGAGATCCGCTTCGTAATGCTGCTGGGGAGGCAGATGGGGCATGACGCTGGGAGGCTCCCTGAAAAATTATGAGTCGAGGCTCAAGAGGGGTACACTGTGTTCGAACCGTATACGGACCACGCGGTGATTTGGAGTTGACTATGCCCTCAGTTGCAATACTGATCGCGACCGCTGTACTGAGCCTGGGTGTCGGCCTCGCCGGCGGCTGGCTGCTTGGCATGCGGCGCAAAAGCAAACGCGACGTTATCATGGACCTGGAAGCCCGTCTTGAGCGCGCCATAGAAAGCCGGGCCGATTACGAGGCCGAAGTGGCCGAACACTTTGCAACAACGGCCCAATTGCTCAATCGCATGACCCAGGACTACCGCGAGGTTTACAACCACCTGGCCAGCGGCGCAGATAGCCTTTGTGATGGCGAAGTCAGCATGCCCAGCGCCACCACCCTGCTGGAGACCATTGGTGACGACCAGGAAGTACCGGGCAACCTGCTGGACGTGGTCCCGCCGCTGGACTATGCGCCGCGCAAAAGTCCGGATGAGAAAGGCCAGTTGTCCGAAACCTTTGGCCTTGACCGGCCGGGTAGCCAGGCCGTGGATCGGTTACTGGAGCCGGAGCCCCTGGACCGCTCGGCCTAGCCCTAGGCAGGGTTGTCGATATCGATGAAGGTGTGATCCACCCCGAGCTCTTCGGCCAGCCAGGCTCCCACAGATTGCACACCAAACCGTTCCGTCGCGTGGTGTCCCGCGGCTATGAAGCCAATTCCCCGCTCACGGGCAATGTGGATGGTCTGCTCTGATACTTCCCCGGTGACGAACAAATCAGCACCCGCATCCGCCGCCTCGTCGATATAGCCCTCACCTCCCCCCCGACACCCAGCCCCACGGCGCACTGTCCCGTCCCCCTCACAGAGCACTTGGCGCGCCAACCCATCCCCCAGTATGTCAGCCACCTCCCGTATCGGGCGGGCCGTTTCATATTCCCCGACAAATACGGGCAAGCTGGGCTCATCCAAACGGAGGGGAGCAAACCCTGACAGCCCCAGGGCGCGGCCCAGACCCGCGTTGTTGCCAAGCTCAGGGTGGCAGTCCAAGGGCAAATGGTAGGCGAACAGGCTCATGCCTGCCTCGATCAAGGTTCGGATGCGCCGACCCTTCATTCCAACCAGACAAGGGTTTTCTGATTTCCAGAAGTAGCCGTGATGCACCAGCACCGCATCCGCGCCGGCTGCAACAGCGGCATCCAGCAACGCCTGACTGGCGGTAACACCGGAGACCACAGTGGCGATCAGGTCTCGCCCCTCCACTTGCAGCCCGTTGGGGGCATAGTCCCTGAAGCGCCCGGGCTCAAGGAGTTCATCAAGTACCTTCAACATCTGACAGCGCGTTGTCGCCATGGGCAGCCCCAGCAAAACATTGTCTCTGGGGCAAGATTAACCACTGTGGTCTGTTTTACAATCGGGGCAGCGAGGAGTGGCGTTGTGAAAGAATTTTTGGCGAGTCTGCTTTCGCCCACCCTGGCCGGGGCGCTGGCGGCGGCGCTCGTGCTCAACCAGTGGGGGCTGAAGCCGCCCTCGACCGAGCAGGGACACAGCCGCGTGAACAGTTACAGCGCCGCCGTGGCCACCGCAACGCCATCGGTTGTCAACATCTACACAGCCAAACTGGTGGAATCCCGGCGCACACCGCGACTCAACGACCCCCTGTTAAGGCGCTTCCTGGGAGCCTCCAACCGTCGCCAGCGCGTCGAGCGCTCCCTGGGCTCCGGTGTGATTTTGACCAATGAGGGGCACATCATCACCAACAACCACGTCATCGCTGATGCCGACGCGATACAGGTGCTGCTTCATGATGGCCGTTCCGCGACTGCCCAACCCATAGGCTCGGATCCGGCAACCGATTTGGCGGTACTGCAGATTGACTTGCCCGCGCTGACACCCATTAAACTGGCTGATTCCGACCGGGCACAGGTTGGGGATGTGGTACTCGCAATCGGCAACCCCTATGGCTTTGGCCATTCGGTCAGCCAGGGCATTATTTCCGGGCTGGGGCGCTGGGGACTGCAACTCTCCGACTACGAAAACTACATACAAACAGACGCCAGCATTCACCTGGGTAGCTCAGGGGGAGCCCTCATTAATACCGCCGGCGAGCTGCTGGGCATCAATACCCTGATCTATACCGCCAACGGCGAGGGTGCCGGCAGCACCGGGATAGGTATCAATTTGGCGACCCCCGTTAACCTCGCCCAATTCGTACTGGAGGATTTGGTGAACTACGGCACCGTAGTAAGGGGTTGGCTGGGCGTCACCGTAGAGTTCCTGCAGACGGCAGAAGCGGTGGCCTCACAACGGCAGGCCCTGGTGGTTTCGGGCCTGGCCGAGGACGGCCCTGCCGCCAGGGCTGGCTTGGCCATCGGCGACATTATCAGCGGTATCAATGGCAGCACGGTCAACGACGGGCGCATTACCATGCATCAGATCGCTCGCCTGAGACCGGGCGAAGCGGTCACCATAGAAGTTGAGCGGGGTCAGCAACTGATTGAGCTGCAGGCGGTAGTCGGCAGCAGACCCCTGGGCTAGTTTTCGCCACCACCGATGCGCAACTCCGCGCTGCGGGCGTGGGCCTCAAGCGACTCCCCCCGCGCCAGCACAGACGCAATCTCTCCCAATGCTGCAGCACCTGATGCGGAGCAGTGAATGACCGAGCTGCGTTTCTGAAAGTCGTAGACTCCCAATGGTGACGAGAACCGGGCGGTCGCCGAGGTGGGCAGCACATGATTGGGGCCCGCGCAGTAGTCCCCCAGGGCCTCACAACTGGGCAGTCCGACAAAAATAGCGCCGGCAACCGTCAATTCCGAAACCCGCTGTTCCGCTCCCTCAAAGGCAAGCTCCAGGTGCTCCGGGGCCAACCGGTTGCTGAGGGTTATGGCGCTGTCCAGGTCCTCCACCTTGATCAGGGCACCTCGATTGGCCAGTGCAGCACGGATAATGGCTTCGCGCTCCATGGTTCCCAGCAACTCCTCGATTGCCGCCTCGACCTCATCCAGGTAGGCGCCATCCCAGGAAATGAGGATGGCCTGGGCCTGTTCATCGTGCTCGGCCTGTGAAAACAGGTCCATGGCCACCCAGGACGCCGGTGCACTGGCGTCAGCAATGATCAGAATTTCCGATGGTCCCGCCACCATGTCGATACCAACACGGCCAAATACCTGCCGTTTGGCTTCTGCGACAAAGCGATTCCCCGGGCCCACTATTTTATCGACCCTGGGCACTGACGACGTGCCAAAGGCCAGGGCGGCAACGGCCTGGGCGCCCCCGATGGCGATGACCTGGGTCACTCCGGCCAGCCCAGCGGCGGCCAGCACCATGGGAGCCAGTTCGCCCCTGGGAGCCGGTACCGTCATCACGACTTCCCCAACACCCGCAACGCGGGCGGGTATGGCATTCATCAGCACCGAAGAGGGATAGCTGGCCTTACCACCGGGAACGTAAATCCCGACTCGCTCCATCGGGGTTACCTGCTGGCCGAGCTGGTTGCCCAAGGCATCCTCAAAGGACCAGCTACCGGCCATCTGGCGCTCGTGATAATCCCGGATTCTGGCTGCGGCCACCTCGAGCGCGCCGCGGGTGGTAGCGTCCAACCCATCCAGGGCCCGCTGCATA
>JAAXJC010000198.1 GCA_012270045.1 Luminiphilus sp.
CACCCAAACGGAGGGTGACCACCCGCCGACCATCAGCCTCATACACTCCGGCTGCGCTCTCCCAGGCCTGGCAAAGTTCAGCCGAAAACCCCGCGCCCGGAGGCGAGGTTTCGTCAAATACAGCATCGGGGTGGCAGCCGTAGTAACCGACAGCACTGCCAGTGATCAGCACCCCCGGCGGTTCCGGCTGGCCAGCCATCCAGTTCACGAGGTCCGCCGTGAGACCCGCGCGGCTGGCAACCATTTCCGCTTTATAGTTAGCGCTCCAACGGCGATCCGCGAGGGAGGCTCCGGCGAGGTTCACCACAGCGTCGACGGGCGCCGAAATCGCGCCAAGGGACGTCGAAAAATCCACCCCGGGCCGCTGCGCGTCCTTGCTTCGAGTAAGCACAGTAACGCTGTGGTCCCGTTTAAGAAGCTCGGCAACGAGCAAAGAACCTATAAATCCCGTGCCGCCGGTAACCAGAATGTGCATGCTGCTGCCCCTGCAATCGCTGCCCGCTGTTTGTCGGCGGTTGTGAGTGACAACCGCCAGCCCTGTAAGTTCGTATACGCCCAATGAATCAAACGGTGTCACAACTGCTGGAGTTTTTTGAGCAGCACCCATATTGGGTCGTGCTGACCGGTGCCGGCGTAAGCGCGGCCTCGGGTATACCCACCTATCGAAACCGTTCCGGGCAATGGTTGCGCAATCGCCCCATACAACATCAGGAATTTTGCACCAGCGAAGACGCGCGCCGCCGCTACTGGGGCCGATCCATGGTGGGGTGGCCTGCGATCAGGGACGCAGCAGTCAACGAAAATCATCTGGCGTTGACTGCTCTTGAGCAGGCGGGCCACGTCTCCCTTACCATCACCCAAAATGTCGACCGTCTGCACCAACGGGCGGGCACCAGGGAAGTCATAGACCTGCACGGGCGGCTGGATCGCGTTCGGTGTCTGGACTGTGGTGCCGGATTGGACAGGCAGGAGATCCAGCGAGAACTGGAGCGACTTAACCCGGAGCATATGAGACGCGCTGGGGCCATCAGGCCCGACGGTGACGCGGACCTGACCCCTGAGCAGGTTAAAAACATCCAGATTTGGGACTGTCCTGCCTGTGCCGGTTTGCTCAAGCCCGATGTGGTTTTCTTTGGAGGCTCCATCCCCAGGGCTCGAATTGAATATTGCGAGTCGGCACTGGCGGCTGCTGACGGCTTATTGGTCTTGGGAAGCTCCCTTCAGGTCTTCTCCGGCTATCGTTTCTGCCGGCTGGCGGTCGAGTTGGGCAAACCCCTGGTGATACTCAACGAAGGGATCACACGGGCCGACGAAATCGCGACCCTGAAAGCCAGCACGGACGCACTCCGCCTGTTTCGTCAAACCGTCGGTCTCCTGACCGCCACACGCCACGCAGCTACAACAGAAGGGGCTCAGCATGCCTAAACCTGTCATTTACTGGTTCCGGCAGGACCTCCGCCTCGCGGATCTGCCCGGACTCGTCGCCGCAGCCGCCACAGGGCCCGTCATCCCCGTATTCATCTGGGATGAGAATCTGGGCGGTGAATGGTGCATGGGCGGGGCCAGCCAATGGTGGCTGCACCACAGCCTTGAACAGCTCGGTGATGACCTGGAGCAATTGGGCAGCCGCCTGATACTGCGCCGGGGCGAGAGTTGTGAGCAACTTGAGCTATTGCTGGCCGACACGGGGGCGGACTGCATCTTTGCCAGCCGGCAATACCAACCCTGGGCAGGTCCCCTCGAGGCAGAGGTGAAAGCGATGGCCCAGCGCTGTGGCGCCGATTTCAAGCGCTACGCCGGCACCCTGCTGTTCGAGCCGGAATCGGTCCGGACCGGATCAGGCACTCCCTTCAAGGTGTTCACGCCGTTTTGGCGAGCCTGCCTGAAGCTCGATGCTCCGGCTGCTCCGGCCCCAGTCCCCGAGATATCGGCCCCTGACGTATGGCCCTCATCAGAAGCATTGGCACAGTGGTCACTGCAGCCCCGCAAGCCCGACTGGGCCGCGGGCTGGTCCTCCCTCTGGCAACCCGGCGAAACCGGGGCAAGTCAATCTCTCAACGGGTTTCTGGACGGCCATGTGAGTGATTATGGGACGGGACGGGATTTCCCGGCGCAGCCCAATACCTCCCGCCTCTCCCCCCATCTCAAGTTTGGCGAGCTGTCCCCGCGGCAGGTGTGGTGGGCAGCCCAGGGCTTGAAACAGACGCACCCGGAACAGGGCTCATCCGTGGACAAATTCCTATCTGAAATTGGCTGGCGGGAGTTCTGTAACCACCTGGTGACCCTGTTTCCAGAGATGCCGGACCAGGCCTTTAACGGCAAGTTTGAGTACTTTCCCTGGCGAAGTGAGCCTCATCTTATCAGCGCCTGGCAACAGGGCATGACCGGGTATCCCATAGTGGATGCCGGCATGCGGGAACTGTGGCAGACAGGCTTCATGCACAACCGCGTGCGCATGGTGGTGGCGTCATTCCTGACCAAGCATCTGCTGACCCATTGGCGCATTGGGCAACAGTGGTTCTGGGACTGCCTGCTGGACGCCGACCTGGCTTCCAATGCCTACAGCTGGCAGTGGGTTGGTGGCTCTGGTGCCGATGCAGCACCCTATTTTCGAATCTTCAACCCGGTGGCCCAGGGAGAAAAGTTTGATAAAAGTGGCGCCTACACCCGGCGCTGGGTCCCGGAGTTGGCCGAGCTACCCGACAAGTTTCTGCATCGCCCCTGGGAGGCCCCCGACTTGACCCTGGCGGCCGCCGGGGTGGAGCTTGGAAGGGACTATCCGAAGCCCATAGTCGACCACCGGGAAGCGAGGGAAGCGGCCCTGGCCGCCTATGGCAGCCTGAAAACGATCGCGGCTTAGCTGGGGTCGTCCGCTGTCGCCATCAACTCTCGTCATCAACTCGCTTCATCAATAATGGCGACCGCCCGGGTCCAGCCCGCCGATCCCCCCCGAACCTTGTGGGGAAAACAGCTGACGGTAAAGCCAGCGTCTGGCAGGGCTTCCAGGTTGTGCATTTTTTCCAAATGACAGTAGCCCAGATCCCGGCCCGCCTTGTGGCCCTCCCAAATAATGCTGGCATCCCGGTCCCGGGCATAGCGTTCCGCGGTGTAACTGAATGGAGCATCCCAGCTCCACGCGTCGGTACCCGTTACCCGCACGCCCCGCTCCAGTAAGTACATGGTCGCCTCATAACCCATACCGCAGCCCCGGTTGACATAATCGGGTTGACCGTAGGCTTTGCCGGCCGCCGTGTTCACCAGCACAATCTCCAGGGGCGCCAACTCATGCCCAATCCGATCCAACTCATCGGCAACATCCTGCGCTGTGACGACGTAACCGTCGGGCTTGTCCCTGAAATCCAGTTTTACCCCCGGTTGAAAACACCACTCCAGGGGCACCTCGTCGATGGTGATGGCCCTTTCAGGCTCGCCATCCTTACCGTTCATGGTGCTGTGATAATGATAAGGTGAATCAAGATGTGTACCGTTGTGGGTGCACAGCTCCACAAATTCAACGGCCCAGCCCTCTGCGTCGGGCAACTCCTCAACCTCCAGTCCTTCGAAAAACAGTTTCACCTGCTCAGCGCCCGCGTCGTGTCGTATGTAGTCGATCTTGGGTTGCATCATCGGCGGGTCGCTGATGACATCGTTTTCCAGATAAATTGACAGATCGATAAAGCGTCGCATGGCCAAGTCTCGTATCATCACGTTGTAGAAAGAGATTACCGGTTACGGCTGGTTTCGGCGAGTTGGGCAATGGCGGTAAAAACAGGACTGATTCTTGCGGGGGGTGGCGCCCGCGCAGCCTACCAGGTCGGGGTATTGCGGGCCGTGGCCGGCCTGATGCCACCTGATACACGGCAACCCTTTCCCATCATCACGGGAACCTCCGCTGGGGCCATCAATGCCCTGGGGCTGGCCGGACGCTCCGGTTCCTTCAGAAGTCGCACCCGCGCTCTTTCTGCAGTTTGGGCGTCACTGGATAGCGAGGCTGTTTACAGAACCGACGCCAGCGCCGTGGTCAAGAATGGCCTGCGTATTGCCTGGCACATGTTGCGGGGCAACCGAAAAAGCAAACATCCATTGGCCCTGCTTGATAATCGTCCCCTGCGCACCCTGCTGGAGGACATCGTTCAGTTCAGTCGCATTGACGATGCACTGGCTAAGGGCGAGCTTGAGGGAATCGGCGTCACGGCCATGAACTACACCAACGGGCGGTCCACCACCTTTTATCAGGGTCAGGCCCACATCGCGCCCTGGACCCGGGCCCACCGTCGCAGCGTCTCCTGCAAGCTGGATGTCGACCACCTGATGGCGTCATCGGCCCTGCCAACCCTGTTCCCGGCAGTCAGGCTGGGACAACATTATTTTGGTGATGGCGCCCTGCGCCAGTCGCGACCTCTCAGTCCCGCCATCCGCATGGGCGCCGATCGTTTATTCATAATCGGAGTCAGTGAAAGTGGTGATGATTTCGAACCGGACCAGGAGGCCGAGGTTGCGCCGACCATAGCCCAGGTTTTGGGGCAAATGCTCAACGCCGTGTTCCTGGACTCGACCCAGACCGATCTGGAAACCTTACAACGAATGAACGCGCTGGTATCCCAGCTCAGTGCGCGGCAACTGGCTGACGCCGACCTCGCCAATATGCGGGTGATCGATACGCTGACCATCAGCCCGTCACGCTCCCTGGGCGAACTCGCCCGGGACTATATCCACGAGCTTCCCCGCTCAACCCGCTGGTTCCTGGAGCGTACCGGGTCCATCAAGGCGACAGGGTCCGGTGGCGCCCTCTCTTACATTCTGTTCGAACCGGGCTACTGCCAACAGCTGATGCAACTGGGCTTTGACGACACCATGGCCAGGGCCAATGACGTTCGAACATTCTTCGACGTGGATCAGCCGGCTGGCATGCGACTGGCCGAGAAAGCCCAGGCGAGGAGTCGCCCGGACAGCCAACCCAGCCGACTGACCGAGCGGTGGCTGCGACTGATTGGCAGAGCCTGAGTAACAGTATACAGTCGCCGCAAGTTTGCACCCAATTAAGGATTCACCAATGCACAGGCTCTTTGTCGCCCTGGTGACAGGCTGGACGCTGGCTGCCAACGCCGACCCGTTTCCATCCACCTACCAGCCTCTGCCCTCTTCTGCCACGCTGATCACCAACGCAACGATTCTTACCGGTGACGGTCAGCGTCTCGATGAGGCCCAGCTCTATATCGAGGACGGCAAAATATCGTCCATCGGAGCACCTGAGGCGCCAGCCGAAGACATGACGATTATTGACGCTGGGGGTGGCTGGGTCACGCCTGGGATCATCGACGTCCACTCCCACCTGGGGGTCTATCCCAGTCCCGGCGTCAGCGCGCACTCGGATGGTAACGAAGCGACGGCACCGGTCACCGCCGAGGTCTGGGCTGAACACAGTGTCTGGCCCCAGGATCCCGGCTTCTCCCGGGCCCTTGCAGGGGGTGTCACGACCATGCAGATCCTGCCGGGCTCGGCCAACCTGTTTGGCGGTCGCAGCGTCACCCTGAAAAACGTACCCGCCACCAGCTACCAGGCCATGAAGTTTCCCGAGGCACCCTATGGTCTCAAGATGGCCTGCGGTGAAAACCCAAAACGTGTCTACGGCGGGCGCAAGCAGGCGCCGTCAACTCGCATGGGCAACGTCGCCGCCTATCGGGCCTCGTGGATTCGCGCCCAACGCTACATACAGGACTGGGAGCAATACGAACAAAAAATGGCCAAGCAGCGGGCCAAGGGTGACGAGGACGAGAGCAGTTCCCTGGCGGCCGCGCTGATCAAGCCGCCCAAACGCGACCTGGAACTGGAGACTCTCGCCGGCGTGCTCCGGGGTGAAATTATTGTCCATATGCACTGCTACCGGGCCGATGAAATGCTCACCATCCTCGATATGGCGGAGGAATTCGGCTATCAGTTGGGAACCTTCCATCACGGTGTTGAGGCGTACAAAATTGCCGACGAAC
Source organism: Luminiphilus sp. (assembly GCA_012270045.1). GTDB lineage: Bacteria > Pseudomonadota > Gammaproteobacteria > Pseudomonadales > Halieaceae > Luminiphilus. Next base: position 5,988 of record JAAXJC010000198.1, read on the forward strand.
TGGCGGCAAACAACGTCTGCGGTGCGCTGTGGGCGGACTGGTGGGGGTTCAAAATGGAAGCCTACGACGGTATTCAGGAAAACATTGCGTTGGTCGATCGCCCTGACAATGGTTGTGCCATCGTGCACTCCGACTCCGATGAGGGCATTCAGCGACTGAACCAGGAAGCCGCCAAGGCAATGAGTCGTGGCCAGGCCGCGGGCCTGGCCATTCCGCCCGAGCGCGCGATCCGTTGGATAACTTCGAACGCCGCCAAATCACTGGGTATTGAGTCCCACACCGGCACCCTTGCGCCGGGGATGATGGCGGATGTGGTGATCTGGAACCAGAATCCCTTCAGCGTCTATGCCAAAGCCCAGCAGGTGTTTATCGACGGCGCCCTGGTCTATGACCGCAACAATCCTGCGCTGCAACCCATGTCCGATTTTGAATTGGGTCAGCTGAGGGGGGCCGGGCGATGAAAGATAAACTGCTGGTACTGCTTCTGTTGCTCGGCTCGCAGTTGGCGACCGCCCAGGACCTGTTGATCACCAACGCCACCCTGCACACCCAGGGCAAGAATGGGGTTATCGAAAACACCGACGTCCTGATCAAGTCGGGCCGTATTGCGCGCATAGCGCCACGTATTGCTACCAACAAGATGATACGGGTCATCAACGCCGAGGGTCACCACGTCACCCCGGCCCTTTTTGCCGGGCTGACCGTGTCTGGCCTGAGTGAGGTCGAAGCTGTTCGGGAATCAGTGGACAGCAGCTACAGCGAGCTGTACACCGACCTGATGCATCCGGAGTTCGATGTCCGCGTCGCCTACAACCCCCATTCCAGCGTCATTCCCATCACCCGAGTGGAGGGCTTCGGCTACACCCTGCTGACCGCCACCCGGGGCGACAGAAGTTTGACCGGCCAGGGTGGGCTGGTTCGTTTTGACGGTGGTTATGACAGCTTTGAAGGCGGGCCTGTCGTCTATGTCCAGACCTCGGGACGCTCGGCCAACAAGGTCGGTGGCTCCCGGGTGGCGCACTGGATGCTGCTACAGCAGGCCTTCGCCGAGGCCGATGGAGACCAGGACGCTGACCTTCTCAGTGTCAGGGGCATTGAGGCACTGAACGCCGCCCGCGAGGATGGCATCTTTGTCTTCGCCGCAGACCGGGCTGCAGACATCATGCGCGTGCTGGCTTTCATAGAGGAGCACAAGCTCGAAGGTGTTATCCACGGTGGCCGGGAGGCCTGGATGGTGGCCGGAGCACTTGCGGAGGCTGAGGTACCCGTCATCCTCAATGCCTTGGACAACCTGCCCGCCGATTTCGATTCCCTTGGTGCCCGCTTGGATAATGCCGCCACGCTGCACGAAGCCGGCGTAACCGTCATTTTCAGTAGCGGCGAAACCCACAACGCCAGGAAAGTGCGCCAGGTCGCCGGCAATGCCGCTGCCAACGGCATGCCCCACAGTGCTGCCCTGGCGGCCATATCCACGGTGCCCGCTAGGGTGTTTGGCGGCGAGGAGCGGGACATCACAAAGGGATCAAGGGCGGACCTTGTTATCTGGAGTGGCGACCCACTGGAAGTCACCTCGATTGCTGAGCAGGTGATCATGGGCGGCATACCCGATTCCATGATCAGCCGTCAGACGCTGTTGCGGGATCGCTACCTACCGGAGAATCCCACGCTGCCCAGGGCTTACATCCAGCCCTGACTGGGGGTATCTGGCGGGCGCTGGGAGAGTCCTCTCTGCTAGCGCCGTCGCCAGGAGTACCACCCACTCCAAAGCAGCAAGACGCAGGTTGCTACTCCCAGGCCCAGGGTGAAACGCCAGAACAGGGATGACGCCGAGTCGTCGCCGCTGAAGCTCAGAGCCGGATTGCCGCTCAGATAAATGCCCAGGGGTAACCAAACCGTTCCCGCGGCAAGACCAAGCCAGGCCAGCGGATACAGCAATGAACCAGGGGATTGAGCTGAAATCACCGCCGCGTTCCCGCTTAAAAAGGCTATTGCCGCCAACAAGGTGCCAAGAGGCAGATCACCGGGCAATGCAAAAACCAGCACCTGCTCCATGCGCAACATCAGTGGCAGTGTGCAAGCAATAAGCAGTAACAGCAGCAAAAGGGTCGGAAGCCTCACGCCAGGTAACTCATCCCCCTGCTCCCTGTTCGCTCACTGTATGGGACTGGCAAAGCGCGCTGGCTTCACTCCGACGTGGAATCGCTGTTCTGTAAAGCACTGACGATCCCGCTGGTGGAATAGCCCTCGACAAAATCCAGCACCTTTACACTACCGCCCGAGGCCACAACGGATTCCGCACCGGCAATGGACTCGGGGGTGTAATCACCACCCTTGACCAACACATCGGGCTGTACGGCGGCAATGAGATCAGCCGGAGTTTCCTCGGAAAACGGCACAACCCAATCAACCGAGCGCAGTGCGGCGAGGACGGCCATGCGGGCATCGAGGGTATTCACGGGTCGGCTGGGGCCTTTCAACCCGGCGACAGAGGCATCGTCATTGACTGCCACAATCAGGTGATCCCCAAGTTCCCGGGCCCGGGCCAGGTAGTCGATGTGGCCGCGATGGAGAATATCGAAACAGCCATTGGTCATCACCACGGTTTCGCCCCGAGCCCGTGCCGCCTGCACCGACAACAGCAGCTGATCCCGGGACAGGACATCGCCCATGTGGGCACGCTGGGCACCATCGCCAGTGGCCAGGGCCGATGCAAGTTCTTGAGCACTAACGGTCGCCGTGCCCAGTTTGGCTACCACCAGGCCCGCAGCGGTATTGGCCAAAGCCATGCCATCGAGCAGACTCTGCCCCGCCGACAGGGCCGCAGCCAGTACCGAAATAACCGTATCCCCGGCACCGGTGACATCAAACACCTCCCGGGCCTGGGCCGGCAAGGTATGCGCACTACCGTCCCGTTGCAGCAAGGTCATGCCGCGCTCGCGCAGGGTGACAAGCAAGGCCTCCAGATCCAGTTCTGCACACAACCCGTGTCCCCGCTCCAGCAACTGGGCCTCGGTTTCGCAGTGACCCACCACCGCCTCGAATTCCGGCAGGTTGGGCGTTAACACCGTTGCGCCACGGTAGCGCTTCAGGTCAGTCCCCTTGGGGTCCACCAGGATATTTTTGCCCAACCCCCTGGCTTCCTGAATCAGGTCCTGCACACCCACCAAGGTACCCTTGGCGTAGTCGCTGAACACCACCGTGTCCACGGCATCCATACGGGCCCTGACAAAAGCACCAAAAAGATCGTCAGCGTAGGGCGCCAGCGAGGCCTCGAAATCCATGCGCAGCAGCTGCTGATGCCGACTCAAAACGCGGAGTTTGACGATGGTCTCTGCCGCCGCAGGGGAAACGGCCCAGGTGACGCCGGCTGCCTCCACCACCTCCCGGAGCAGGCCGGCCGACTCATCCTCCCCACACAGCCCAGCCAGGGTAGCCTGCCCCCCAAGGGCGGCGATATTCACCGCAACGTTGCCGGCGCCTCCGGCCCGGCAGGTGCTGTCGTTCACCCGGACCACCGGCACCGGGGCTTCAGGGCTGACCCGGTGGGTGCCGCCGGTCCAGAACCGGTCCAACATGACATCTCCGACAACAAGCACCGAGACGTCGTCGAAACGTGGGCAGTGTGGCATGGCTATCGGGGCCCTGGATTATCCATCAAAGCGCCATTGTAACCCGAGCGGCGAACCGCGTATGCCCAGGGCCGCAAGCTGCAGGCGCCTGTGTTGGGTGGGGTTTAAGCAGCCAAGGGCAGGCAAACGGCGCGCGCCCGGGGGAGCACAGTACCCAGCGACCCGGGGAGCTACGGTGAGCGCAAGAGCTGGACGATACCCGCGAGGTCGGGCACCGCCTCGGCCCCGGGGCTGGGATCTCCGGCAGTCACCTGAAACAGCTTTCCGATGCCCGCCGCCGCCCCCGCAGCGATATCAGAGGGTTTATCACCCACCAGTACACAGCGCTCCGGATCCAGGTTCCAGTCTTCAATACCCCGCAGCAACATGCCGGGAGCGGGCTTGCGACAGGCACAGACCTGTCGAAAGCCACCCTGGGCTTCGGTGGGATGATGGGGACAGTGATAGATGGCCGTCAGATTGACCCCCGCCTCCTTGAGGTGATCGATCAGCTGGGTACTGAGCAGGGCAAAATCGCCCTCGGTGTAGTAGCCCCGCCCGATACCCGACTGATTGGTGACAATGATCAGCTGATAGCCGAGTTCGCAGAGATCACCGAGGGCATCCACGACGCCAGGCAGGAATTCAAAGTCACTCCAGCGAGATACGTACCCACGATCAACGTTGATAACACCATCCCGATCGAGGAACACGGCGGGGGAACGCGCTGGGGCTGATGCGCCCATTCAGGCGAGTTCGAGCCCTGACTCGATACCCTCACACAGCAGATGGCCCACCAGAATATGACACTCCTGAATGTGCGCCGTGGTCGATGACGGCACCACCAGACAGAGATCGGCCACGTCCTTGAGCTGGCCGCCGGTTTTACCGGCCAAAGCGATGGTTTGGCAGCCCAGCTCCGCCGCTTTCTGACAGGCCCTAAGCACGTTGCCGGAGTTACCCGAAGTGGAGATCCCAATCAACACGTCCCCGGCGGTTGCCAGTGCTTCGACCTGTCGCTCGAACACCGCCTCGTAACCGTAGTCATTGGCAATGGCGGTGAGCGCCGAGGTGTCGGTTGTCAGTGCCACTGCCGGCAGCGCCCGACGATCGTCGACAAAGCGCCCCACCAACTCGGCGGCAATGTGCTGGGCATCAGCAGCTGATCCGCCGTTACCGCACAGTAGAATCTTGCGTCCCCGACCCAAGGCTTCTATACACAGTTGCGTGGCCTGCTCGATCACGTCGATTTGCTCACGAAGCGTCTCCACGGTAGCGAGGTGCTCATCAAAATAACGCTGGATTCGGCTGCTCACATTGCCCTCGTCTTAGTTTCGTTGCCCGCGCCCCGAAAACCCCGCCAGCGGGCATCCGGGAGGGCCACAGGATGGGGTAAGCATAACAGGCGCCCCCGGGCCGCCATGGCTACTGGGCAGCGTTAACAACCACGTCGCCGTTCTTCATGACAAACTCGGGGGATTCCAACAGGGTGACGTCGCTGAACGGGTCGCCTCGGACGGCGACAACGTCCGCGTAGTAACCGGCTGCCAGTTGCCCTATCTCATCCTCTACCCGCAACAGTGTCGCCGCATTCACCGTCGCCGCCCGCAGGGCCTCCATCACCGGCATGCCCGCCTCCACCATAAAGGTAAACTCCCTGCCGTTGGCACCGTGGGGAGAGACTCCCGCGTCCGTGCCAAAGGCAATAGGCACACCACGCTGCCATGCCTCGGCGAAGGTGTTCTGGATTTGTGGCCCGACCGCGGCGGCCTTCGGCCGGACCACGTCCGGCAACTTGCCCTCCTGCTGCGACAAATCGGCGACCCACTTGCCTGCAGAAATCGTGGGTACATACCAGGTGCCGCGCTCCTTCATGAGTTCCATGGCTTCCGCATCCATGTAGGTGCCATGCTCAACCGAATGGACGCCAGCGCGAATCGCGCGTTTCATGCCCTCGGCGCCATGGGCATGCACCGCGACCACAAAGTTGTAATCCTGGGCCGCAGCCATGATGGCCTCCAGTTCCACGTCGGTGAACTGGGGGTTATCACCACTCTTGGCCAATGACAGCACCCCCCCGGTGACCGTCAGCTTGATGACGTCACTGCCATCTTTGTAGCGCTGGCGCACCGCCTTGAAGGCCTCTTCCGGGCCGTTGATCACGCCATCCTTGGGACCCGGGTCACCGCGCAAATCCTCCCGCAAGCCGTTGGTGGGGTCCGCATGGCCACCCGTGGTGGCAATGGATTTACCGGCAGCAAAAATCCGGGGGCCCGGCACTATGCCCTGGTTAATGGCGTCACGGAGTGCAAACCCCGCTTCAATGTCACGCACCCCCAGGTCCCGGACCGTCGTGAACCCGGCCTCCAGAGTGCGACGGGCATACACAGTCGCCCGCAGGGCGACATCTGCCGAGTTCATATAAAACCCTTCAGCGTAGCTGGCCGGCGGGTTTAGCTCCTGCAGCAGATGAACGTGCATGTCCATGAAACCTGGCATGACGGTGGCATCACTGAGGTCTACCACCTGTGCGTCAGCATCGGTGACAAAGCCGGACTCAATGGCGGCAATGCGATCACCCTCAATTCTGATGGTCTGTTCAGAGAGAATTTTTCCCTCGGCGACGTCGACGAGACGACCCGCGTGGATCAGGGTATCGGCCTGGGCAGCCCCCCCCAATACCATCATGACAACGAGCAGATAGCGCATAAACAAAACCCCAGCTGGTGACTGATTGCTATTGTGCGCCGAGGGGCAAGGTGAAACAACGTCCGGATAACAGGGCAAACCCGAGACCGGAACGGGCAACAGTTAACTGGTCGCCGCCAGCAACACCTTTACACCGGGCGAACACCGGGAAGACCGATCGGATGGCTGTCAACGGGCCGCTTGACCAGACCTGCCCCCTGAAGCCAGAGGTCGATCCGGGCTGTAGCTTATCCGGTCAAACTGCGGTGTCGACCGGCGGTGTTTTGTTGACCGGTTGGGTCAAATTTTCAGGAAGCACGCTGAGCCCGATAATTGCCGAGTAACCTTCGCTTTCTTCCCGATGCACCACGCCGGCGGCGGCATTAAATTTCGTGCCGCGGGTACAGATATAGGGCTCTTCATGACCCTCGACGACCACCTTCAGCTGGCCCGCTGTTATGTAGACCATCGCGTCGAAATCGTGCCAGTGGAAGTCATTGGTCTCACCCGGAAAATCCAGTGCCACGGCGTGGAAGCCCCTACCCTCAATTTCGGCATAGGCCTGGGCTTCGTCTTGAAAGGACTCTATGGCCTGCATTGAATCTGCTCCCGACTGATTACCTGACCCAACTATAACCCACTCACCCTGTCCCGGGCGGCGGTGCGGCACACCATCGAGATCGTAACCATCATGCCGGCAGTTCCGCCAGGGCAGCCTGCAGGGTTTGCGTGAGGTGCTGCGCAATACCTTCAGTAAGGTAGTCCGCCTCAAGGTAGGGATTCATGATCACCATCCTGACCACGGTGAGCTGCTCTGAATCGACACTGCCACCCCAACCGGTGACCAACTGCCAAATCAGGTCACCGTAGTTGTCACAGCCCAATTGAGTCCGGGTAGCGGACAATTCGGCACTGTCCCGGAAGGCCTGAATAACGGACTCGGTCTTCTGGTTGGCAACACTGCTGGCATCACCCTGGGCGGCGATGGCAAAACAGACCACATTGGAATCACTGGGCGCCAGCATCCGGATGTCTGCCGACACAGACGCCAGCACGCCGTACAGTTGGCGGGTTACCCGCAGGCTCTGGTTCAGCAGTCGGCCGTGCCCCTCAACGGTCAGTGGCATCACCTGGGCACTCAGCCAGACGGCACTGGGCCCGGTCGCCGCCCTTGAACCTTCCAGTGTTGTCGACCAGCTGGGAAACTTGGCTTCGGGACTTTCCTCCAGGTAGGGAGCGTGGATGCTCGATACCGCGTAGGATTCGGCATCCGGCACAATGATGGCTCCACAGGCATAGGGTACGAAGCCCAGTTTATGGGGATCCAGAGTGACTGAGTTTGCCCTGGGAATGGCCCCCAACGCCGACTGGGCGGCCGGCGACAACTCCCGTGCTCCATCACCCCTGAGCGTACTGCAGAGGTAACCCCCGTAGGCCGCATCCACATGGTGCCAAAGATGCAGGCCTCGGGACGCCTCCAGGCCCGCCAACAGGTCGCTAACCCCATCAACCGGGTCGATCATCCCCAACTCGGTGGTGCCTGCGACCGATACCACCATCAGCACCGGGCGGCCTGCCGCCTCCGCCTCATCAATCCGAGCCTGCAGTCCCGCCGGACTGAGCCTACCCGCCTCGTCAAGCTGACAACCCCAGACTGCCTCGCGACCGAAGCCAAATATATTGGCAGCTTTCGGCCACGAGTAATGTTTATTGCCCGGCACCAGAAACACCGGCTCGGGCCACTCTTCATCCAATTCCTCGGCCGCCAGGCGAGACATTGCGAGGGGACCCACCAATACCCCGCTGTACTCCATAAGGTCCCGCTCGCTGAGACCGTGCCTGCTGACTTCCTGGTAATACCGCTCCCAACCACAGTGGGCCCAGGTAAAAAGGGGCGCATCGCTGTAGCCCCGCAGTTTCAGCCAGACGCCCAGGGCAAGCCAATGGTCAAGGCGATAACGTGCCCGCCAGACCGCCTCAAAGTTGGCCAGGGTGCCACCGGAAGTGAAATGTCCCCGGGCGGGCTTGGGGTCATAGCCCACCATGGCGGCCAAAAGATTAATGGCCTCGGTTTCCAGGGATGACGCGACGATGGCGGCCTCCCGGGATGCCAGGTTGGCATTTTCAAAAAGCATCGCCATATGGCCCAAAAGCGCAGGCACAGAGACGTCTGACACCATATGTCCCAGATACCGCGGACTGAACGTGGGGATTTCGTTACTGAGCAACGCGAGCAGGGACTCAAGGGCACCCCGCATGGCCGGCGCATCGAGAAGATTGCCCGGGACACTCTGGGGAGACCACTCCGGATCCGATGCAAACCGCGTCTGTCGACGCATCATCGTCACGTCCAGCAGGTGTTGCCAAAGCCCCGCGAAGATCTGCGCCTGCTCACCCTTGGGACCGATGAAAAGTGCTGGTTTGTGACAATCTTCCATGATGCTCCCTGCAACGACGGGGCCATTACCGGCCCCCGAAGGTACGCGCCCGATGAACGACCTGGATACCAGGGTCCATCAACTGATTCTGTGACGCCATGGGGATTATGAACCCTTACGGTCCGCAGGTCGCGGTAATGATGCTGGAAACTCCCAGTTGACCCTGTATCCGCAATGAACCCGCCGTCCCCAGCCCACAGCGCGGCCTCCCGAGCTGACACTATCCAAAAACGGTGTATTCGGGGGCGGCCTTGCCTTCGGGGGCAGGAAACTTCATATTCTGGTGGCCGACCTTCGGCCCCAACATCACATCAAGGAGAATTTACATGGGAACTTTCCGGCTTATCGCAGCACTGGCAGTCACCGCG
>JAAXJC010000068.1 GCA_012270045.1 Luminiphilus sp.
GCCAGCAGTGACAGCGGTGTCAGTCAGGCTCTCAGTGATAAATTGGCACTGTGGCGGTGCCGGGCCCCCTGGCATCTGGATACTCCCAGAATTGATGAATTGTTCCCCGCTGCCAGTTACCAATACGTTTGGCTGGGGATGAACGGGCATTTACAGCGCCGGGGTAACGTCACTGAGGGGCTTCGTGAGCAGGAGCTCCAAAATCTCGACCCGATCTTGTTCAGTGTCAGGGAGCGCGCCCTCAAGTTACAGCGTACGATGCCGGGCAACCGCCAGTTGCTGAACGCGCTGTGTATGGACGAAGAACCTAGCAGGATGAGGGTATGAGCAACTTCCAGATTCTGAACAACGTAGACCACAAGGACCTCAGGGTCAGCGAAGCCTGCGGCGCCGAGTTTGGCGATGGCATCCACAACTGTCCCGCCTATACCTTTGAATTTCGGGATTTACAGAGCGACTTCCCCATCATGCTCCAGGCTACCCAGCAGGATGGCCTGATTCCCGTGGTGCTGCTGGGCTTTGAGTCCGGGGAGAATCTCTTTCTGGAAGACAGCCGCTGGACCGCCCTGAGCCGTCCGGCATTTCTTCGGAAAGGACCGTTCCTCATAGGGCAACACCATGCCGAGAACGGTGAGCAGGTGCGTCTGCTGAGTGTCGATGTCGATCACCCGCGGGTGACGGGCGGCGCCGACGGACAGGCGGTGTTTCAGCCCCTGGGGGGCAGAACCGAATATCTTGAACGTACCGCTGATTTGCTGGAGCAAATACATGAGGGGGCGGAGCACACACGTCAGTTCACGGCGGCTCTGGTAGAGCTGGACCTGGTGGAAGCCATTACGATGGACATCACCCTCGCGGATGGATCGAAGAACCAGCTGCTGGGTTTTTCAGCCATCAACGAAGACCGGGTTCGGGCTCTTCCGGGTGACGCTCTGGCGGACTTTTCCGAGCGTGGGTTTCTCATGCCCCTGTTTATGATGCTGGCGTCCCTGTCCAATGTGGCCCGTCTGATTCGGTTGAAAGAGCAGGCCCAGGCTCCCCGCTCTTGACGCTTACTGCCGCCAGATCGGTTGAGGAGGTCGATGGCATCGCGCCCGATGCCATCCCCGATTGGGTGTTCGAGCGCGAACAGCCGCTGGTGCTGCGTGGCCTGGTCTCGGGCTGGCCTGCGATACCCTCCGCTGAGGGTAACCTGGATGAACTGGAGGGTTACCTGTCGAAGTTCTGGACCGAGAAGCCGGTAACAGCCTATGTCGCTCCTGCGGAGGCCCGTGGACGGTTCGGTTACAACGACGCTTTCAACGGCTTTAATTTCCGCAGTGGCAGCGCCCCCCTGGCCGATATCATGCAGCGCCTGAGGGAACAACAGTCGCCCACGGATGATGGCCCCCTGTCCATCTACGTTGGCTCAACGCCGGTGGCCGGCTGGTTGCCCGGCTTCGCTGAGGCCAATGCCCTGTCTGTGCCGGGCGAACCGCTTGTTAACTTCTGGCTGGGCAACCGCACTACAGTCTCCGCCCATTACGACTTTCCCAGCAATATGGCCTGTGTCGTGTACGGCAAGCGACGGTTTACCCTGTTTCCCACCGACCAGATTGACAATCTCTACGTCGGTCCGGTGGACCGAACGCCATCCGGTCAGCCCATCAGCCTGGTGGACTTTGAGGCGCCGGATTTTCAGCAGTTTCCCCGGTTTCGCGACGCACTGGCGGTCTCCCAGGGGTGTGAACTGGCGCCGGGGGATGCCATTTTTATCCCCAGCATGTGGTGGCATCATGTTCAGGCTCTGGCCGACTGTAACCTGCTGGTGAATTACTGGTGGCTGGGACACAGCCAGCACTTTGGCTCGCCCTTCAATGCGCTGCTGCACGGCATACTGTCTATTCGCCATTTACCCGAGGCCCAGCGCCGGGCCTGGCAGAGGCTGATGGATTTCTACGTCTTCGATGCCGAGCCGTCGTCCCACATTCCTGAACACGCTCGGGGTTGGTTGGGTGAAATGAATTTGCAGGAGTCGCAACGACTGCGGGAAGAATTGTTAAACAGGTTAAAGCTTTGAGCTTCGAAAGGGAGCCCTTGGAGTAATGCATATGGAACGTCAGAAGATCAGGCATGTGGTTATCGCTGGAGGCGGTACCGCCGGATGGATGGCGGCTGCAGCGGTGGCCAAGCTATTGGGTAAAACGGTCAAGGTGTCGCTGGTCGAGTCCGAAGAAATCGGTACGGTGGGGGTGGGTGAAGCCACTATTCCGACGCTGCTGACCCTGCATGAACTGTTGAAGATCAAGGAACAGGACTTCATTTCGGCGGTCGGTGGCACTTTCAAGTTGGGCATATCCTTCGAGAACTGGCACGACGTGGGCAAGGATTACATCCATTCATTCGGCTTCACGGGTAAAGATTGTTGGGCCGCGGGCTTCCAGCATTTCTGGCTGAAGGGCAAGCAACTGGGTATCAGCAAGGAGTTCGGTGAATACTGCAACGAATGGAAGGCGGCGAAACACAACCGCTTCGCTGTGCTGCCCAACCAGAACCTGAATTATGCCTACCACTTTGATTCCGCCCGCTACGCGGTTTTTTTGCGCAAGATTGCCGAGGAGCACGGCGCCGTTCGAGTGGAGGGTAAAATCGCATCGGTGCTACAGAATGAGGAGGATGGTTTCATATCCGGGCTGCGACTGGAGAGCGGCCAGCAAATTGACGGCGATTTCTTCGTCGACTGCACTGGCTTCAGGGGTTTGCTGATCGAGCAAACCCTGCATGCGGGCTATGACGACTGGCAGCACTGGTTGCCTTGTGACAGCGCCCTGGCCGTGCAGACGGAGAACGTCCAGCCGCCCATACCCTACACCCGATCAATCGCCCATGAAGCGGGTTGGCAGTGGCGCATTCCCCTGCAACACCGCACCGGTAACGGCATGGTGTATTGCAGTAAATTCTGGTCCCGGGATGAGGCGGAGGCAAAGCTGCGCGGCAATCTGGAGGGCGAGATGGTGACCGAGCCCCGTCCGATAAAATTCCAGACCGGCACCCGGCGTAAGCACTGGGTGAAGAACTGCGTGGCCGTAGGTCTGTCCAGTGGTTTCATGGAGCCCCTGGAGTCCACCAGCATCCATTTGATTCAGCGCAGCGTTGTCCGCTTCATGCAGATGTTTCCCTACGACGGGGTCCGGCAGCCGGACATCGACGAATTCAATAACCAGATGAAATTTGAGATCGAGAACATTCGGGACTTTATTATCCTGCACTATCACGTTACTGAGCGCACCGACACGCCGTTCTGGCGCCATTGTCGAACTATGGAAATCCCCGAATCACTGCAGCACCGTATCGACCTGTTCAAGGAGACGGGGCGGGTATTCAAAGTGCCTACCGAGCTGTTTGGGGAAAATTCCTGGACCCAGGTGATGCTGGGACAGGGGCTTTACCCGGAGCAATACCACCCCATCGTCAACATGATGGAAGAGCAGGAACTCCGTGACTTCCTGGGCGGGATTCATGGTTCGGTAGAGCGTCTGGTCAGCCAGTTGCCCGAGCACCAGCGGTTTATTGACCACTACTGTCGAGAGGCCTGATAGGGAATCCGGTCTGCCGTGGCTTTTATCCCTCCTGTCGAATCCGGCTAGTCGGGGTGACAACGCGGAAATAGGCTGGAATCGGGGAGCAGCGGGTTCGGTGCGCTGTCGCGATTACAACGAATTTGGTTATAGCAATAATGATGAACGTATTCCGTGCCGCAGGCCTCGCCGTGGCTTCTGTTATGGGGCTGGTACTCGCCGGCTGCTCTGACCCACAGTCTGCTGCCGACACGGGTGCGTACCAGAGCGGAAGTCCTGAGGCCGCCGCCGCTGAACTGCTGAAAACCATGACCCTGGAGCAGAAAGTGGGTCAGATGATTCAGGGTGAGATTTCTGAGGTCACTGCAGAGGATGTGCGCCGGTATGGACTGGGCAGTGTTCTCAACGGCGGTGGCTCGTTTCCAGATGGCAATAAACACGCGTCGATTGACGACTGGCTGCGGGTGGCCGATGACTACTATCGGGCCTCCATCGATACCAGTGGCGGTAATGCAGGTATTCCGATCATTTGGGGCACCGATGCGGTCCACGGTCACAACAATGTAATTGGCGCCACCATTTTCCCCCACAATATTGGTTTGGGTGCGGCCCGGGATCCCGAATTGGTCGCGTCCATCAGCGCCGCTACGGCCAGGGAGGTCAAGGCAACCGGCATAGACTGGATCTTTGCTCCCACGGTGGCTGTCGCCAGGGATTTTCGCTGGGGCCGTACCTACGAGTCCTACAGTTCTGACGAGGCGCTGGTGGCCTCCTACGCCGGGGGGATGGTCGAGGCCATGCAGGCCGAGGGCGTGGTCGCCACGGCCAAACACTTTGTCGGCGATGGTGGTACCCATACCGGCGATGACAGGGGCGATACCCGATTACCCCTCGAAACCCTGCTGAGCGTGCACGGTGCCGGTTACGGGCCCGCCATTGATGCGGGGGTCATGACGGTTATGGCCTCCTTCAATCGCTGGAATGGCGACAAGGTGCACGGCAACAAACATCTGCTGACCGAGGTGCTGCGTGGTCAGCTTGGATTTGAGGGCTTTGTGGTCAGTGACTGGAACGGTATCGGTGAGGTAGAGGGATGCACCGACGCCAGCTGTCCCCAGGCGATCAATGCGGGCATAGACATGGTGATGGTGCCCGAGGACTGGCGTGCTGCGATCAACAACCTGATTTTTCAGGTGCAGTCCGGAGCGATCCCAATGGCGCGTATAGACGAGGCTGTGCACCGTATCCTCACTGCTAAAATTGCCGCTGGACTGATGGACCGGGGACTGCCATCGAAGGTTGCGTCCGCCTACCGTGATCAGGTCGGCAGTGCCCCGCACCGGGCCCTCGCCAGGGACGCCGTCCGTCGGTCCCTGGTGTTGCTGAAGAATGAACAACAGCTGCTGCCCCTGGATCCGGGGGGCAACTATCTCGTTACCGGGCCGGGCGCTGACAATATCGGCATGCAATCTGGAGGCTGGACCATCAGCTGGCAAGGCACCGGCAACAGCAACGCTGACTTTCCAGTGGGCACATCAATCTTCTCCGGGCTGCAGCAGCAGATCGAGGCCGCGGGCGGCAGGGTCTACCTGGCTGGATCGGTGCCCGAGGACGTGTCCATTGACGCGGTGATAGCTGTTTACGGCGAGCGACCCTATGCCGAGATGCAGGGGGATATTTCCACCCTGGCATGGCAGCAGCCCGACTTTGTTGATCTCGAAATGCTGACCCAATACCAGGAGCAGGGTCTGCCGGTGGTCTCCATCCTCTTATCCGGTCGACCTTTGTGGGTGAACCGGGAAATGAATGCATCCCAGGCTTTTGTAGCGGCGTGGTTGCCGGGCAGCGAGGGCGGGGGGATTGCCGATGTATTGCTGAGAGCTCCGGATGGCGAGGTCCAGTACGAATTTCTGGGCCGCCTGCCCATGCCGTGGCCAGCTAACGACATCAATCCTGACGATCGGGAATTGCCGGTCTCGACCGCCGCTTTCCCGATTGGTTATGGCCTCGATTCCAGTAGTCAGGTGACGGTTGCGGCCCTGCACGAGGAGACGCTGGGGCAGCCGATAAGCACAGACCGGCCGGTTTTCGCGGGCGGGCCCAGGGGGCCCTGGCAGCTCTATCTGGGTAACGAGCTTGATTGGGCTGTCGCCAGTGGCCCCCGCGGAGGCAGCACTCTCGATGATCAGCTGACCGTGTCCGTGATCGATTATCAGGTGCAGGAAGATGCCAGACGGATTCGCTGGTCCGGCGATGAGGGGCGCCCCAGCCAGGTCTATTTCCGCTCCGATACGGCCATCAATCTCACCGACATGGCGCATAATGGCGGGGTATTGCTGATGGAGTTGAGGTTGGGCGAAATACCCGAAGGTGAGGTCACCCTGCGCATGGATTGCACCTGGCCCTGCAGCGGCGCCATTGATGTCACCGAACCACTCAATGGGCTTGAGGTAAATGAGTGGCATCGCCTGGCCGTCAGTCTCGACTGCTTCAAGGCAGCCGGCACAAACCTGGGCAGAGTTGATGTGCCTTTTCTGGTCAGCACCAGTGGGCGGTTTTCTATGGACCTCGCCGAGGTCACCATCTCAGAAGTCGCCGATGACGCCCTTGTTATGCGATGCCCCAGGTCTGACACGGCTGGGGCGCTGGCGGGGGGAATGTAGCCCATGCTATCCACAGTGGATCTCAGCATTGTTGTCCTCTATGCCCTGGCATTGTTTGGCCTGGCCCAGTGGGTGTCCCGGGAAAAGCCGGGACACGAAAAGGATGCCTCGGACTATTTCCTGGCAGGTAAGGCTCTGCCCTGGTGGGCAATCGGCGCCTCCCTGATTGCGGCCAATATTTCTGCTGAGCAGATCATCGGCATGTCGGGCTCGGGCTATGCCATTGGATTGGCGATTGCCTCCTACGAATGGATGGCGGCAATCACCTTGATTCTGGTGGGTAAATTCCTGCTGCCCGTGTTCCTGAAAACAGGCATCTACACGATGCCCCAGTTTCTTGAGCAGCGTTATGACCATCGCGTGCGCATTGTTATGGCCTGCTTCTGGCTGGGTGTCTACGTGTTCGTCAACCTAACCTCCATCTTGTGGCTGGGCGCGCTCGCTACCAACACAGTGGCGGGGGTGGACCTGACCCTGGCCCTGGTCCTGTTGGGAGCGTTCGCGGTCTCCTACTCACTGTACGGGGGGCTGAAGGCGGTGGCTCTGACCGACATTATCCAGGTGGTGCTGCTGGTGGCAGGGGGTTTGATGATTGCAGTGATCCTGCTGGAGAAGGTGTCGGGGGGTGCTGGCGTCGTGGACGGGTTTGTCACCCTGATGGAGACCGTGCCCGATCGGTTTGACATGATTCTGGCCCCGGATCACCCCCACTACATGAGCTTGCCCGGGTTGTCCGTGCTGATCGGTGGCATGTGGGTGATGAACGTATCCTACTGGGGCTTCAATCAATACATTATCCAACGTGCTCTGGCGGCCAAAAGCGTTGCTGAGGCGCAGAAAGGGATTGCCTTTGCAGCGTTCCTGAAACTGCTGATGCCGCTGATTGTCGTGCTCCCGGGCATTGCCATGTTTGCCCTGAATGCGAATCTCGCGGCTCCGGACCAGGCCTACCCCTCGGCCATGGCCCTGTTACCCGCGGGCATTAAAGGCCGGGTATTTGCAGCCCTGTTGGCCGCGATCGTCTCTTCCCTCGCATCGATGTGTAACAGCATTTCAACGATTTTCACGGTCGACCTGTTGCCCTCCCTGGCGTCCCCGGAATGGTTGGAGCGTAACCGGGTGTTCAGTGGCAGGGTGACGGCCCTGGTGGCTATGGCGATAGCCATGTTGGCGGCCAAGCCGCTGCTGGGAAATTTCGATCAGGCGTTTCAGTACATTCAGGAATTCACGGGCTTCTTTACCCCCGGTATCGTCGCCATCTTTTTGCTGGGCATGTTTTGGGCCAAGACCACTGCCACCGGGGCGTTGTTGGCGGCGGTCGCCTCTGCGGTGCTGTCTCTGGCGATGAAACTGCTGCTACCCACCCTGCCTTTTATTGACCGGGTCGGTGTTGTGTTCCTGTCCTGCGTTGCCATCGCCGTGATCTGGTCCCTGTTGCGCCCCCAACCCCAGCCCGGCTTCCTGCAGCCCTCGGGAGTGAGTTTTGCTACCTCTGCAGGCTTCAATGGCGCCGCCGTGGTGGTCACCAGCCTGCTGGTATTTTTTTATACGGTCTGGTGGTAGCAAGACAAAAGGGAGCCTCAGGGCGGCGCGCCCGGAAGTTGCTGACTGCTCGACGGTTGAACCCTGGCCGTTGACCTCCGCCAGGCTTGCCATTATGCCCGGCTACCATGGTCGACAGCCCGGTGCATCGACGTTGACGATTACCGTCGGCAGTCCGTCCAGAGATCGTGAGGGGTTGGCTGCTCCTTTCACCAGCAGGCGGCCTCGCTGGGCCAGCCTTTATACTGGGGACAATGTGAAATAGCGGCTGTGGGACGGCAGGCTCAGGGCGAGCCGTGGCGTTTATCCCCGGCCAGGGCGTGGATCCGAAGCCGTATGCCGCCGTAACAGGATCATAGCCCCAATAACATTGTTGGCAGAAAAACGGGGGCGGTGACCTGCCAAGGGGCCCCGGGCAGGTACTGCGCACGGCCATGCTGCCCCGGACTATGCCGCGCTGCTGACCGCCCCGCTGTAGCTGGGGTAGACTTGGCGCCCCAGACCTTTTATCCGACCCACAGCGAACCTTTTAATTCAGGACAGTGACTATGAACCAAGCCGCACCCCAGCCCACGGGCTTCCTGGAACAGGGCGCCGACTCCATTGCGACCTTTGACCCTGATCTCTGGCAGGCGATGAGCGCCGAGAACCTGAGGCAGGAGCAGCATATTGAGCTTATTGCCTCCGAGAACTACGCCAGTCCCCGGGTGCTTGAGGCCCAGGGGTCGGTACTGACCAACAAGTATGCCGAGGGTTACCCCGGTAAGCGCTACTACGGGGGCTGCGAATTTGTTGATGTCGCCGAGGACCTCGCCATTGCCAGGGCGAAAGAGCTGTTCGGTGCCGCCTACGCCAATGTTCAGCCCCACTCGGGTTCAAGCGCCAATATTGCGGTTTATCACGCGCTGCTCGAGCCCGGTGACACGGTCATGGGTATGAGCCTGGCGGACGGGGGCCACCTGACCCACGGCGCGTCGGTCAATTTTTCCGGCAAGATTTATAAGGCGGTGCAATACGGCATCAACCATGACACCGGTCTGATTGACTACGACGAGCTGCAGGCGATGGCCGAGGCACACCAGCCTCGAATGATTATTGGTGGCTTTTCTGCCTATAGCCGAACCATGGATTGGTCGAAATTCCGGGATATCGCCGACAGTGTTGGAGCCTACCTGCTGGTGGATATGGCCCACGTGGCCGGGCTGGTGGCCGCCGGTGTGTATCCCTCACCCATGCCCTATGCCGATGTGGTGACCTCCACCACCCACAAGACCCTGCGCGGCCCCCGCAGTGGCATTATTCTCGCCAACGGGGACGAAACCCTGCACAAAAAGCTGAACAGCGCAGTTTTTCCCGGCGCCCAGGGTGGGCCTCTGATGCACGTGATTGCGGCCAAGGCCGTGGCTTTTAAAGAGGCCATGGATCCGCAGTTCGTCGATTATCAGCAGCAGGTAGTCAGAAACGCCCAGACCATGGCGAGCACGTTCATGGAGCGGGGGCACAAAATTGTCTCCGGCGGCACGGACAACCATCTCATGCTGCTCGATTTGATCGGCAAGTCCTATACGGGCAAGGACGCTGACGCGGCCCTGGGCGAGGCCTACATTACAGTGAACAAAAACGCAGTGCCGAACGACCCGAGGTCACCCTTTGTCACTTCGGGACTGAGGCTTGGCACTCCCGCCATCACCACCCGTGGCTTTGTGGAGGATGACACCCGGGATCTTACCCACTGGATTTGTGACGTACTGGCATCGCTGGAAACCGGAACCGGCGATACCGTGATTCCTGCGGTACGTGCCAAGGTGTTGGAGATCTGCGGTCGCCTGCCGGTCTACAGGCGCTAGGCCACAGCCGTGCACTGCCCTTTTTGCGCCATCGACGAGACCAAGGTGATTGATTCTCGCCTGGTAGCCGACGGTAACCAGGTGCGGCGCCGACGGGAATGCCTGGGCTGCAAGGAGCGCTTTACGACCTATGAGCTCGCGGAACTGGTCATGCCCCGTATCATCAAGCAGAACGGCAGCCGCGAGCCCTTCGATGAGGAAAAGCTGCGCGGGGGCTTGCTGCGTGCACTTGAAAAGCGTCCCGTCTCGGTCGAAGAAATTGAGAACTGGATTACCCATATCAAGCACCAGCTGCGCGCGACTGGAGAGCGTGAATTGCCCTCCAGCGAGGTGGGCAGCCAGGTGATGGAAGCCCTCAAAGCCATGGATCAGGTTGCCTACGTGCGTTTCGCATCGGTCTACCGAAGCTTCCAGGATCTCGCTGAGTTCAGGGATGCGATCGAAAGTTTGGAGGCGGAACCCCCCGCAGACCCGTGACTGGATCTTCGCCAGCCCCCAGGGATGAGGACTTCATGGCAGAGGCCCTTGCCGAGGCGGACAAGGGACGATTCTGGGCCTCACCCAATCCCGCTGTGGGATGTCTTGTCGTGTCCGGGGATCAGGTGCTGGGCCGGGGCTTCACCCAGCCTGCGGGACAGGCCCATGCCGAAATTATGGCCCTGGGAGACTGTTCCTCCGCAAAGGGCGCCACTGTTTACGTGACCCTGGAGCCCTGCGCTCACCAGGGTCGCACCGGCCCCTGTGTTGAGGCGCTGATCGCCGCCGGCGTAGCCAGAGTGGTGATAGCTATTGAGGACCCCGATCCCAGAGTCGCTGGCGCCGGCATTGCGCGCCTGCGGGAGGCGGGGATAGCGGTGACGGTAGGCGTCGGCGCCCGGCAGGCCGCCTGGCAACTGGCAGGGTTTTTACTGCGCATGCAGCGGGGTTGGGGGCGCGTGCGGCTGAAACTGGCTTGCTCCCTGGATGGCCGTACCGCGATGGCCTCGGGTGAGAGCCAGTGGATCACCGGGGCGGAGGCACGAAGCGATGTGCAGCGCCTCAGAGCCGCGAGCTCTGTCATCCTCACCGGCATAGGGACGGTGCTTGCCGACGACTGTTCCCTGACCGTCAGGTCAGCTGAACTGGGTCTGGCAGGTGACGAGCTGCAGCGGGCGCTGCACCGGACGCCTGATCGGGCTGTTCTGGATAGCTGCGGCCGGACCCCCGTCGCTGCCCGGATACTGCAGGACGGCGGCAAAACAACCGTGTTTACAGCGGCGGGCTACAGCGGGCCATCGGGGGCAGAGCACAAGGTCGTGGCCCACGGTGACTCGGGGCTGGACCTGCGGGGGGTGTTGCAGGCCCTGGGGGAGGCCGGCGCGAATGAGATCCTCGTTGAAGCAGGATCGACTCTGGCGGGGGCCTTTATGCGCTCGGGGCTGGTTGATGAGTTGGTCATATACCAGGCGCCCGTATTACTGGGCAGGACCGCCCAACCGCTGCTGGACGTCGTGATGGAAGAGCTGGCGGAGGGCATCCAATTGGCCTATCGGGAGGTGAGTCCTCTCGGCCCAGATCTGCGTATCATTGCGTCCTTGCTAACAGGAACTTGAGTTGTGTTTACAGGAATCATTCAGGCTGTCGGAGAGATTGCTGCCATGGAGCCCCGTGGTGGCGACCTGCGCCTGCGCATTCGCACCGGCAAGCTGGACCTGGCGGACGTTGCGATTGGTGACAGTATCGCAACCAGTGGGGTTTGCCTGACGGTGACCGGATTACCCGGGGACGGCTACTGGGCCGATGTCTCCGTGGAGTCCCTGAACCTGACAACCCTGGGAGACCGTGAACCCGGGGATAGGGTCAATCTGGAAAAATCACTGACTCCAACCTCCCGTCTTGGCGGGCACATTGTCAGCGGCCATGTCGACGGCGTTGGTACGGTCTGCTCCGTGTCCCGGGACGCCCGTTCCTGGCGCTATGTCATGTCAGCGCCGGCAGAACTGTCGCGCTACATAGCACAGAAGGGCAGTATTACCGTGGACGGTACCAGTCTGACCGTAAACGCCGTGCGTGGCTGTGAATTTGAGCTCAACATCATTCCCCAGACCTTCGATGAAACGGTGTTCAGCGAATACCGTGAGGGCAGTCGGGTCAATCTTGAGGTGGATGTCATAGCGCGCTATCTGGAGCGCCTGTTGCAGGGCAACGAGGCCGCGACATCGGCGCCCCTGTCCATGGATACCTTGCGGGCTTCGGGGTTTATCAATGACTGAGTCCGTCAATTACCGCGACCCCCAGAGCCTGATCAGTGATCTCCGTCATGGCCACATGGTGCTCCTGTTGCTGGAGGACAGTGCTGGCGGTGTTACGGGAATAGTCACCGTCGCGGCTGAGCTTTGCGAAGATCGCCACATTACCTTTATGGCGCGCCAGGCCAGAGGCCTGATTTGCCTGGGCCTGACCCGGGAGCGCTGTGACTACCTGCACCTGCCGCTGATGGTTGAGGGGAGGGGAGATGCCGCACCCTTCACACTGTCCATAGAGGCCGCCGAGGGCATTGAGACCGGCATCTCCGCCCGGGATCGGGCCCATACGGTTCGCGTTGCCGTGGCTCCCCAGACGGTTGCTGCCGATCTGGTTCAGCCCGGGCATATTTTCCCCATCGCAGCCGAGGCCGGCGGGCTTCTGAGTCGGGTGGACCGGGCAGAGGCTACGACAGACCTGGCCGCCCTGGCGGGCCTGTTCCCCGCCGCCGTCTTTACCGAGGTACTGGATGGCAACGGCAATATGGCCCGGGGGGATGCCCTGGAGGCGTTTGCCGTGGCCCATGATTTGCCAGTGGGGCGGGTGTCCGAGCTGATTCACCACCGGCTGACAACGGAAGGCACCATCGAACAGGTACGCAAGGGCAAGGTACAGACCGGCCATGGCGAATTTGACCTGACGGTGTACCGGGAAACCAACGAGGGTACCCTGCATATGGCCCTGAGCAAGGGTGAGCTGCGGCATGAAGACGTTACCGTGGTCAGGGTGCATGTGACCTCGGCCCTGAGGGACCTGGTCGGTACGACCCTGGAGGGACAGCCCACCTGGCGTTTTGACAGCAGCCTGGCAGAGGTGGCGGCTTCGGATCGGGGTGTGCTGGTGCTGATATCCCGACCGGAAACACCCACTGAATTGTTGGCAAGCGTGGACCGGCTGTTCGGCCTGCCTCCCGTGGAGTCCGAGACACCCCAGGCAGGCTATGCATCCATCGGGCTGGGAGCCCAGATTCTCAACGATCTGGGTGTCGGTAGAATTGAACTGTTGGGTGCGCCGCTGAAGTACAATGCGCTGGCGGGGTTCGGTCTTGAAGTGGTCAAGTTTGTTGCGCCCCGGTGACGGGCGGGAAATCGTTTAGGAGAGCATCATGAGCTGCAAGGGCATACAGACAACGGAAGGCACCCTGGGACCCAACCAGGGACGCTATGTGCTGGTGGTGGCACGCTGGAATAGTTTCGTGGTCGAGCACCTGCTGGAGGGCGCCATCGATGCCCTGCGTCGGCACGGTATCGCCGATGAACAGATGCACATCATTCGGGTGCCGGGTGCCTTTGAAATTCCCGTGGTCTGCCAGAAGGTTGCCGGGCGGGATGATTGCGATGCAATTATCGCCCTCGGTGCTGTGATTCGGGGTGGCACGCCACATTTTGAGTACGTCGCTGGTGAATGCACCAAGGGTCTGGCCCAGGTGCAGATGGACAGTGGCAAGCCCATAGCCTTTGGGGTTTTGACGGTTGATTCCATAGAACAGGCCGTCGAACGGGCGGGCACCAAAGCGGGTAATAAAGGCGCTGAGGCGGCACTCAGTGCTCTGGAAATGGTGAGTTTGGCCTCCGCACTGGACGCCTGAGGCCATGGGGTCGGTAAATACACTGGCAGCACAGCGCAGGAAGGCACGCCACTTTGCGCTGCAGGGGCTGTATCAGTGGTCAATGACCCAGGCCAACCTGGCTGAGATCGAAGCCGAATTCAGGGTCGACAACGATTTCTCCCACGTCGACGGCGATTACTACCGTGCTTTGTTGACCGGTGTGGTGGAGCGGGCCGAGGCTCTGGATCACAGCTTTGCGCCCTTGCTGGACCGACCTTTGGATGAGCTTGATCCGGTGGAGCGAGCCCTGCTGCGTTTGGGGGCCTTTGAGCTTCAGGAGCGCATTGACGTGCCCTATCGGGTGGTGATTAACGAGGCTGTAGCACTGGCAAAAAAATTCGGAGCGACCGACAGCTTTCGTTATATCAACGGTGTCCTCGATCGCTTGGCCCGGGAATATCGCCAGGTTGAAATAACAGCCGAGGCCTGACTGATGGCCCCTCATGGGTAGGGAATTTCAGCTCATCCAGCGCTATCTGTCCCTCTATGGTGCAGGGCCCCAGGTGACACTGGGGGTAGGCGACGATGCTGCGGTACTCAATTTGCCCCCGAACACGGAACTGGTGGTGTCTACCGATGCTTTGGTCGAGGGCACGCACTTTCCTGAACTGACCCTGCCTGAGCACATTGCCACACGGGCCATTGGTACTGCGACCAGTGACCTGGCAGCGATGGCGGCGGAACCCCTGGCGATGACCATCGCGCTGACTCTGCCCTCCGCGGACGAGCTCTGGTTACATAGTTTTAGCCAGGGCTTGGCGAAAGCTGTGCAGCAGTTTTCCCTGCCGCTGGTGGGTGGTGACTTAACCCGTGGTCCCCTGAGTGTGACGGTAACGGTGAACGGTACAGTGCCTGCCGGCCGCGCCCTGGGCCGCGGCGGCGCAAGGCCAGGCGACCGGCTCTGTGTTACACACACCCTGGGCGACGCCGCCGCCGGGCTGGCGTTGGTCTCGGGGCTCTGGGATCCAGACCACACCCTGACCTCTGACCAGGAGCAGTTCCTTGAGGACCGCTTTTACCAACCGACCCCACGCCTGGACTGGGCCGGCTGGTTGCGGGACAACGCCACTGCGGCCATCGACATATCCGATGGCCTGCTCGCCGATGTGGGCCACCTGGCCCGGGCATCCGGGCTGGGCTGTCGGCTGGATAGCAGCCGTTTGCCCTTCTCTGCGCCGCTGGCGACCGTCAACCGTCAACAGCGTCTGGACTGGGCCCTTGCCGGGGGGGATGACTATGAACTGGCTGTTGCAGTGCCTGTTGGCGTTGAACTGCCTGCGCACCTGACGCCGGTAGGAGAATTTGTTACCGGTGACGGCGTAGAGTGCGATTATATGCCCGGCGGTCAGTCGGGTTACGACCATTTCGGAGCTTGAATGAGCGAAGCAGGGAGCAGTCCAAGACAGCCTGACCCCGGGGAGGTGCGGCGGTCGCCGGCACTGTTGCTGGCCACCTGGTGTGGTACAGGACGTGCGCCCCGAGCCCCGGGCACGGTTGGAAG
>JAAXJC010000193.1 GCA_012270045.1 Luminiphilus sp.
CGCTGAGTTTTTGCCTTCCTGTGACATCGAACGCTCATAACAATCGTGTTATTTCTTTTTGTCATCCCTTACCTCGAACCCCTAATAGTGTCGGCCGTAAGCTTAGTACCGATGCCTGCTGAGGTACACCGTTAGGGGTTTTTATTTGCACCAAGCCAGAACGCTTTAAAGCGTTTTTATACAAATAAAATCAATGACTTGAGGGTATATATGAAAGCCAAACTTCAGATAATTGACTTTAGGCGGCCCGTGCTCTGTCAGCGCTTTACGCCGCCACCCAGACCAGTGAAATGAACATATCTGGGACCTGGGCCCCGGTGGCAGCAGGTGCGATGCGATGCCCCACCCCACAACGGCAGCAAGGCATGTCGTGGCGACACCCAACCGGCTAGCCGTCCCGGTTTCGATACGCCTCCATCAGATGACGCTTGTATAACTTGCCGTTGTCCATCCGCGGCAGCTGCTCCATGAAATCGAGACCTCGGGGGATTTTGATGTGAGACAGACGCTCCCGTAGCCAGTCCAGCAGTTCGAGGGCGGTCTCATCAGTGGCATCAGTCCATTGAGCGGGCTGCACAACGGCCTGAACCGCCTCGCCAAATTCATCACAGGGAACACCAAATACGGCGACATCGGCCACCTTGTCATGGTTGATAAGCAGATTTTCAATCTCAGCCGGGTAGACGTTGACTCCCCCCGAGATGATGGTGAAGTTTTTCCTGTCCGTGAGGTACAGATACCCCTCCTCGTCCAGGTACCCCATATCACCAACGGAACTCCAACCCTGCTCATTGTAGGCCTCAGCGGTCTTGCCGGGCTCGTTGTGGTACTCAAACTTGCTGGCAATGTCTGAAAACCAGATGGTGCCCACTTCGCCCGGTGGCAGTTCCTGACCAGCGTCGTCAACTATGTGGGGAACACCAAACAGCGGACGACCGACCGAGCCCTTGTGCTTCAGCCAGTCCTCGGAATCGATAATGGTAAAGCCGGCCGCTTCACTGGATGAGTAATACTCTACGATGACCGGGCCCCACCACTCGATCATCTGTTCCTTCACATCAATCGGGCACGGTGCAGCGGCGTGGATCGCCACCTGCATGGAACTGGTATCGAATCTTGCGCGCTCGGCCTCTGGCAACTTGAGCATACGAACAAACATGATAGGCACCCATTGGCTATGGGTTACCCTGTGCTCCTCAATGAGTTCCAGGGATCGAACCGCATCAAATTTCTCCATGATGATGGAGGTGCCACCCGAGTCCAGTACCACCAGGTTGTAGTGCAGAGGCGCTGCGTGGTAGAGCGGCGCTGGCGAGAGGTAAGTCGTCTCGCTGCCAAAGCCAAAGGCTGCTCCCAGGGACAGGGTCAGGGGCAGCGGCTCATCAAACAGATCGTTCAGTGGCGGGTTGAAAACCCCTTTCGGCTTGCCAGTGGTGCCCGAGGAGTACAGCATCGCGGTTCCCATCGCCTGGTCATCAATGGGCGTCATGGGCAGGCCATCAACAGCCTCTTCCCAGCTTTGAAACCCCGCCTCGATACCGCCAACCATGTAAAAATGTTGTACCCCGGTATTGTGGGCCAGAATCCTGCCGGCCACACCGGCAAGACTGTGGGAGGCAATAAACAGGTCCGCACCGCAGTTCTCCAGGATGTATGCCGTTTCATCCTCCTTCAGGTGCGTACTGATCGGGGTGAAAACAATGCCGGCTCGCATGGCGCCCGCTGTGATTTCAAGAAATTGCCGACAGTTTTCCAGCATCATCGCCATGTGATCGCCGGACTTGAGCCCACAGGTCCTCAGAAGATGGGCAACCTGATTGCTGCGCTCGTCCAGCTGCCCGTAGGTCACCATCTCTCCGGAATTGGCCATGATGAACGCCGGTTTATGCGGGGTTTCCGCGGCAGTAATCGATATGTGGGGCATCAATAGTCTCCCGATGGTATGTTGCGCATACTATACAGAACGGTCCTGGGGAAAAGCACGGGAGGAATGTGTGGAGCCGGGCGAAGTTAACGCTGAGACACCGCCAGCGCAGATCAGAGCCATGGCAAGCGCCGGCGGCTTTTGCGGCACGACCACCGGCCTTGCCCCGGGCTATGTGCAGTGCAATCTGGTCGTGGTGCCGGAAAAATATGCCAGCGACTTCGCCGAATTCTGCCATCGCAACCCCAAGCCCTGCCCGCTGCTAGCCAGAAGCCCGGCACCCGGTGATACCAGCCTGCCGGAACTCGGGGTCAATATCGACGTGCGCACCGATTGCCCCCGCTATCGTCGCTGGGAGTCGGGGCAACTGGTTGATGAACCGCTTGATATTGGCGACGCCTGGGGCGATGACTTCGTGGCCTTTGCCCTGGGCTGCTCGTTTTCCTTTGAGGAGGCATTGATCGCCGATGGCCTTGAAATCCGCAATATTACGGAAGGCGTCAACGTGCCCATGTATCGCACCGACCAGCAATGCCAATCGGCGGGCCCGTTCTCGGGTCAGCTCGTCGTCAGCATGCGGCCCATGACCCCCAAAAATGCCATTCGAGCCATTCAAATATGTACCCGCTTCCCGTCGGTACACGGGGCACCGGTGCATTTTGGCGACCCCTCACAGATTGGAATTCCTGATCTGTCCACTCCCGATTTTGGTGACCCGGTATCGGTGGCCCCAGGAGAGGTGCCCGTATTCTGGGCCTGTGGCGTGACACCCCAAGTGGCATTGGAACAGGCTAAACTGCCGCTGGCCTTTACCCACAGCCCGGGCCATATGCTGGTAACCGATAAAACAAATGCGGGGCTCGCGATACTGTGAAAGCTGTCAAAAGAGTCGTTCGGCGCAAGAGCCGTAAAAACACCCTCCACAGGCCAATTAAGATCAACTGCGACCTCGGTGAGAGTTTTGGCGCCTGGAAAATGGGCTGCGACGAGGCAGTTATGCCCCTCATAGACTGCGCCAATATTGCCTGCGGGTTTCACGGAGGCGACCCGTCGGTGATGAGAGAGACACTGGCGCTGGCCAAAAAGCACAGAGTTGAAATCGGCGCCCACGTGGCCTATCCGGATTTACAGGGTTTTGGCCGTCGTTCGATGGCGCTTCGCGGTCAGGAGCTCGTCGACGCCATTCACTACCAGATTTCTGCCCTGGACGGCATGGCCAGATCCATAGGGACAAAGGTCGCTTATGTGAAGCCCCACGGCGCCCTTTACAACGATATGCTGGTGGATCGGGAGCTGCTGGAAACAGTGATGAATGCCGTAGCCTCCTGGTACCGGTCACTTGATCTGATGATGCTCGCCACTCCCAAAGATAAACGCGCGGTCGAATTGGCCTTTGGCTACGGCCTGGGCCTGCGGTTTGAAGCCTTCGCCGATAGAGGCTACACCCGTGCGGGCTATCTGGTACCCAGGGGCAAACCCAACGCCTTGCTGGACCTGGACACTGCGGTAAAACAGGCGGCAGATATAGCTGCCGGCAACCTACGTAGCGTCAAAGGCCACAAGCTCAGCATTGTTCCCGATACCCTTTGCGTGCACGGAGACACCCCGGCAGCGGTAGAGATCCTGGCCGCCATCAGGGCGGCATTACAGGCGCCGCCGGACTGAACCGTGCACTGGAGTTACGCCGGTGTTAATGGTCTCAGGCTGAGCCATGACGACTCACCCAGTCCCGCGGTCACCGCGAGCCTGCTGCAGTTTCGTAATCGCCTCTTCAAATGCCACCCCGAGGGCATCAGCGATTGCGTGATGGGTTATCAAACCCTGACGATCTTTTTCGATCCGTCGATACTGACCAGGGATCGACTCGTTGCCACCATTGAAAAACTGGGCGCCGACCCATCCGCCCAGCCACTACCCGGCCGGCAGATTGATCTCCCTGTGTGGTATTCCGAGACCTCCGGGCAGGATCTGGCCGAGGTGGCCGAGCTCTGCGATCTATCTGTCGAAGGCGTCGTGGAGATGCATTGTTCTCAGGTGTATAACGCCTACGCCACCGGCTTTGCACCGGGATTCTGTTACCTGGGGGATACCCCTGAACCGTTGACCGTGCCACGGCTGGCCACACCGCGACGAGCGGTACCGGCCGGAAGTGTTGCTCTGGCCGACCGGCAAACTGCGGTCTATCCCAGTGCTTCACCCGGAGGATGGCGTCTGATCGGGCGGTGCCCCCTGGAACTCTTCAATCTGTCCAAGTCACCGCCGGCCTTGATAGCTGTAGGTGATCGGGTCAGCTTTAAACCGATCGACAAAGATCGCTTTGTCGAGTTGGGGGGGCAGGTTTGACCGGTATCGAGGTCACCGGCGTTGGGCTGCTGGTCACCGTGCAGGACCTGGGCCGTACCGGTTTTCTGGGTCAGGGGATCACAACGGGCGGGGCTGTCGACGGTTTCGCCCTGCAATGCGCCAATCGGTTAGTGGGCAACCCGGATAGCCTGGCAGGGCTGGAAATTGTGCTCGCAGGGATGCAGCTGACCCTACGCGAACAGGCCACGGTGGCCTTCTACGGCGCCTCGGTGCCGATCCAAGTCGATGGCGAAGGGCAAGACATGGAGCAACCTATTAATGTCGCGGCAGGCTGCGCCATTGACGTTGGCGCCAGTCGGACAGGCACCTATACCTACATGGCGGTCAGGGGAGGTATAGATACCCCCCCGGTGCTGGGAAGCCGGAGTACGGTCGTGCGCGAGTCCCTGGGAGGGCTGATGGGCCGCGGACTGGAAAACGGGGATGTGCTGCCAATCGGTCAGTCCCCAGTGGCGCACTCCAGCCATCATAACGTGCGAGGCCGAGTGTGTGCCCCAACTCGGGGCGAGCCGCCGGCCGACCGTGTGCTGACCCTGCGATATGTCCCTGGTTTCCAGTACGAGCAAGTGGACTCTGCCTGCAGAAACAATCTGACCACCGAAACTTATGCGGTCACTGGAGCGGCCAATCGCATGGCGGTCCCCCTTGATGGGGCTCGACTTAAAACCGGACTCAGCCAGCTCCGATCCGAAGCCACCTGCCTTGGTTCCATTCAGGTGCCGCCCGATGGCAAACCCATTGTGCTGCTCAACGATCGACAGACCATGGGGGGCTACCCCCAGATGGGTGTTGTCCTGCCTGCTGACTGCGCCCTGCTGGGCCAAAGCCGTCCCGGGATCAAGGTAAAGTTTCAGGAGGTCACGATCACCGAGGCCGAGCAATTGGTATGGCTTGCCAGGCACTACGAGGAGACCCATCTCAGCGCCCTGGAACAGCTGTGGGGTGTGTCGTGACCAGCACCTCCATCAGCGCCGCCATAGAAACCTTGTTGGTCGCCAGGAACCCGCGGGGTATGGCCCGGGTCAGGCATCACCTTGAACCCGGTTATTGCCTGCGCGCCGCCCAAACCCTGGTCGCAGCCTCGGGCAATGTCATCGTATGCACCGGCTTTCCGGTTGGCGGCACCTTTGAGACCGACGGGCCACCGGGTGCTTTTGCGCTCTATCATTTTCTGGAATCCATTGGTGCCAGACCCTGGATTCTCGCGGGTGAGCGGTTAACCGGCGCTCTCGGTGCCGCAGTGCGAACCTGGACCCTCAACAGCTTCGACTATGAGGGCGCCCGAGCGGAATCCGAGGCGCTGCTGCTGGATCTCACGCCGTCCATGATTATCGTCATCGAACGGCCGGGAGCAGCTGAAGACGGTCGCTTCTACAATATCGCCGGAGTCGATATCAGTGCCGAATGCCGGCCTGTTGAACCGCTGCTGGAACTGGCCACCTGTCCTGTCATTGCCATCGGTGACGGGGGCAATGAGGCTGGCATGGGGCGGGCTGGACCAGTTCTTGAGTCTTTGAACATCAAAACGGACCGGGTCGGCTGTGATGAACTGGTTATTGCCGATGTTTCCAATTGGGGTGCCTATGCAGTGATAGCCATTGCCGAAGCCCTACGCGCTCGCCCTATACTTGACTGGCTGGACAGCGGCGCCCTGCTGAGCCGCTGCATTGAGTTGGGCGCCGTAGATGGGGTTACCCACCAGCCGACAGAAACCGAGGACGGCTTTCAGGCGTCCGTTGGAGAGACAGTGATCGAAGCAATAAGACAAGTGCTCGCTGGCGAGGAGCTGCAATGACGACGGCTTATTTGAACGGTGACTTCGTTGCTCTGGAGGACGCCCGTATTTCACCCATGGACAGGGGCTTTCTGTTTGGTGATGGCATCTATGAGGTCATTCCCAGCTACGGAGGCCGTATGGTTGGATTCAAGCGTCATATGCAGCGCCTCAATCAGGGTTTGAAAGCGATTGAATTGGACAATCCACTGTCCGAAGAGGAGTGGCAACAGTTGCTGCTGCAATTGATGGAGCACAACGAGGGCAGCTTTTTGGGTTTGTATCTTCAGGTAACCCGGGGCGCTTCCATGGTTCGCAACCACAAATTCCCCGCAGACATCCCGCAGACTATTTTTGCCTACCCATTTGAGGTAAATGCGCCCTGTGATGGCAGTCCTGAACAGGCAAGCTGCTATCGTGTCGCAACTGCGACCGACAGACGCTGGAGGCGATGTGACATCAAATCCGTCGCACTGCTGGGCAATGTGCTGCACATGATGGAGGGTGTAAGCGCGGGCGCCGACGAGGTGCTGCTGTTCAATGAACAGGATGAGCTTACCGAGGCCGCGGCTTGTAACGCCTTTGTCGTCGTCGACAATGACATCATCACTCCCCCCCTGGATCGGGAGAAATTGCCCGGTATCACCCGCAACATGCTGGTCGACATCCTGGCGAGTGAAGGCATCGCCGTTCATGAAACCGCCGTGACCCGGGATATGCTGTCGTCGGCCGATGAGGTATGGCTCACCAGTTCCACCAAAGAAGTGGCTCCGGTTATCGCCGTTGATGGACGCGCGGTGAATGGTGGCAAGCCGGGGCCCGTCTGGTCCAGGGCCCAGACACTCTTTGCCCACCACCGATTCACTTTTTGATCTGGCATGCCCCGCCCTACCACCATAGAAATCAACCTCAGCGCCCTGCGTAACAACGCCATGGTCGCCAGATCAGTCGCTGGCGGCGCAAAGGTAATGGCCGCAGTAAAAGCCAACGCTTATGGCCATGGTCTGATACCTTGCAGCCGGGCTCTTGAGGAAGTCGTTGATGGGCTGGCGGTGGCCATTTGCGAAGAGGGCATAACCCTGAGGGAAGCCGGGGTAACAAAGCCCATCCTGATTCTTGAAGGGCCGTTTGACGCCGGGGATGTACAAGCCCTGTCCGAACATAATCTGGCTCCTGTGCTCCATGCCCCGCACCAGTTGGAACTGTTGGAGCACGCCGGAGCAGCCCTCCCCTCCCAGGTTTGGGTAAAGGTCGACACCGGCATGCACAGGCTGGGCTATGCCCCGGAAGAGGTGCCAGCCACCATTGCCCGATTGAAGAAGCGGGGAGTCAGCCACGTAGTAGCCACCAGTCACCTGGCTGACGGGGAAGATCCCAGCGCTGAAGTCACCGATAGACAACTTTTACGCTGGCGCTCGCTGGCACCTCAACTTGAAGCCGATGCCGCCAGCTTTGCCAATTCCGCCGGCCTGATCAACGCACTCGCCCCCGAATGCGAATGGGTACGGCCTGGGATTATGCTGTACGGGGCGGCCCATGCGCCTTTGGCGGGCGACAGCACCCTGGAACCTGTCATGACCTTCCAGTCCCAGGTCATGGCCCTGCGCTCGATTCCCTCCGGGGAGTCGGTTGGCTACGGGGGGCGTTGGGTGGCGGCACGGCCCAGCCGTATTGCAACAGTCCCCGTGGGCTATGGGGACGGTTACCCAAGGTCCGCCAGAGACGGCACACCCGTCTGGGTTGGCGGTGAAATCTGTCCGCTGGCGGGCAGGGTCTCCATGGATATGATCACCGTCGATGTTACGGACTGCCCCGGGTGTGAAGTAGGCACACCCATCGAACTCTGGGGACGCCACCTGCCGGTTAATGAGGTCGCGACAGCTGCTGACACCATTGGTTACGAATTGCTGACACGCATGACCGACCGTACCCCCCGGGCTTGGCGAACCTAGGCCGCGCCCTTCTGCGCTAGATAAACCATGACCCGCTGAAGCCTTTGCTTTAAGCTTCGGGGGTAGACTGTACGAGGATTGTTGTGCCCACCACTGCCACCCCATTGCCCGATGGCAGCGTCCTGGCCGCACTGGACCTGGGAAGCAACTCTTTCCACCTGATTGTCGCCCGCCGTGAGCACGGGGAAATCAGGCCAATACATACACTGGCCGAGAAAGTGCAGCTGGCAGCCGGGCTGAACGGGCGGCAGCTGTCCGAAGAGGCCGTGGCCAGGGGACTCGCCTGCCTGGAACGCTTTGATCAGCTCCTGCAAACCATAGAACCGTCGCGGATACGCGTCGTCGGCACCCATGCCCTACGCAGAGCCAAGAACAGACGGGCGTTTACCGAACCAGCGTCCCGGATTCTGGGCGTACCCATCGACGTGGTCTACGGCCGAGAGGAAGCCCGTCTGGTGTATCTCGGCGTCGCCCATTCGCTGGCTGACGACGAGGCCAGCCGCCTGGTAGTCGATATCGGTGGCGGCAGTACCGAATTTATTGTCGGACAACGTTTTGAGCCCACCAGAATGGAAAGCCTGCAGCTGGGCTGCGTGAGCTACTCCCAGGCATTCTTCCCCGAGGGTGAAATCAGCAAAAAAGGCTTCAATGCGGCCTACGAACAGGCACGGGTGGAGGTGTCGCACATCCGGAGGGCCTACAACGCCAGACACTGGCAGGAAGCCGTGGGATCGTCAGGTACTTTTCAGGCCATCGAAACGCTTATTGCCCTGGAGGGCTGGCGGGATAACGGTATTGATAATGCTTCCCTTGAGAAACTGCGGAAACGCCTGTTAAAGCACGATCATGCCGACGACATTAATTACGAGGGTCTCAGCGACAAGCGCCGACGGGTCATTATGGCCGGCATCGCGATTGCCATGGCTGTTTTCAAAGAGCTGGATATCAAGGAGATGCGAACCTCCACCGGGGCACTTCGGGAGGGCTTGATCTACGACCTGGTGGGTCGACTACAGCACGAGGATGTCCGGGAGCGATCGATCAGCGCCCTGGTTGCGCGCTATTCCAGTGATTTAAGCGAGGCTGAAATGGTGGCGGAAAGCACCGCCTGGCTGACTGGCTGTGTTGCTGACGCGTGGCAACTGTCGGATACCGACATTGAACTCCTGCACTGGGCCGGCCGCTGTCATGCCATCGGCACCAGCATATCGGCCAAGCATTACAACCGGCATTCCGGATACCTACTGGAAAACTGTGACTTACCGGGTTTCTCCCAGGGCGAACAGGAACTGTTGGGCACCCTGGTCAGGGGGCAGCGGGGCAAAATCACTGAAAGCCATATGGAGGCGATCCCGGAAACAGCGAGGGACAAAGCCAACAAAATGCTGGTTTTGCTGCGTTTGGCAGTGGTTTTTAAATGGGTGGAGCGATTCGAGGATTTGAAGGACTGTGACGTGGCCGCCAGCAGCAAGGAACTGCGTTTAGCCTTCCCCCAAGATTGGTATGAGCAACATCCCCTCACCACCTCGGAACTTCGTTCAGCGGGCCCAAGTATCGGCAAGTTGGGTATCGATCTCGTTCTAGACTAACCGGCAGCACATTCCCTTAGATGTTGGGCTTAATCGACAGGCAACGGACTGCTGCGCCGAGATAACCCGCCGGGAACTTCGGTGACGAGGCACAATCAGGCTACCTGACCCAGTAGCCACTGAGTCTGCAGGCACGAGGCTTGTCGACATGTAAACCGCGGTACGCCGGCGACAGTGAGCCGCCGGCAACCTTCGAACATACTGCCAGCGCGAGGCTGGCAGCACACCCCAAGCTTAGATCGCCGCTTCCAGTTCAGGCAGTGCGGTGAACAGATCGGCGACCAACCCGTAGTCAGCCACCTGGAAGATGGGTGCGTCCTCATCTTTGTTGATCGCGACGATCACTTTACTGTCCTTCATCCCAGCCAGATGCTGGATGGCGCCTGATATACCAACCGCAATATAAAGGTCAGGGGCCACAATCTTGCCGGTCTGCCCCACCTGGTAATCGTTGGGGACAAAGCCTGCGTCCACCGCGGCACGGGATGCGCCGATGGCAGCGCCCAGCTTGTCGGCAATACCTTCCAGCAACTGGAAGTTGTCACCATTCTGCATGCCCCGGCCACCTGATATCACAACCGACGCGGCAGTGAGTTCAGGGCGATCGGATTCCGCCACTTCCTCGCTGACGAAGCTGGATAGTCCGGCGTCATGGACGGCATCGACCGCCTCAACAGCAGCGGCACCACCGCTGTCGGCTACCGCGTCGAAGGCCGTGGTGCGAACCGTAATGACTTTCTTGGCATCGCTGGACTGCACGGTGGCAATCACATTGCCCGCATAAATGGGGCGTTTGAAGGTGTCCGGACCGTCAACCGCAATGATGTCGGAGATCTGAGCCACATCCATCAACGCGGCCACCCTGGGCATAATGTTCTTGCCGCTCGTTGTGGCCGGGGCAATCACGTTGTCATAAGCCGAAGCCACATCAGCAATCAGCAACGACAAATTCTCCGCCAACTGGTTGGCGTAGGCTGGGTTGTCGGCGCAGAGCACCTTACCCACACCCGGTATCGCAGCCGCCGCGGTCGCTGCCGCACCGCAGTCGCCGCCCGCAACCAACAGGTCGATATCGCCGCCCATGGCCTGGGCCGCGGCAACGGCATTCAGGGTCGCAGGCTTGAGGCTGACGTTGTCGTGTTCAGCAATAACCAGAGTAGTCATGAGATCACCTTCGCTTCATTTTTCAGTTTGTCCACGAGTTGGGCCACATCCTCGACCTTGATACCGGCGGAACGCTCGGGTGGCGGCGCGACACTAAGCTGGGTAACGTGGGTTTTAAGCTCCACACCCATGTCCGCCGGGGCAACAACATCCAGAGGCTTCTTTTTAGCCTTCATTATGTTGGGCAGCGAAGCGTAGCGCGGTTCATTGAGGCGCAGGTCAGTGGTGACAATGGCCGGCATTTTCAGGTTCAGGGTTTGCAAACCACCATCGACCTCCCGGGTGACCTGAAGGCTGCCGCCGTCCACTTTAATTTCGGAAGCAAACGTCCCCTGGGCCATATTCGCCAAAGCACCCAGCATCTGGCCGGTTTGATTGTTGTCGCCATCAATGGATTGCTTGCCCAGGATCACGAGGTCGGGCTGCTCCTTGTCAACAACTCCCTTGAGCAGCTTGGCCACTTCCAGGGGTTCCGGGCGACCCTCAACCTCAACGTGGATGCCGCGATCTGCGCCCAAAGCCAGGGCGGTTCGGATTTGTTCCTGACAGGCTTTTTCACCCACGGATACAACCACAACTTCAGAGACCGTGCCGGCTTCCTTCAGGCGCACAGCCTCCTCCACCGCGATCTCACAAAAAGGATTGATGGCCATTTTGACATTGTTAAGTTCAACATCACTGCCATCGGCTTTCGCACGTACCTTGACGTTGTAGTCAACCACGCGCTTAACAGCGACCAGTGCTTTCATTGTGTCTCCGTAGCTTTGCTAGAATAGTGCTTTGCGGGCCTTCTAGTGTAACATACCCGAGGTTCAAAAAGGTGACCCGAAGTTCAGTTATGGCTTGGGCCCGGGGCTCCGAGCAGGTCTTGAAACTGCTCAGGGCGCGACTATACCAGCACCGCACAGAAACGCACTACACAACTGGGTGAATCACTAATTCTTGGGGGAAATCGCCATGGAACGCGAATCAATGGAGTTTGACGTTGTCGTTGTGGGAGCCGGCCCGGCGGGTCTGGCCGCGGCGATCAGGGTCATGCAACTGGCCCAGGAGCAGGAGCGGGAAACCACGGTGTGCGTGGTCGAAAAGGGTTCCGAGGTGGGAGCGCACATCCTGTCGGGGGCTGTTCTGGAACCACGGGCACTGACCGAGTTGATCCCCAACTGGCAGGAGCTTGGTGCGCCACTGAACACCCCCGTCACAGAAGACACCTTCTATTTTTACACCAGCGACATCGGAGCAACCCGGCTACCCAACTTCCTGAGAACCAAACCAACCCACAACGAAGGCAACTACATTGTCTCCATGGGCAATGTATGCCGCTGGCTGGCCGAGCAGGCGGAAGCCTTGGGCGTTGAGATATATCCGGGATTTACCGCAGCAGAAATACTGTTCAACGAGGATGGTGCGGTAAAAGGCATCGCCACGGGTGAAATGGGCATTGGTATGGACGGCAGCCAGAAAGATTCCTATGTGCCCAGCATGGAACTCCATGCCCGTTACACCCTGTTTGCAGAGGGCTGTCGAGGGCACCTGGGGAAGCAGTTGATCAGCCATTACGGCCTGGATGAAGATTCTGATCCCCAGCATTACGGCATCGGCATCAAGGAGATCTGGGAAATAGACCCGGCGAAGCATGAGCCTGGCAAGGTGGTCCACGGGCTGGGCTGGCCCCTGTCTGAAAGCAACTCATCAGGTGGCGCCTTCCTCTACCACGCCGAAAACAACCAGGTATACCTGGGCCTGATCTGTGACCTGAACTACTCCAACCCCCATGTCAGCCCCTTTGAAGAGTTTCAGCGCTGGAAACAACACCCGACAACCCAACAGGTCCTGGAAGGCGGCAGCCGAGTGGCTTATGGTGCCCGGGCATTGGCAAAGGGCGGCTGGAACTCCCTTCCCAAGATGCATTTCCCGGGCGGACTGCTGATCGGCTGTGACGCCGGCACCCTTAACAGTGTAAAAATCAAGGGCAACCACACGGCCATGAAGAGCGGCATGGTGGCGGCGGAAACCCTGATGTCGGCGCTGGCGAGGGAGGCAGATGCCCCTGCCGATCTATCGGCATACCCCGAACAAATCAAAGCGTCCTGGCTTGGCGACGAGTTGTATACCACCCGCAATTTCGCTGGCTTCATGCATAAATTCGGCTATATGGTTGGCGCTGGCCTGGTCTGGATAGACCAGAATATTTTTGGTGGCCGCCTACCCTTCACCTTGCGAGATCAAAAACCCGATTACGCCTGTCTGGTTGAGGCGGACAAGGCGAAAAAGATCGAATACCCCAAGCCCGACAACGTCATCAGTTTTGATCGTTTGTCGTCGGTGTTTTTGTCAAACACCAACCATGAAGAAGACCAACCTTGCCACCTGACCTTGGTCAATCCGGATATCCCACTATCCGAGAACCTCCCGCGTTACGACGAACCCGCCCAGCGTTACTGTCCTGCGGGGGTTTACGAGATCGTGGAGGAAAACGGAGCCCAGCGCTTCCAGATCAACGCGCAGAACTGCGTTCACTGTAAAACCTGTGATATCAAGGACCCCTCACAAAACATCACCTGGGTGACGCCAGAGGGCTTTGGAGGCCCCAACTACCCCAACATGTAGCTACGGGGGCTAACCGGCGGCCAAGGAAATTGTCCGGCCGCCGCTGGTAATACACCCATCGGCATCGGCATGCTCGACCAGACGATACCAAGCCGCACGGGTGAAAAGTGCGGTCAGGCCATTGTCCAGCGTCACGAAAGCCGCGTCTGCAGCCCGGGGCTCGGGGGAGAGGTGATGGCGCTGGTCCAGGGCAATGGTGCCACCGGTATTCAACGTTAGCATCAAAGTCTCAGGGCTGTGACCTTGCAGCGGCTCCGCGTCGACCACCCGCAATGGGTGCAGGGCAACATGAACCAGCACTTTTTCCACCGGAGTGACCAGGACATGGTCGCCATTGGGCTCCAGCCTGAGAATGCTGGCGAACAGGCGCACCAGTTCCTCCCGCCTGATGGGCGCGCCGGCGTGCCACCAGCTGCCGTCAGAGCGAATCTCCATGCCGATGTCACCGCAATGGCTGGGATGCCATTTGTGCACGGGTGGCGGCGGACGATCTGTGACCCAGTCAGGCCCCCCAAAGGCATCCCGCTGGACATCCAGGGCGGCTTTTTGGGTCACTGACGCGGCAATCTGGCTGAGCGGGTCACCGCCCGTCAGGGCTTTCGCGCCTTTTTTATCCCCCAGTTCAGACAAGGGACTGAGCTACCTCAGCGGGTGACAATTGAGGCGCCGGTTCGCAGCGCGTTGCGATATTCAAGCAACGCCAACTGCCCCTGCAATTCTGCCAGCTGCAGCGCCATTGCATCCTGCTCGGCCTCAGTCAGGTTATCTAACCGGCCCGGCTCTATTCTGGCCAGTTCAACCAGAGCCATATCACCATTGATCAATTCCACTCTCTCAATGGCAGGGCTGACCGCCAGATCCATGGCAAAGGCCGTATCGACCACTTCGGCAGGCAACAAGCTCCCTACCCTGCGGGCGCCCAGTTCAACACGCCACTCATAATCATCGGCGCTGGCCACCTCCTCAAGTCGCTCACCGGCGGAGAGACGGGACCTGACCGACTCCAGCAGGGCCAACTGGGCGGCGATTCGGGCACTGCTTTCCAACTCGCCGCGAATGGTGCCCGCAACCTGCTCAAAGGGCAGCAGCTCTGAGGGTCGCTTTTCAGATACCCGCACAACAACGAACCGATTGCCCGAAAGCTCGACCACATCACTGTTGTTACCCGCGTCGTACACCTCAGGGGAGAACAGCACGTCCCGGACGGCCTGTTCTGCGAAAACACCCTCACCCTGGGTCATAGACACGGGGCCGGACTCACTTACGGTCAGGGCCAGGGCATCCGCGGGCTGCCCAAGGTCACCGGCATTGAAACTCAGCTCCCGCAACTCGTCGACAACCACCAGTAACGCCTGCTCCGCATCTGCCTCCTGCATGGATTGGGCCAGTTCGTCCCTGAGTCGATCGTAATCCGGCGTCTCTCCAGCAGTTCGTTCCAAGACGCGAATAAAGTGGGTCCCGGCATCGGTAACCACAGGGCCTGTTACACCGCCGCTCTCCAGGATCGAAATAGCCTCTTCCATCTCCTCGGGAAAAACCGAACCGTCTGTAAAACCAAGTTCCCCCCCCAGTGA
>JAAXJC010000100.1 GCA_012270045.1 Luminiphilus sp.
TCGCCGGCGGCCAATCAAACCCCACTTTTAAACTGACCGCTGGGGACAAGCAGTTTGTGCTCAGGAGAAAGCCGCCCGGGGCTCTACTGGCGTCCGCTCACGCGGTGGACCGCGAGTTTCGGGTGATCTCAGCCTTGCAGGACACCGATGTGCCGGTGCCAGGAGCCGTGGCCCTGTGCGAGGACGATGATGTCATAGGGTCCATGTTTTACCTCATGGAGTACCTGGATGGTCGGGTGTTCTGGGATCCCGCACTGCCGGAGCTCAACGGCGAGGACCGTGGCGCGGTCTATGACGACATGAATCGGGTATTGGCGGCCCTGCACAGTGTAGACGTCAATGCCGTCGACCTGGCGGACTACGGGCGACCCGGTAATTATTTTGAACGCCAGGTAAATCGCTGGAGCAAGCAGTATCGGGCCTCAGAGACTGAGCACATCCCCGCCATGGAGGAACTGATGTCCTGGCTGGTGGACAACATGCCCGAGGACGATGGCCGTATCAGTCTTGTCCACGGCGATTACCGGCTGGACAACGTTATGTTCCACGCCACTGAACCCAGGATTATCGCCGTGCTCGACTGGGAACTATCGACGCTGGGTAACCCGGTGGCCGACCTGGCTTACCAGGTGATGGCATGGCAGCTGCCCCGGGATGCAGGCATTAACGGTATGGGCGGAGTGGACCGAAAGGCGCTCAACATTCCCGAGGACAACGAGTACATAAGGCGTTACTGCGAACGCACCGGGCGGGATGAAATCAGGCACTGGAACTTCTATCTCGCCTTCTGCTTTTTCCGACTGGCCGCCATTGTTCAGGGCGTCAAAAAACGGGCCCTTGACGGCACCGCCTCGAGCGCAGAGGCCGAGAGTCGGGGCGAACTGGTCAAGCCGCTGGCGGAACTCGGGCTGGGCTACAGCAACGGGTAACACCCATTGAGGGCGTCAATGGGTCACACGGGCCGCCTTCTGGGCCTCTTGGGGTTTCCGCCGACCCTGGGCCCCTGTTTTTACACCACTCTTTTTCTTGCCCTTCGCCTTACTCGCGGACTTGAGTAATAAAGCGTCCTGCTGAGCCTTGGTGGGGGCGGGCCTTCGACGGGAGGAGCGGGGCTTGCGAGCCTTCGCGGGATCCGGCCGCAAATCTCCGTACTCGAAACGATAAAGAATGCTCTCAAGGGTGCGGGAAATCTGGGTGCACCGCCGGATGGACTCGACCTTTTCAAAGCAGGCCCGCTCTCCGTGCTCAATGATATCCACCAGTTCCTGCTCATCGATGTGGGAGAGCAGCCGCAGCGGATTTGCCAGCCTGAAGCTGGGCATGATGTTGATATCGCCGGTGTACTCCTGATCCATCAGGGCGTGAAGTCCGTGCATCATCATATTGAATCGAGGCCAGTTATCGCCCCGCTTTTGGGCCAGACCGCGATAAAAATTGAGCAACTCCCGACCCATACCCACGCCAAGACTGCCCGCCGCCTTGAGCAGTGCACCGCGGTCCTCATCCTTGGGGATGAAGGCCGTCGCGATGGGGTTCACCATACTGACGATATGGTGATTGGTGCCAAACAACCGTGACAGCCGCTTGGCGGGCAAATCATCCGCTACCGAACCGTCAATCCAGCGCCGGCCGGGCAAATAGGGCTGAGGTTCTCCGTGTACGTTACGGGCCATCAACATAACCGCCGGGAAAACCCCCGGTACCGCACAGGACGCCATCACAGCCGACCGGATGTACACATTGGGTGAGGTAATGGCATTGAGCAGCCGGGAACGCTGGTGTGGCTCAGCCGGGGCAATGGTGATGCTGACCTGGCGACCGGTCTTGGCATAGGCCTCTTCAAAGGTCATGTCGGGCACCAGACGCTCGATCAGTTGCTCCAGATCTTCCAGGGAAATACTCGGGCCACCACCGGTCAGCAGGCGACGAAAGAAACCAACATCCTGACTGGCCTCATTACGAAGCATGACGGGGTCACGAATAGCCACCATTTCCTCATCTGTGTGGCAAGCCAGTACCCCTGCCACCATGGCACCCGCACTGGATCCTGATATCACCCTTGGCAGCAGTCCCTGCTCCAGAAGTACGTTCACCACTCCCAAATGCAGGAACCCCAGCACACCACCGCCGCTGAGCATCAATGCCGAGCGCCCGAAACAAATATTGGCCCGGTAGAAGAAATCCATCTTTTGCTGGGCCGGGATTTCACTGTCATCCAACTCCGCCAGCAGTTTCAGCGAGGCATCAATTTCATCAATGTAATCTTCGATGAGCCGCTTGGTGCCTGACTTTGCCATGCGATAGAGCACGCCCTTGCCCATGCCACCCATATTGCCGTGAATACCCTCATTCAGTGCATACAGCAGGCCCTGGTGGTCGGAGCGGGCCCGCAGGTTCCGCAGGCGGTCGAGACGTAACCTGATCTGGGCATAATCATAGAGATCGGTGTGCTCCACGTGACGCCAGTCGGTCATGCCGGACAGGTCATCATGGCGGCGGGCGGCGGCCAGCCACTCCTTATATTGGCCAGCCTCGGCCATAGAACGCTCCAAACCAGCGAGTTTTTTCTTTTTGCCCACCCTTACCTCGAACCCCAATTTATGTCACCCGCAAGCTTAGTACCGATGCCTGCCGAGGTACACCGTTAAGGGTTTTTATTTGCACCAAGCCGGAATGCTCTAAAGCGATTTTATATCAATAAAATCAATTGCTTAAGGGGCTCTATGAAAGTCAAATTTATAATAATCGACTTTAGGCGGACACTGCTCTGTCAGCCCTTCACCCCACCGCTCAGATCAGCCAAATGAACCTGTCTGGGACCTACCCCCGGTGGCAGCAGGTGCGATGCGATGCCACGCCCCCATAACAACAGCAATGCATGCCGTGGCGCAACCCAACCGGCTAGCTGTCCCGGTTTCGATACGCCTACATCAGATGA
>JAAXJC010000162.1 GCA_012270045.1 Luminiphilus sp.
TCGGTTACGAGATGCTCGCCGAACCCCAGCGGGACCTGAGCGCGGAGGCGGCGGCAGCGCAATTGCGGCCGCTGGCGCTACAGGCGCAGGCGTCAATGGCGGGCTCGGTAT
Source organism: Luminiphilus sp. (assembly GCA_012270045.1). Lineage (GTDB taxonomy): Bacteria > Pseudomonadota > Gammaproteobacteria > Pseudomonadales > Halieaceae > Luminiphilus. The sequence goes on from JAAXJC010000162.1 coordinate 112, forward strand.
GAGCAGCACGGCATTCCAGGCCCTGTTTGGCGCGGCTCCCCAGGGCACTGCCTCCGCTCCGGGTCGGGTCAATCTGATCGGCGAATTTACCGATTACAACGGTGGCTGGGTGCTGCCACTGGCCCTGCCCTTTCGCTGCCGGGTGGACTGGCAACGCCGGGACGATGGAACCGTCTCGGTTCGATCCCGGGAGTATCCGGAGTCCATGGACAGCTTCAACAGCCAGGATGAGTACAGTCCTGGTGAACAGGGCTGGGCCAACTACGTGCGCGCTGTCGTCGCCGCCCTGCGGGAATCCGGTCGGGCACCCGGGGGGATGAATTTACTGATCAGCAGCGACGTACCCCAGGGTCGCGGCCTGTCCTCTTCCGCGGCACTGGAGGTCGCCTTGTTGGGCGCCTTCGCCAGCGCCTTTAACTGGCCACTGGACCAGGCAGAGATCGCGGCGCTGGGACAGCGGGCGGAAAACCAGTTTATCGGCTGCCAATGCGGCATTATGGACCAACTGGTGTCCGCCGCGGCCCAGGCGGGCACCGCACTTCAAATCGACTGCCAGTCGCTGGCGACGGAAGATGCCGCCATCCCCGAAGGGTGGGCGATAGTAGTGCTGGATTCCAACCATCCCAGGCAACTGGTGGACAGTGAATACAATCTGCGGCGCCAGGACTGCGAAGCCGCCGCGAACATCATGGGCCTTGCCAATCTGCGGGAGGCAACACCCGAGGGGGTGCGGGCACATCAGTCAGCACTGACCCGGGGGCAATTCAGTCGCGCCCTGCATGTTGTCGAGGAAAACCATCGCGTGCTGGCCTCGGCGCAAGCCCTGCGGGCGGGACAACTCACCGAGCTGGCCGCGCTGCTTGCCCAGGGCCACCAATCCCTGGTTGAGCTTTTTGAGGTCACGGTACCGGCCACCGATACCCTGGTAGCGATTGCCAAAAACGCACTGGGGAACCGGGTCGCGGCCCGGCAGACCGGGGGTGGCTTCGGGGGCGCCGTCGTCTGTATTTGCGAGCAGGATGACGTTGAGTTGCTGCTGGCCGCCGTGCAACAGCACTACCACCAACAGACGGGGCTGGAAGCAACATCCTTTGTCTGCACCCCCGGCAGGGGGCTGGAGTGTGTGATACATGAATGACAGCAACAGGCACAGCAACGGATTGGCGCTGGGGGTGTGCTACTACCCAGAGCACTGGCCGGAACAGGATTGGGCTGACGATGCGCGACAAATGCGTGAGCTGGGACTGCGCTATGTCCGAATCGGCGAATTTGCCTGGTCACGGATTGAGCCCCGCCGCAACGAATTTGATTTCGACTGGCTGGACCGGGCGATAGCAACACTGGCCTCTGAGGGCCTGAAAATTGTGCTGTGCACCCCCACCGCCACACCCCCCAAGTGGCTGATTGATGAACATCCGGAAATACTGCCGGTCGATCCCGTCACCGGTCGCGTACGGGGCTTCGGTTCCCGTCGCCACTACGATTTCTCCAGCCCGGTGTACCTTGAGGAAGCCGAACGAATTTCGGTTGCCCTGGCCCACCGCTATGGACGGGATGAGCGGGTCGTTGGCTGGCAAACAGACAACGAACTGTGCTGCCACGACACCACCCACAGCGCATCGGCGGCGGCCCGGCTGGGTTTTCAATCCTGGTGTGAGGACCGCTACGGCAGTATCGACGCTCTCAATACCGCCTGGGGCAATGTGTTCTGGTCGATGGAGTATCCGACCTTCGACAGCATTGAACTGCCTGCCGGCGCGGTTACCGAGACCAACCCCGCCCACCAACTGGCCTACCGACGGTTTGCCTCCGAGCAGGTCATTGGGTTCCAGAACACCTGCATAGCGGCCATTCGTGACCACGCGCCTGAGCAATGGGTGACACACAACTTCATTCCCATGAAAGACACCCAGGTGGACTGTTTCCAACTGGCCCAGCCACTGGACTTTGTCAGTTATGACAGCTACCCACTGGGCCGCACGGAATACCTGCTGGGCAGGGAGGAACCGGCACTGGCCAGGCGCTATATGCGCACCGGACACCCGGATTACACGGCCTACTATCTCGATCAGTGTCGGGGCCTGAAGGGCAGGGGCTTCTGGATCATGGAGCAACAACCCGGGCCGGTGAACTGGGGGCCGAGCAATCCCAGGCCGGCACCCGGGATGGTCACCCTGTGGACCCTGGAGGCCATCGCCCACGGGGCGGAGGTTGTGTCCTTTTTTCGCTGGCGACAGGCACGCTTTGCCCAAGAGCAGATGCATGCCGGACTACTGGGATCGGATCGCCGTAAAAGTGATGCCTGGCAGGAGGTGGCAACCGTTACCGAGGTGCTGGCCCGGTTGGCGGACCATCCGTTGCCCCAACCCGTAGCCCAGGTCGCCCTGGTGGTGGACGTCAGTGCCCAATGGGTGACCGAAATAGAACACCAGGGGCAACGCAGCGACGCCCAGCGCATTGCATTCCAGTATTACCGAACCCTGCGGCGGCTCAACGTCGCCGTCGATCTTGTCAGCGCAGATGCTGACCTGTCGAGCTACGGACTGATTATCGTACCCTCCCTGCCCATCGTTCCCGCCCCCCTGCTCTCCGCACTGGAGCAGAGCGCCAGTACCGTACTGTTCGGACCCCGCTGCGGTGCCAAGACCGCGGAGTTCCAGATACCGGAACAGGGCGCACCCGGGGTCCTACAATCCCTGATCGACATCAGGGTCAATTCGGTGGAAACCCTGCGGCCCGACGTGCGGGAAGGCTTCAGTTACCAGGACGCAACATTCCACAGCTGCCTGTGGTGCGAAGACCTGGAGGTCGGCAGCGCCTCGGTGGAAATGCACTACCAGTCGCAACGGCCGGGCTTGGTCCGGCAGGGCAACTACTGGTACCTGGCCACCCTGACCGATGATGATTTTTTGCTGCGACTGATGACCGACCTGCTCGCCGAGGCAGACATTCCCCGGCAGCAAATGCCTGAGGATATTCGCTGTCACCGCCGGGGTTCAGTCTGGTTCGCTTTCAATTACGGCGCCCAGCCTCATTCATTGGACCTGCCCCAGGACACCGAGTTTCTCTGGGGTGGACCGGAGCTACCCGCCCACGGGGTCAGCATCTGGTTGGTAGAGGCGGCTGAAACACCTGTTTAAACCTGGGCCATTGCTCGGCGTTGCTGCTCCCAGGCCCAGGCAGATTCAACAATCGCCTGTAGATCCCTGATGGGCTGCCAGTCGAGAACCTCACCCGCCTGTGTGGCATCGGCGACCAGCCGCGCCGGATCCCCGGGCCGTCGGGCACCTACCGTGTGGGCTATGGGCACGCCCACAGCCTGCTCACAGGCGCCCAGCACCTCCCTGACGGAATAGCCCCGACCGTTACCCAGATTGAGCCGGTAGAACCCGCCCTGCTGATGCAGCAGTTCCATGGCCTTGATGTGGGCATCTGCCAGATCAAGCACATGGATGTAGTCCCGGATACAGGTCCCGTCGGGGGTGGCATAGTCATCCCCAAAAATGGTCAACGCCAAGTCATCCCCGGCAGCCCGGCGCAGGATATTGGGTATGAGATGGGTCTCGGGCTCGTGCCATTCGCCGAGACCCTGCTCCGGGGCAGCACCGGCGGCATTGAAGTAGCGCAGGCAGGCCGCGTTGCAATTCCCCTGGGCATGCACCGCCGACAACAGTTCCTCCATCACCCGTTTGGTCTGCCCGTAAACATTGATGGGCTTCAGGGGCTGGGTTTCAGCAATTGTCTCGGTCGTCGGGTTGCCATACACCGCCGCGGTGGAAGAGAACACACAGTCCCGCCAGCCCTGCTCCAGCGCCACCTCGAGCAGGTTGGCGGTGCCGGAGACATTATTCTGGAAATAGTAAACGGGCTTTTTCCCCGACTCGCCGACCAGGGATTTGGCGGCAAAGTGAAACACACCGTCAAAGTCACAACCCGAGAGCAAGCGCCTGAGCTGCTCCAAATCCCGGAGATCGGCTTCAATAACCTCATGCCCGGTAACAGCCCAGCGGTGCCCCGAGGAAAAATCGTCGAGCACGGTCACGCCGTGGCCCAATTCCGTCAGTCTCAGACAGATATGCGAGCCGATGTAGCCCGCACCGCCGGTTACCAGGTAGTGCATATCCTTTAACGGTACTCCAAGAGATGGGTAGATCCCTGCCAAACCGGATACTTCCGGCAAGCGGCCACCACAGCAGCCTACGCCAAAAGGCCATCACCCAACAACGACATCCATCACTTAGCACGGACTCATGCTGTAATGGCGTCACGAACACCGCACCGATGCAGTTGATCGGCAAACCCTCAGGCCCAATCAACAAAGCCGGCCCCATCGCTGCTTATTGTTGTCATCAGGAGTAGGCTGTCCGGTCCGGAAACAAGACGGATATCAGGGGTGCCCCATGGAAATGACAAGCTACGAAACGCTGGCGCTGTTTTATGAGACCAGCAACACGCTGGATCGATTTTTTGACTTCTGGCTGTCGGCCACCTTCGCTGTGGTCGTTGCCGCGCACCTGGGCAGGGACAGCATTAACCGCTCTTATGCGCGGGTTATAGTGGTTCTGTACCTCAGTTTTACACTGAGTATATTGGCCCGGCAGTTCGTATTTTCGAACTTCATGATCACCCTGCGGGACAATATAAATAATCTCGAAGGACTGCCGGACATCAATTGGGCCATACCGATCATTGACGGCTCACTGCTGATCACCATGGCCCTGGGCACGGTATCCGCGGTGTATTTCCTTTGGCGCTGCGGCACCGCCACGGGACGGGAAGTTGATCTGCCCGACAATGACGCCCAACCCTGACCAAAGAGCCCGGGGAGATAGCTACCAACAGGTCAAGACCCCGGAGTCGACATGGGCCGCCACCCGAAAAGCTTGAGTCCTGAACCCGGACACCGATGCCCGCACTTGGAAGAGAAGGACCCGGGCTATATTCCCGGGCCCGGTCAGTGTCGGCATCGGGGTTACTGGTTTATCCCGGCCGCTATCGCTATTGTGATTTAAATTCTCCGGTCCGTCCGAAAGGCAAATATGCGCATCTACACCCATGAGGACTGCATAGAACACGCTGTACCCCCGGGCCATCCCGAGCGGCCCGATCGGTTGCGGCACCTGCTGCTGCGACTGGAGAGTAGCGGGTTCACCGACGACTACCCACTGCATGCGGCGACCAAAGTAAGCAGCGAACTGGTCGATAACGCCCATCAGTCGGGCTATCTGGGCGGACTGACCAAGATCAGGCCCGGGGACGGCATGCAGGCCCTGGACCCGGACACCTGGATGGGGCCCAAAAGCCTTGACGCTGCCCTGTATGCCGCCGGAGCCGTCTGGCAGGGTGTGACCGACGTGCTGTCGGGACAGACGGACCGGGTCTTCTGCGCGGTGCGGCCACCGGGACACCATGCGGAGTTGAGCACTGCGATGGGGTTTTGCCTGCTCAACAGCGTGGCCATCGCGGCCATCAATGCCGTTGGACGCCCTGACTCGAACCGGTTGTCCCTACTGGATTTCGACTTCCACCACGGCAACGGCACTGTGGAGCTTTGCAAGGACATACCGGAAATTCTGGTCTGCTCCAGCTTTCAGCACCCCTACTACCCGGGCCGTATGCATGATGTAAACCGCCCAAACGTTATCAACACACCGCTGCCCGCGGGCACTGGCAGCACGGGCTTCCGTCGGGCCATCGACCGGGACTGGTGGCCGGCGCTGGCAGCACATGAGCCTGATCTGGTCCTCGTATCGGCGGGCTTTGATGCCCATCACGCCGATCCACTCGCCCAGTTAAAGCTCGATGAGTCCGACTTTGAATGGATTACCAACGGCATTGTCGAACACGCGAAAATCTATGCACAGGGTCGGATAGTATCGGCGCTGGAGGGGGGCTATGACCTGGAGGCCCTGGCCAGCAGTGTCACCGCGCACCTGCAGGTGCTGGCCGATTAACCCCGGCCAACACAACACGGACCGGGAACAGGTCACGCCTGGGACACCCTTGGTAACCCCGCCGTGAATTATCTTGCCCATCTGTTTCTGGCTGACGGTGATGATGACAGCCTGCTCGGGGCGTTAATGGGCGACTTTGTGAAAGGCCCCATTGGCCCCGATTTTCCCCCACAGATGCGTCGGGCCATACAGCAGCATCGACAGATCGATAGCTTTACCGACCAGCACCCGGTGGTTCGGGCAAGCAAGCAACGCATTAGCCCGCGGTTTCGGCGCTATGCACCGATCCTGATCGATATGTTCTACGATCACTTCCTCGCCCTTCATTGGGCGCAATACACAGAGCAGTCCCTGCCGGATTTCAGTGCCAGGGTGTATCGCCTGTTACAGGATCGGCAGTACGACTTGCCGGACAACATGCGGCGGCCCATGCATTACCTGGCTCACTATGACCTTTTGGGGAGCTATCAAACCCGGGACGGGATAGCTCGAGCCCTGCGTGGCATTGAAAGTCGCCTCAGCCGACCCAGTGAACTGGGCGCGGCCATCGATGAACTGGACACAAACTTCACCGCCCTGGCTGAAGATTTCCGGGGGTTTTTTCCTGACCTTATGAATATGGCCCGCCCCGGTGAATGAGCAGGATTTAGTTCCCTTACTCTGCGGGAGAACTGTTCAGTCTGTTAGCTGGGCCAGTTCAGCCGTCACATCGGATGCTACGCCCCCCAATCATCCACGACACGCCAGCAAGGGATTTTCTAATCGATTTAGCATCGGAGCTCTTGTAGAGTGAAGAGCCATGAAGCGCCTCAACGTGACAAGGATGTCATAACAGTGCGAAACATTACTGCTCCCGCCAGACGACGGCTGCTTAGGCAGCAGGGCTCCTGCGCCCGCTGGCCGGTAGCGATAACGATGGCCGGTTTAATGCTCTCTGGGCTGCCTCTTGCCGTTGCTGCCAACGATCCCCCGGGCTTAACACTGACACCCCTCTTCAACGCCAGTGCGCAACAGGATGATGCGGCGACTCATTCTCTAGAGGAACAAGATCCGACCTGGATGAACCTGGTTGATGCGGGCATGGCGCTGCGCTTCGATGCACCTGGGTCAGGTTGGGAATTGCGCTACGAGGCTGAAGCGGCCCGACACGAGCTGGAGGCCGAGAAGAAATATGTCGATCATTCCCTGAGTGGCAGGGGCTTGTTCCGTCTGGGCGACCAGCATTCCCTCGAAATCAGGGCCAACCTTGACTTGACCGAGGATGACAAGGGAAAAACCCGCTCCCGGGGCGTGCGCAGGCTGTTGCAAAGGATGGACAGCCTGGCGCGTACCGAAGTGGGTGTGATGTACCAGTTTGGAAGCGAAAGCAGCCAAGAACCCCTGCACGCGACGGTCACCTACAGCGGGCTTGACTACCAGAACCATGACGACAGCAGCAGTCAGGAGTTCGGTTACAGCGAAGATTATGTGGCCGGTGCCTTCAGCTTGCGATTGGTACCCGCAACGGCGTTGCTGCTGGAAGTCAGTCGCCTGGAAGTGGCCTACGGGGAGGGCCTACAGGCCCTGCCTACCCGGGCGAACACCCGGGACAGCATTGCCACCGGACTGTCGTGGCAAACCTCGGCCAATACCTCAGGCAGCGTAAAGTTGGGTTATCTGCAGAGAACCTTTGACACCCGTCAACAGGAGACCTTTGCCATACCGAGTTGGGAGCTCAGGTTGGCCTGGACGCCGGATGCCCGGTCGACGCTGAAGGTGGAGAGTCAACGCTTCGATCGGGAAACCACTGCCGGGGACGACATCATCGATACCCGCAGCTACGGGGTGAACTGGACGCGCCGTTGGAACGACCAGTGGTCGATGCAGGTCGCCGGGACCTACCTCGATGAGGTCTATGGCAGAGTCCATCGTGAACAGAACACCGTGCAGCTTAACACCGCCGTCCATTATGCGATGCAACAACGGATAACGTGGTCTTTGGGCTACCGATGGCAGGATCGGGACTCCAACATAGAGCATCTAAGGCTGGGTCAGAACCGCCTGGAATTTCGCGCTACCATTCCCATCTAACCCCATCCCCGCGCCAATGGGGTGACACTCAGTTTCCAGACACGACCCTACGGATAACTCGCCCCGGATAGTTGCCGGTCGCCGCCCCAGCCCGCCATACCTGAACGCCATTAACCCAAACCCGGTCAATTCCCAGAGCCATCAGGAATGGATCAGAGGTCGTGGCCCGATCGACAACACGCTCCGGGTCAACCAGGACAAGGTCTGCCTGATGCCCTGCGGCGACAAGGCCGCGTGCCTCGAAACCCATGTGATGGGCTGCCAGACCGCTCATTTTGTGCACCGCGGCCTCCAGGGACAGCAAACCAGCGTCCCTGACGTAGTGGGCCAGTACCCTGGGAAAACTGCCCGCGCCCCGGGGATGTCGGTCCTTGAGGCTACCGTCGGTGCAGATATTGGAATGGGGCCAGGCGAGCAAGGCGGCAACATCCGCTTCCGTCATGCTGGTTCCAATAATCATGTCCCCGGGCTCACCGGTCCGTGCCTCGTGGTCGATCGAGGCCTGGGCCAGATCGGAAAACGCCTGGCTGGGGGTCACGCCCCGCATCTGGGCAATTTCAGTCAGGGTTTTGCCCACCAGCCCGGGATCGGGTTCATACAGGGTAAAGATGATGCCCTCGGGGGGCGCCAGTTCCGCCATCACCGTATCTATGGCCCCCATATCAGTCGGGTCCCGCTCCGGCAGCAGCACCATCATGTGGGATTGCCAGAAGGTGTAGGGGTAGACGTCGGCAGTAATGTCGATGCCCTGGTCCCGCGCTGTGTTCAGCCGGTCCAGCAATTCAGGCGCGCTGCCCCAAAGACGGGTCATGGCCAACTTCAGGTGGGATAGCTGCACCGGCATGCCGGTTATTCGTCCGATACTGATAATTTCCTCCACAGCCTCCTCAAACCAGCGATCCTCGCTGCGGATATGACTGATGTAACGCCCCCCCTGCCGCGCAGCCTCCTGGGCCAGCAGCAATACCTCACTGCGCTCACTATGGATTCCGGGCTCGTACTCCAGGCCGGTGGACAGCCCCAGGGCCCCTGCCGCCAACTCCGACCGCAGCAGGGACGACATCTCCTGCATCTCAGCGGGGCTGGCAGGACGCTGGAAATCTTGTTTCATCACCCGGCTGCGCAGGGTGTTGTGCCCCGCGTAGGCGGCGACGTTAACAGCAGCGGGCGTGGCCTCCAGCGCGCCAAAAAAATCAGCCAGCGGGAAGGGAGAACTGCCGTCCTGCCCGACCACAACCGTGGTAATGCCCTGACTAATCTTGGCCAATGCGGCAGGTTGCTGCAGGATCAGGCCATCGGCATGACTGTGGGTATCAATAAAACCCGGGGCCAACACCAGACCGCCAGCATCAATGACCGTGTCACTGTCACCGGGTATTACCTCTCCCACAGCCTGGATACGGTCACCTTCGATGCGCACGCCGCCCGGGTACCGGGGGCTACCCGAGCCGTCTACGATCATCGCGTTGGTGATGCCGGTGGCAGCCCATGCCGTGCCGGCCCAAAAGGACGCCAATGACAGGCACAGGGCCGTGATTAGCCTGATGCTGGGGGCATGAGCCCTTTTTCTAACGGCCGCTTGCTCCACTGTCGCCCCTCTCCCATGCCAAATGTGCTGCTTGAAGCGCCTACCGGATGCTGCACCTGCTGTAACCGGCGGGTCCCCGCTATTGTTATGTCATCCCATGCTGGGAGTCCAATACCAGGGCCGGTGGCGGTGCAATCATGGCTGGGGACAGCAGCTTGCGGGTGGGGGTCGGGACGGCAACGTTAAGCGTTGCCCGGGACCAGGGAAAGATCAGTCGAGATTGCCGGCAATCGCGTCCAAAAAGCCCTGCATGTCGACCACGGTCTCCCGCTCGGGGTCCAGGGTCTTGCCCTTCAGGTCACCGGTAATGGTGCCCTGGGCGACGGTCTCAATCAGCGCGTTTTTCAGTGCCGCGGCATAGGCGTCCAGGGCCTCGTTATCCTCCCGACGGGCCAGCTCTTCCAGGGCGCTGGCCACTGCGAAAATCAGCGCGGATGAATTGAAGTTGGCTTCCTCGCCATTGGTCTCGAGATAGCGTAGATAGAGGTCGTGGGCGGTGCCGTGGGGCGCCTCGTAGAGCTTTGTGCCGTCCTTGCTGATAATCACGGAACTCGCCGTCGCCAGACTGCCCCCCAGGGCTGCCGAGATATCCGAGAAAATATCCCCGTCGAGGTTTTGGGCCGGATACAGGCCCCAGCGCGGCGGATCACAAATCATTTTGCTCAACTGGCGTGAGGGGCGCATGATCATGAACGAGGGTGGCGGCGTATCCAGGGCTGCCAGTTCCTGACGCAGCTCCAGTATGATTGATGAATACACCTCGTCGTATTGCACGAATTCGCGCTTCAGGCCAAAGTAAATCTCTTTTTTGTTCAGTGCCGCATCCAGGAACACCTGCTCGACCCAGTCCTTGATCGCCTCGCGATCGTTGGACATAAACAGAATGGGGTCGTTCGCTTTCACCTCCCGGGCGTGCTTTTCAATGCCGTCCACCATGACCTTGATAATGCCGTCCTCGGGAGCCGGCATGTTGTAGCTGCCGTACTGGTCACCGCCCCCTGCGCTCATCCTGGAAATGGAGACGTGGGCCTTGCGCTCGGGGAGCCCGTAGCGCTTGAGTTGCTGCACCAGCTTGTAGAGCTTCATACCGCTGACATTGTCTGGTACGCCCCACAGTGCCCTCACCGGCGGATTGGCCACAATGCGCGCCGCCTGGGCATCGATCAGCTCGTAGTGATAGGACAGGCCCGCCTCAGCCACCTTGGCTTTGTAGTCCTGTTCGTAGATGGCCTCGATGGCCGCGCGCATGACTCCGTCGTAACCCGGCACCACGGTATCCTTGAGGCCCAGGTAGATGTCCCGCTGCTCATCGAGGGCGCGCTGGAAAAACCGATGGGCCCAGGCCTTTACCTCTTCAATGGCATTGGTCGCCAACATCCAGGGGTCGCCCTTTTTCAGGCTGCGACGGTGCACCTCCACCGGATCACCACTGCTGCCGACAAACATCACCTTGGCGACGCCAGTGGCCTCGCTCAGCTCGCTGTAGCTGAAGTCCAGGCCACCGGTTTCCATGGTGTCGACCTCGATATCCCGGTCGATCCAATCGGGCCGCAGGCTCCTGAGATTGCGAAACTCAATGTCTTCCCGGGTGATATTGCCGCTGATCCCCTTGCGGATCGCGCCGTTGGGGGACTTGGTCGCCAACTTGTCCAGGCTGTCCTCGGAAATTTCAGGGTACTTGCCCAGCAGATCGTCCAACTGGGCTCGGTTCACGGTCATGCCCGCATTCTTGATACCCACACCGTGGGTCTTCAGCGCATCGATGGCTTCTGTCACCACCGAACCATTGCTGGTGAACCGCTTCTCCGCGGACAGATCGACCTCGATAAGTTCGATGTCCAGATGGGCGCGAACAAATTGGTCGAGTATGCGCTCAAAGGCAACCTGAGCCATCTCATCACCGTGCAACACCACCAGTGGTTGTTCGACCTTAATTGTTGTACCCATCACTAACGCCCCCGAATTTCAGCTTGGCAACACTACATGGGTTGGGGGCGGCAATAAAATGGAAAAGGGCACAAATTGATCAATCGCCGGCCCGGTGGGACCGGTCCAGAGTCGCTGGGGGCATAGAGGAGAAGCACCTCACAGCAGGTATCTCTCGGTCAGGGAAGCGTCACAATCGACGAGAGCGAGAGAATGCCAGCTAACAACGGCCTAGCTGTTGGCAATAATCTGGGCTCGGTGGGCCACCTTTTCAGCGCTGTCGGCAATTTCGCCCATCTGCAGCAGCAATTGGTACAGAAACATGGCGTCAATGGGGGACAGTTTCTCTTCATGGGCCATCAACTTCGCCCTGAGCTTGGACTGGAGGTCGTCGCTTTTCCGTTCTAGGCGTTCCACAGCCACGGCCCGGGAGGAGATGGCTTTGATCTGGCGTGCTCCGAATGCCGCCCGTGTCAAATCCCGGGTTGCCGACACCACCGCCACCGCCGCATGGGCGGAATCCACCACAGTAGCGATGTACTTGCCCAAGGATTTTTCAAGCTGCTTGGGGAAGGCCAACTGTCGCCCCAAAGACAAGCCCACAACATCCTTGGTGTCGTTGGCCATCTTGTCCTGCATGCGAACCAATTCCAGCAAATCCGTCCTGGACACCGACATCCACAGCCCGCGGGGTAGGTTTTTGCGTACAGCGCCCTTCAGATCATCGGCAGCGCTTTCAAGCGCCGCGATGTCTTCCTGTATCTTCCTGGCACGCTCCCATTGACCAGCCTGAGCCGCCTCAAAGTATTTGGGTAACCTTGCCACGCATTTGGCACACCCCTGAACATGCTCTTCTAGCATGGCCAAAGGTGAGTTGATAATTACCTCGGATAGTGCAGTTCTTACTCTCACGCGGCAGCAGATCTCGCTTTGTCTAAAAGTTCCAAGGCTGCGATGGCGGCATTCCGACTACACGCTGATAAACAAACGGTGGAGTTAACCCCCATCAACTGCCGAACACAGATAGCTTGGTAAAAAAGAATTTCACTGACAACTTCGCGCCGGCCGGCAGCGTCACCACCCACGACGTAACAATAGCGCCCACGGTGGGCAAATGCAGAGCCTCAACGCCTCTAGCCAGTCCCACCCCCAGCACCGCACCCACCAGAGTATGGGTCGTTGAAATGGGCAGTCCGGTAGCGGAAGCGAGGACAACAGTGCTGGCGGCCGCCAGCTCCGCCGCAAAGCCCCGGCTTGGGGTCAATTCGGTTATTTTGCGCCCGATAGTCTGGATAACGCGCCATCCATAGGTAGCCAACCCAACAACAATGCCCATGGCGCCTACGGCCAGAACCCACCAGGGCAACCCGGATTTGGCAACCACTTCACCTCCCGATTGCACCGTACTGACCACCGCCGCCAACGGACCGACGGCGTTGGCAACATCATTGGAGCCGTGGGCAAAAGCCATGGCGCAAGCGGTAAAGACCATCAGGATGCCGAACACCCTTTCGACGTTATCGTTACTATTGACGTCGGCTCCACCCGCGTGGAGCCTGCGCAGCAGTACCGTTCCAAGTAACGCGACTGCGGCACCGGCGAACACCGACACCATCATGGCATTGGTGAACTTGGAACCCATGCCCATATCTATTTCCAGGCCGATGTGTTTGAGGCCTTTCAGCATGGTCACCATGCTGATCATGAAGCCCACCAGCCACATATAAATAGGCACATATCGTCGCGCCCGGGCAAAGGTGTCCTCGTGATCGAGGATCAGCCACTTGACTGACATGAAAATCAGGAAGGCGATGGTGCCGGAAAGCAACGGCGATACGACCCAACTGGCCGCTATCGCTGCCACTTTATCCCAGGCCACTGCATCCACCGATATGCCCACGGCCGCAAACCCCACAATAGCGCCAACGATGGAGTGTGTCGTGGAGACGGGCCATCCTTTCTGGCTGGCCAGCGCCAACCAAGTGGCAGCGGCGAGCAAGGAAGCCAGCATGCCGTAAACAAGAAGCTGCGGACTGTCACCCAACAACGCCGGATCCACAATGCCCTTGCGAATGGTGGATGTGACTTCGCCACCCGCCAGGTAAGCGCCCAGGAATTCAAAGATGGCAGCCACGAGAATAGCTTGTTTGAGGGTCAGCGCCCTGGCACCAACGGATGTGCCCATAGCATTCGCCACGTCATTGGCGCCGATACCCCAAGCCATGAACAAGCCAAAGACACAGGCCAACGCCAGCAGCAAAGTACCATGAGAAGCAATGACGTCCACGGACAATCGACCCTAGTCTTTGGATTATCGTTGGGCGGCAGTATATACGGGAATAGGTAGCGCGGGTGTATCAATTGAAGGAACGGCGAAAATGAGATAAATCACCGTAGGTATATGTTTTTATTGAATTTATATTCTTTATAGGTTCAATCGCGGACTGCAGCAGCGGTTAGTTCTGCCATAGCTGGTGGCGCCGTTATCAACTCAAACGCCGTAGCCGACAACTCTCATTAAGAGATGGGCTCAGCCCCTTTTGGAAGTATGCCGCTGGATCAAGGTTGGCTTTAACGGAGCTTCGCGAGCATCGGGTTGTTCGAGAATCCGCTGGGGACCAATGCCGAGGTAGTGAACTTGGAATATAGATTTTGACTAACGACACGCATCAGGTAATGTTCGTCCTCACGACACCTACACGTTTACAGTCTCCCGTTAAGGATCGACCGAATTATGGCTCTGGTTAATTTAGAAAATTTGAAATCGCTGATGTGCACCGAAAGCAGCAGCGACAGCGAACGCGAAACGTTTAAGACATTACTGTTTACGATTCTCTCCAAGGCTTCCCGTGTTGACCTGCACACGGACAGCAGCGAAGTTGAGGCCATCCAGAAAATCATGCTGGAGTACACAGGCGAAACTTACGAGGCCGGCACCATACGTGCCGAGGCGATCGAGCAATCCCAGGAAGAATCCCTGCGGCCCGTGGCCAAGGCCGCCGCCAAGCTCCCCGAGGGACTTCGAGTACTGGCGATTGATGCACTGGCCAGCGTCATGAGGGCGGATGACCAGATCAGCTACGCGGAAATCGATTACTTTAATGCCGTGGCGGGCGCCATGCGCCTGAGTTTTGCGGATGTGGCGGGTCTGCTGAAAGACTGA
>JAAXJC010000155.1:0-9413 GCA_012270045.1 Luminiphilus sp.
CGACCCCGGTCTTTGGCAGACCCTCAAGGAGCTGGCCCAGGCCACCCTGGTCGAGTCTTTCGATGCCTCCCGACTGGGCGCGGGGCCCGCCGAATGAGGCACGGCCCGACAGATCATTTGTTGGGGCTGAAGCTGGTGGTCTGCCTGAAGCTGGCGGGCCGTGCCCTGAGACCGTCCCGGAGCGCCACGAGGTGAACAACGGCGTCACTCATGAACCCGGAGGCGCACGGCGGGTCAGCGCCCTGTCGGCCCTGCTGGTTCTGGGCTTTCTGGGCTTGTTCTTCGTCGATGCCGAGCTGTTCGCCCGGGTGGTCGACCAATCCTTTGGCTGGAGCGCCCAATACTTCGGTCTGTTCTGGCAGTTGCTGATGATCGCCAATTTCTCGGTGGCACTGCTGGTCGCCACCCGCCCCTACGCCAGCGAACCGCTGGGCGGACGGGATACGCCAGAGTTTCCCGCTTTCCAGTGGATTGCGATGGTGCTGTGCACCCTGCTGGCCGGTGGCGGCGTGTTCTGGGCCGCGGCGGAACCCGTGGCCCACTACGTCAGCCTGCCGCCGCTGTTTACCGGTATCGATAGCGGCTCAGCCGAGGCCGTGCCCATTGCACTGTCCCAGTCGTTCCTGCACTGGGGTTTTCTCGCCTGGGCCATCCTGGGCAGCCTGACCGCCGTCATACTGATGCGCCTGCACTACGACCGAGGCCTGCCCCTGGCACCCCGCACCCTGCTTTTTCCCCTGACCGGGGAAAAAGGCGTCAGAGGCCCCCTGGGGGATATTGCCGACGTGGTGGCCATTCTTGCGGTGTTCGCGGGCACGGTCGGGCCCATTGGATTCCTGGGCCTGCAAATCAGCTACGGTCTCAGCACCCTCTACGGCACCCCGGATACCACGCCCGTGCAGTTGGTCACCATTGCAGGGCTGATGCTGGTCTACCTGATTTCCGCGGTCAGCGGCATGCACCGGGGCATTCAGCTGCTGAGCCGGATCAATGTGGTACTGGGCTGCGCCCTGTTGCTGTTCCTGCTGGTCGCGGGGCCGACAGCATTTATTTTCCGGGGGTTTTTCGAGGGTCTTGTCAGCCACCTGCAATGGCTGCCCTGGCAGGCAATGCACCGGGGGGACGCGGGCTGGTTTGATGAGCCGGGCTGGCTGGCCTACTGGACTATTTTCTTTTGGGGCTGGTTTATCGGCTACGGCCCCATGATGGCTATTTTTATCGCCCGCATCAGTCGGGGTCGCAGCGCCCGACAGATCATACTGCTCATGTGCGTGGTGGCACCTGTCCTCACCATGGCCTGGTTCTCGATATTGGGCGGCACCGCGCTGGGACTGGAAACGGCCAACCCGGGCACCATTACCGAGCCCTTCGAGGGCTTTAACCTGCCGGCGGTGCTGTTGGCCATCACCCAGGCCATGCCCCTGAATGGTCTGATTTCCCTGCTGTTCCTTGTCCTGACCGTGCTGTTCGTGGCCACCACCGGCGATTCCATGACCTTCAGTCTGTCCGTGGTCTCTGCGGGCAATGACAATCCACCACGATCCCTGCGCCTGTTCTGGGGTCTGGCGCTGGGCATCACGGCGATGGTGCTGGTGGGCGGTCCCGAAGGGGGCGTCGGCAAACTCCAGAACTTTATTGTGGTAACGGCGGTCCCGGTGTCGCTGTTGCTACTACCCTCTCTCTGGGGCGTGTTCCCTGTTCTGAGGCGCGGTTCATGAGCAACACAAGCTGTCCAATCGCCAGCCCGCACCACTGCCCTCACAGGGGGTTTGCATGCCCGTAGCGCTGCTCAAATACGGTCTGGGTGATGACTTCCCCTTTGAAGATCATGCCGACCTGCCGGGCCCCACCGCGTTACGCGATCACTATGACGTTGTGATCATTGGCGGCGGCGGGCACGGTGTGGCCACCGCCTACTACCTGGCCAAATACCACGGCATCACCAATGTCGCGGTGCTGGAGAAAGCCTACCTGGGGGGCGGCAACACCGCGCGCAATACCGCGGTTATCCGCTCCAACTACCTGACACCGGAAGGGGTGGCCTTTTACAGCGCGTCGGTGAAGCTGTACGAGCAGCTCTCCAACGAATTCGATTTCAACATCATGTACTCCCAGCGGGGGCAGCTCACCCTCGCCCACACGGATGCCACGGTACGGGCCTTCCGCCAGCGCGCCGAGGTGAACAAGCATTTTGGCGGGCGCACCGAACTGATTGACCGCCAGGCCATCGCGGAACTGGTGCCCTGTCTCAATCTCGACCCGGCCGAGCTGCCGGTGCTTGCCGGACTCTGGCATCGGGACGGCGCCACGGCCCGCCACGACGCGGTGGCCTGGGGCTACGCCCGGGGCGCCACCCAACGGGGTGTGGAACTGCACCAGTTGACCGAGGTGACGGACATCGCCTCCGACAGCGGCCGGGTTACCGGTGTCGTCACCAACCGGGGTACGGTCCACTGCGGCTGCGTGGTCCAGGCGGTGGCGGGACACAGCGCACCGCTGGCGAAAAAAGCCGGTATTGACCTGCCCCTGGTGGCCTACCCCCTGCAGGCCATGGTGACCCTGCCGGTCAAACCCTTCCTCAATCCCCTGGTCAGCTCCTCGGCGCTGCATTGCTATGTCCAGCAAACCAGTCGCGGCGAGATCGTTATTGGCGGGGGCTCCGACCCCTACCCCCTGTACCAGAGCCGCGCTTCCCTGCCCCTGAAAGAGAGCCTGATCGCCAGTGCGGTGGACATGTTTCCCTTTCTCAGCGAGATGCGCCTGCTGCGCCAGTGGGCGGGGATCACCGACATGACCACCGACTACAGTCCGATCATGGGTCTCAGTCCACTGGAGAACTACTACCTGGATGCGGGCTGGGGCACCTGGGGCTTCAAGGCGACCCCGATCTGCGGCCAGACCATGGCGCAACTGGTCGCCAGCGGCGGTCAGGTGCCGGAACTGATCCAACCCTTTGCCCTGGACCGCTTTGATCGCTTCCAGCAGGTCAACGAAATGGGCGCCACGGCGGCCAGTCACTAGGGGGACGCGATGAAGATCATGCACTGCCCCCTGAACGGGCCCCGGAATATCAGCGAGTTCACCTACGGCGGACAGGTTCACACCATGCCCGACCCCAAAACCTGCGACGACCCCAGTTGGGCCCGCTATGTGTTTTACGAGGACAACGACATCGGCATCGTCCGGGAATGGTGGCAGCACACCCCCAGCAGCTACTGGTTTATCGCCGAACGCCACAACGGTAGCGATGACATCCTGCGCACCTACGACCCCGGAGAACTGTTTACCGACCGGGTCGATTTTCAGACACCGGGGGGTGAGTCATGACCCGGGGGCGCCTGCCTGCGCCCTTCGGGCAGCACATTGATCGGGAGCGGCCGGTCACCTTCACCTTTGAAGGCGAAACCATCAGCGGCTATGCCGGGGACACGGTAGTCTCTGCCCTGTTGGGCGAAGACCGCTGGCTGCTGTCCAGATCCTTTAAATACCATCGACCCCGGGGTCCCCTGTCCCTGGCGGGTCACGATGCCAATACCCTGGTCCAGACCCCCGAGGCAGCGAATCGACTGGCCGAGGAACTGCCCGCCGAGGACACCCCGGTGGTGACCGGACAAAACTACTGGGGCAGCCTGGACAAAGATCGCTTCAGCCTGCTGGACAGGCTGGGGCGTTTCCTGCCAGTGGGTTTCTACTACCGCGCTTTTTTCAAACCCCAGGGCATCTGGCATTTCTGGGAGCGCTTCATCCGCGCCGCCGCCGGTTTGGGGGTCGCCAACTTGGCGGTGCAACCGACGTACAGCGACAAGCAATACCTGTTTTGTGATGTCGCCGTCATTGGCGGGGGACCCGCCGGACTCAACGCGGCCCTGACCGCCGCCGAGGGCGGCGCCCAGGTGCTATTGGTGGATGAGAACCCCTACCTGGGAGGCGCCCTCACCTACCACCGCTTCGACACCGCGGGCACTGAAGCCGGGCCGTGCCTGGAACAACTGCGCACGGCAGTGACAGCCCATAGCGGTATTCGGGTGCTCACCGACGCCACCTGCAACGCCTGGTTCAGCGATCACTACCTGCCGGTCTTCCAGGGCCAGCGCCTGTTCAAAGTCCGGGCCAGAACCTGCGTGCTCGCCACCGGCAGCAGCGAGCAACCGGTGGTGTTCCGCAACAACGATCTACCCGGCATCCTGCTGTGCAGTGCCCTGGAGCGCCTGCTGATGCACCACGGCGTGGCACCCGAGCAGCCACTGGTGGTCCTCGCCGGTAATGACGCGGCTTACCGCACTGCCCTCACCGCGCTGGACGCGGGCCTGACGGTCGCCGCCCTGGTGGACCTGCGCCCCGGAGCCAACGACCCTGCACTGACGTCGGCTCTGACTGAGCAGGGCGTACCCCTCTACACCCAGGCCACGGTGTACCAAGCAGAGGCCGATGCCAGTGGCACACGCTTGGCGGCCGTGCGGGTTCATGCCTGCAGCGACGAGGGCACGGTGGGGGATGACCTGGCCCACATCCCCTGTGGCCTCTTGGCCATGTCCGCGGGGTATATGCCCGCCTATCAACTGGCCTGCCACGGTGGCGCCCAGCTGAGCTACCACGATGATCGCGCCGGGTTCAGTCTCAGCAACCTGCCCCAGGGCATGCTGCTGGCCGGCAGCGTCAACAGCCTGCACAGTCTGGAGGCGGTGTGTGCCGATGGCCGCAACGCCGGCCGGGCCGCCCTTGAACAGTTGGGATTGGACGCGGGCGCGGTGGAGGCGACCGAATGCAGTGAGCGAGTGAACCACCCCTGGCCGATCTTCAAGCACCCCAAAGGGCGCGAGTTTGTCGATTTTGATGAAGATCTGCAGATCAAAGACATCATCAACAGCGCGCGACTGGGTTATCGGGATATCCAACTGGTGAAACGCTATTCCACGGTCGGTATGGGGCCCTCCCAGGGACGGCACTCGGCACTGACCACGGCGCGACTGATCGCCAGGGCCACCGACCGTACGGTGAGTGACACCGGCGTCACCACCGCCCGGCCACCGGTGAAGCCCGAACCCCTGGGCCTGATCGCCGGTCGACGCTTTCACCCCATCCGGCGCACGTCACTCCATGACCGGCATCTGACCCTGGGCGCCCAGATGATTCCCGCCGGCAGCTGGCGACGACCCGGTTTTTATGGCCGGCCTGAGCAACGCTTGGCGGCGATCGCCCGGGAGGCCCAGGCGGTGCGCTCGGGGGTGGGCATGATTGATGTCAGCACCCTGGGGGGCATTGATTTACGGGGGCCGGACGCGGCGGAATTCCTGAACCGCATTTACACCTACGGCTTCCTGAAACTGCCGGTGGGCCGCACCCGCTACGCCGTACTCACCAATGAGCAAGGTGTGGTGGTGGACGATGGCGTGGCAGCGCGCCTGGGAGAGGACCATTTCTACGTGACCGCGACCACCACCGGCGTGGACCGGGTCTACCGGGACATGCTGCGCTGGAATACCCAGTGGCGATTGGAACTGGACATCGCCAACGTCACCTCGGCCTATGCCGCCATTAACGTGGCCGGGCCCAACAGCCGGGCCGTTTTGGAAGCCGCCGGCTGCGACCTGGACCTGTCGGCGGCAGGCTTCCCCTACCTCGCCTGTCGGGAGGGACAGTTGGCGGGCCTGCCCGTGCGCCTGCTGCGGGTGGGCTTTGTCGGGGAATTGGGCTTCGAACTCCATGTGCCCAGCCTGATGGCAGCCACGCTGTGGGATAGCCTGATGGCCGCAGGCGAGGACTACGACCTGCAACCCTTCGGGGTGGAGACCCAGCGTCTACTGCGACTGGAGAAGGGGCATATCATTGTCGGCCAGGATACTGACGGCATGAGCCACCCGGGAGAGATCGGCCTCAACTGGGCCATTAACAACAAAAAGCCCTTCTTTGTCGGCGGTCGGTCGGTGACCATCCTGGCCGGACAACCCCTGAAACGCCAATTGGTGGGCTTCACCCTGGGAACCGGAGCACCCCAACCCAAAGAGGGGCATTTGGTGCTGCGGGATGGGGCCATCGTGGGCAACGTCACCTCCTGCGAGTACTCGCCCACCCTGGACCGCATTATTGGCCTGGCCTATGCCCATCCCTCGGATAGCGAGCCCGGCGGCAGCATTACCATCCGCACCGATGATGGCGTCTGTGTAGCCGCTGAGGTCGCCGCCCTGCCCTTCTACGATCCGGACAATGCGAGGCAAACGCTGTGCGCGCTGAAGCAACCCAGGCCGGCTTGGCCAGCCCCCTGCAGTCGCTGGCATTCGAGGGCGGCGGCAACGAGGCTCTGGTTCTGAGGGATTTCCGTCTGGCCCGGCGCGCCGGCGTCCGCGGGCCTGGGGCCAGTGATTTGCTGACGTCCCATGGTTTACCCGCCGATATCGCCCCCAACCGCATCTCAGATCAGTCCGACCGGGGATTGGTGATGGCGCTGAGCCAGCGGGAGTTCTGGCTGCTGCACCCCGACGCCGCAGCCAGCAGCCAGCAGCCCGACAGCGCCGCCCTGGCGGCGGGCGCATGGCCACTGTACTGCCAGCACAGCCATGCCTGGCTGATGCTCAGCGGTGAGCCTAAAGCGGCCATGATGGCAAAACTCTGCGGAGTGGATCTCGGGGACGGCGCCTTCCCCCTCGGGCAGGTGGCCCAAACCCAGATGGCCCATGTGAGCGTGGTGATCGCCCACCACGACTACCAGAATGAAGCCGTGTTCTCGCTGTTCGTCGATCAAAGCCTGGCGGAGTACGCTGCGGGCGCGCTAATAGACGCCATGTCAGAATTTAATCAGTCGGGCATCTAGCTGGAACGACCGTCATCCACGGTGATGTCTCACGACGCAGCTGCAGTCAGCCGCAGGCTACGGGTGCAGCCGATGCGGGCGCGATGCGCAGATCGCATTGTCTATCCAACCCCCTCATTCACGTGGGCTCCAATCCGGACGCAATGGGCAGCCCCCCGCTAGATCGGGCGCCCGCAACATGCTGGGCCGCGCTGGAGAACCTTGTCCGCTGGCGCCACTGCGCTACAACGGACTTTTTTTGATGGCGCGTATAAGCTGATCGCAACGCGGATCAGGAACTCTCCATGAAAACACTGCTGAAAATACTGGGCGGGCTGCTGGTAGCCGCCATTCTGGTCGCCTATCTGGTCATTGAGGAAGGCGAGCGGGTGACGCCGACTGGCAGCGGCACGGTCAACCTCGATGTGGGTAGCTTCGAAGCCTTGCCATTGCCCGATTACGCGGCCAAGCAGCTGACGGGCGACTACAAAAGCTACCTGGTGGAGGTGGAACCGGGCATCAAGGTGCACGTGCTGGAAGTCGGCTCCGGCCTCCCGCTGTTCTTACAGCATGGCAACCCCACCTCTGGGTTCCTGTACCGCAAAGTGGCGGCGGCGCTGCCCACCGATCGGGTGCGGGTGATCATGCCCACCCTGGTCGGGCTGGGCTTTTCCAGCAAAGTGCCGGTGAGTGAGCACACCCTGGACAACCATGTGCGCTGGATCAAGGGCGTATTGGACCAGCTGCAGCTGAGCGAAGTGGTCTACGCGGGCCAGGACTGGGGCGGCCCCATTGGCATGGGCGCCCTGGCCCAAACTCCGGGCCTGCTGAGAGGCGCGGTGATCATGAATACCGGCTTCTCCGCCCCTACCGGCCCCATTGAGCTGTCCCAAGCCCACGCCACCGTGCGCACACCGGTCGTCGGAGAGCTGGTTATTAATGTGTTCACTTCCATTTTCGAGATGTTGCCCCGGATGCAGGGCGACCCGAACTCAATCCCCCCCGCCATCCAGGAGCTCTATGGGCGGCCGGTACTGGATAGCGGCAACAGCGTGGCGCCCCTGGCCCTGATGCGCATGGTCCCGGATGGTGTTGACCACCCCAGCGTGGCGACCCAGCGTATCACCGAGGCCTACGTCCGCGGCCTCGATATTCCCGCCGAGATCGTCTGGGGCATGAACGACCCGATCCTCGCCAAGGGCCTGCCGATCATGAAAACGCTTTTCCCCTCGGCTCCGGTAACCGAAACCCAGGCCGGCCACTTCCTGCAGGAGGAAGTCCCGGATGATATCGCCGCGGCGCTGATGCGGGTGGTCGCCCAGGTTGAAGCCAATCGCATGCTGAGCGACGCCGAGCCGACACTGGAATGACGTAATGGGGACTGCAGCCGCATCCCCACAGGGACTCAAATAGTTCGTTGCCTCCGAATCGTCCCCCAGGGAAAACTTATCTCGGCAACTTCCGGTTGACTGGTTTCGGCCTCTAGGACCGATACCCGGTCTACAGCCAGGGAGTCAAAGGCCCCGTGGAGCGCCCTGACTTTCAGCCCAGAGCATCGGCCAGGGCATTGACCACGCTTGCGTTCAGGCGCTTGCTGACCACGGCATCCGGGGTAAACACTTCCGCCGCGTGATAGACGCCCGGGAACAGCGCCAGCTCACAGGGGACATCCGCCGCCATCAGGCGACGGGCGTAGTCCATATCCTCATCCCGGAACAGGTCCTCGACACCCACACACACGTAAGCCGGTGGCAGGCCGGCCAACTCGGTGGCCCGGGCGGGCGCCGCGTAAAGGGGGGCCTCAGGACCCAGTTCGCCATTGAGGTACATCTCCCAGGCATTGAAGGAGGCGCTGCGGGTCCAGATGGGATGGTTTTCGATCTGCCCCGACGCCGTGGCGTGCAGGTTATCGATCATGGGGTATATGAGCAGTTGGAAGCAGACCGGATGGTTCGCCGTGTCACGGTTCCTGAGCGCCAGCCCGGCCGCCAAACCACCCCCGGCACTGGCGCCACCAATGGCGATACGGCCGGCATCAATGCCCAAACTGTCGGCGTTATCGAACAGCCAGTTCAGGGCATTCTGGCAATCGTCCATGGGCGCCGGATAGGGGTGCTCTGGCGCGAGACGATAGTCCACGGAAAACACGGTGATATCGCACAGCTCGGCAAAGCTACCCGCCCGGTGATCCTCTGCGGAACCCATGACATAGCCGCCACCGTGAATCCACAGCAGCGCCGCTTGCCCGGGTCGATCACTCTTGCGATACATATGAATGCCCAGGTCACCATCAGGGGTGTCGATGACACGATGCGCTGCCTCAACGCCCGCCGGCATGGGCGGCCTGGGACCCGCAGCGATCAACTCCCGAATCTCGTAGACATTGTCCCGGTTGATATCCAAAGACGGAAAATCGCTGAGGACGGGTAACAACTCGGGGTCGATCCGGGCGTAATCCAATTGCATGGGTCTTGTCTCCTAACTTCGTGCCGCGTCGCGGGATGCTATTCGGGATCAGTCAGCAGCCGCCAGTTCGGCTATTTGATCCAACAATGACTGGGGCACGTCCACCCCCTCGGCGGCGTGCCGGGCCCGCAGCTCCGCACGCGGTGCTCCGGGGATGAGT
>JAAXJC010000155.1:9423-12037 GCA_012270045.1 Luminiphilus sp.
CCTCGCGCGTTATCTCTGGGGGGCGATTGAGGATGCGATGGGAGAGTGGCTCCAGTACCGCCGCGCTTTAGCCGCCAGCCGCCAGCGTCTCGATTTGCTCTAGTAGCGTCTCCGGTACTTCAACGCCCTCGGCTTCATGCTTCGCACGTTCCGCCCCGCGGCGCTCGCCGGGGATCCGAACGTCGTTGCTCTCGGTGAGCGCGCTGAACATCGTCTCCAGATGGGGGACAAACCCGTCGCCGATAAAGGCCGGATCCATCGCGATGATGGTTTGACCGACATTCGGGGGGCCGCCTTCGGTGGTCGCGAACATGGACGCCTCGTAGGAGCAGTTGCTGCCGTTGAGCACCCCAGCGAGGACATCCACCATCAGCCCCAGACCAAACCCTTTTGGACCACCGACCGGCAGTTGGGCGCCCTTGAGGCCCGCCGCAGGATCGGTAGTAGGATTGCCCTCGGCATCAATGGCGTGGCCCAGTTCAATATCCCGTCCCTCGGCAGCGGCTTTGACCAGATTCACCCGGGCCGTGGAACTGGTGGCCATATCCACCACCAGGGGTTCCTCACCGGCACGGGGGGCCGCAAAGGCAAAGGGGTTGGTGCCAAAGAACGGCACCTTACCGCCGTGGGCGGCAACGGCTTTGGAACTGTTGGCAAACATCAGGGATACCAGCCCTTCCCGGGCCAGACGGCGGACAAACCAGCCCAGGACCCCAGCCGATGAAGACTGGTTGATGGACAACATGGCCACACCCTGCTCTCGTGCGGTCTCGATCAGCCGGGCCTCCCCGAGCATGTAGGCGTGGTGGCAGAAGCCAAAGTCAGCATCGACCACCGTGGCCGCCGCTGAGGTTTTGACAATGCGGGGTTGGGCATGGGGTTTCACCTTGCCCACTTTCAGGTGCTTCAAATACAGGTGGATATAGCCAAGGCCCACGTTGCGGATGCCCTCGGCCTCGGCATCGGCAATTTCCTCGGCCACAATTGCGGCCTGCTCTTCGCTGGCCCCCACGGCCAGGAGTGATTCCCGACAGAGTGTTTCTATGGCTGTAAGTGAAAGCGTTGGCATGGATGACTCCTGAAGCGCGACGGCCTATTGATTATTGTTCGGTCGCGACGTTGGGAACTGGGCTCTGCTGATTCGCCTTGCGCGCCCCCGCGCTCGCCTGCCGAGATTACCTTACCCCGTTCCCCAAGCCCATGATCGGTAAGCCGCTTGACCCCACTAATCCCCCCAAACCAGAGGGCGCTGAAGGAGAAACCTTTAGCAAATTCAGGCTCATTCGAACATCAGCACGCTGTTACGGGCTGTCCGTACCGAGAAGGTTATGAATCCTGATCCTGCCGGTTGTAGGAGGTTTTCATCCAGACGGTTTTATCCTGGGTCTGCTGGGTACTGCGCCTGGCCACGTTAACTTCGACAATCCGGAAAACGATGTCCTTGAAACGTAATTCATCATTATTCTGCAACGCCTGCCGCGTGCTGATGACGCTGCCGTTAATCACGGTCCCGTTGGATGATCCCAGGTCTGTTATGCACAGCCCCTCCTGCTCCAGTGACAGTGCTGCGTGACGACGGGATACATGGGGACTGATCAATGTCAGGTCGCAATCGAGACCCCGACCCAGAACCACCTCCCTGTCGATACCAAAACTGAGTCCCGCGAGGGGGCCGCTCTCCGCCACCAGTATCCAGTCGTATTCGGAGTCGGCGCTGTCTTTGCGAATGTACTGGGACAGACCCCGGGAGCGTCGGTCGTTGATGGGCGCCATATTGGACAGCACCCGACGCTCCACGAACGGCGTGGTACGGACGATGCCCTCGGGGGTTATTTGAAAGAACCATGCCAGGGCGAAGGTGAGTGGAAAACCGGCGATGGCCATATAGAGGCAATACCGGGACGCGATATCGGCATCCAGCCCCAGCGCCGGAAACACGATGTCACCAACCTGCAAAACACCCCAACAAACCAGCACATAAATGATGCAGGTTCGGGTGACTTTGCGTCGCTTTAACTCCCGGAGTAACAACTGATCTTCCCTTAGATCTTTTCAGCCATGCTGCTCGTGCTCCAAGAGCCACCAGCGTCTGGGCCAATCTGTGAGGATACGGTATGAGAATGAGTGTCGGATGTCATCCCTCGACCCCCAGATTCTTGACCAACCGCAAAAGCCAAGGGGCGCCGTTGACCCCAAAGACCTCGCCAGAACGCCCCGGCCCGGCAATTCGCCAGGATGCTGCGTGGTATGCCCTGCTTTTGCCCCGGCGACACCCTGCTGCACCTCCATGGAAACCCAAGAGCATCGCTGTGCATGTCTCAGCTACACGTCGACTGCCCATCATGTGCACACCGGCGGACTTGCCCGCGGGGCACATGCGAAGTCATTGTGAATACGCTTTGGGATTTTGCAAAACAGGTAGGGTGGAGTATCATCACGCCCCCACGCGCCTGTAGCTCAGCTGGATAGAGTACCTGACTACGAATCAGGCGGTCGCACGTTCGAATCGTGCCAGGCGCGACATACATACAAAAAGCCCACGCAGCAGCGAGGCCTTATAGTAATATCAGTGTTCTTTGACCTAGACGACGATTCAGTGCCACAAACTCTGCTA
>JAAXJC010000155.1:12047-14619 GCA_012270045.1 Luminiphilus sp.
CTTCAGAGGCCACGCGACGCCAAAATAATGGCGCTATGACTACGAATCAGGCGGTCGCACGTTCGAATCGTGCCAGGCGCGCCATCTACAGAAAACCCGGCCCCGTGCCGGGTTTTTTGTGGATGCGGGTTTGGTCGAGGCAAGGTGTCCGTTCGACAAACTCTGCTCCATGCAGAGTTTGGACGCCAGAGCGCAGCGGCGGTGCCCCGGAGGGGACTCAACGCGGGAGACAACCGCGTTGAGATCTATCGTGCAAGGCGCGCCATACAGATAAAAAGGCCCGGAGCAGCGCGGCCTTTTTTTGTGCTCCGTGCTCTGGCCGTCAGGACGTGTTCATTCTACAAACCCTGTACAGCCGAAGTGGCGAACACGGATAACTCAGGTTCCCTTTTTATCTATGATATGCAATCCCAAAGCCAGGCTCGGTCCGTATAGCAAGCACGTTTTGATCACTCCAACGAAGTAATGCGATTCGCGAGACTCGCACGGGAATTTATGAAAACTCAGGTAACAACAGTCTGCGATCTCGAGAAAGAACTGCCACCGGATGCACCGGATGCACCCGAGTGGTTGGTCAAGGCGCTGCAGGTGCCGCGCGAGGAAGGCTTCGTCGAGTCACAAGGCTGTGACGTTCACTATTTCCGATGGGGAAATCCCGAGAACCCGCCGCTGTTAATGATGCACGGCTTCCTGGCCCACGCCCGTTGCATGGCATTCATAGCGCCCTTTCTGGCCGAAAAGTATCACGTGGTCGCTTACGATTTGACCGGCATGGGCGACTCTGGCGTGCGTGAAGATTATCCCGACAGCGTTCGAGCCCAGGAAGTCGTCGACGTCGCGCAGAAAACCGGCCTGTTTGATCACGCGCAAAAGCCCGTTGTTATCGCCCACTCCTACGGCGGCCACGTTGGGATTACCGCCATGAACGAACACCACGAGTTATTTGGCGGGCTCATCATTTGTGACTTGATGGTGTTACGTCTGGAACGCCTGAAAGCCCACTTTGCCGGTGGTCGACCGCTGCGCTCCGATACCAGCCGACCGAACAAGGTGTACCCAGACTACGCGGCCGCCAAATCCCGATGTGTACTTTCCCCCAATCAACCATGCGGGGAACCCTACCTTTTTCATTACATGGCTTATCACTCGCTGAAAGAAGTCGAAGGCGGCTGGACATGGAAGTTTAGTACCAGCGTTTTTGACAGCGACTTCTCGGTCCATGATCGTATTCTGCGTCAGGCGGAAGCGGTTGTGGCGGCACCCGGGCGCAAGGCCTACATCTACGGTCAGGACAGCCTGTTGTTCGACGATGATTCCGCCGACTACGTGCGCGAGATGGGTGGCACGGATATTCCCTTCATTGGTGTCCCTGGCGCCAGGCATCACCTCATGCTCGATGAACCCATCGCCTTCGTGAGTGCACTGCGCTCAGTGTTGGCGCTCTGGTCGGTAGCCTGAACCCAGCGGGTTTCGCCCGCGGCTCTGCCGTCGAGAGCAAGCCGTTAGTCAGCAACAATGAACATCCGGGGCCTAGACGCCCGGCTTAAGGCCCATGGCCTTGAGCAGCTGAAGACGCAGCACGGGCAGAACGACGTTGCGACCCACCCGGGACCACTTCACCACGCCCCTCTGGAATGAGGGCCTGGCAAACAATCGATCACTGTAAGCGGTAATGCTGGACTCGCTCTGCCACAGTACCGGCTGAAGTCCCAACCAGCGAAGTCGGTACAGTACGACCCCCCACTGGATATCCGCCAGGCTGAAGGCCTCGCTGGCAAGCCAACCCCCTGAGCCAAAGGGCCCCTGCTGCAACTGGGCCACTAATTGCCCCATGCCCGCCCACGGGGTTTCGCCGATCGCCTCCATCTGGCTTGGGGTGACTATCGCCGCCCGGGTCGCCTCTATGACGGCCCGTTTCTTTTCGTAGGCAGGGCGTAGGGTGTCGTCGTCTTTATACCCCTCAATCAACTTCGAGAGCAGCCGCACTTTATCCTGATGGTATTGACCGCTTTTATGGTTATTGCGAAAGGGAAAGGGCTTTTTAACACCCGGAACGTCTCCATAGGTCAGTGCCTCAATAAACAGGGAAGACGCTTTATCTATCCACTCATTAACCGCTGCTGTTTCGTTTTCGGCGATAGTTAAGCCGTTGTTCTGCCCGCCGAAGCGGTTGGCAAGATGGGAGAGTATGTTGACCGTATCCGTTGTGACCCTGCCGTCAGTGACCAGGGTGGGGACCACGCACCGGGAATTGATACGCGCGTAGCGGGGTTCGAATTGCTGCTGGGCGGGCAGCAAAATGACGTGGGACTGCCATGCCAGACCCAACTCCTCAAGACCCTGCCGCACCTTCTGGGAGTCCAGAGACAGGGGGAAATGATAGAGATGGGTGCCCGCTGCTGGAGCCCATTTGCAGGGGGCCTCTGTCAGCGGCGCATCAACCCAATCCCGGTCCGTTGCATAGGCCGGCACCGACAGCATTACTGGCGACCACTCACACCGACACCGGGATCCACTAGGGCGCCACCGCGGCCAGCCCCCTGGCAATCGCTTCGGGCGCGGGGAAAAAGGG
>JAAXJC010000102.1 GCA_012270045.1 Luminiphilus sp.
CTGTTCCTCGTCCGGGTCTATCCAGCAGCCGACCCGGACGAGGAACAGGGCTACGCCGAGGTCAAGGGAGAGTGGTTCCATTACCAGCCCCGTGGCCTTGACTACTGGCAGCGACTCCACAGCGTGTACGAGCGCGAGCCGGTGGCGGAACGGGACCGCTTCATGCTCGCCTCGCTGCGTTTTCTGGGCATGGAAAAGGGCAAGCCCTTCAACCCAACCGAGCGCCAGCGGGAACTGCTGGCCGAGGCGACGCTGGTGGGCGAGGCCATGGCCCAGGCCAACAGCTTCGAATCTCGATTCCCGGGCGTGCAGTACCGTGACGATTCGTCCTGGGAATACGTCATTTTTCTCGAACCCAGCCAGCGCGAAGGCGAGCACGAGCATCTGGATGAGCGGGCCGCCTACAGCTACGAAGCTGTTACCACTTCTGCGGGTATGACAACCACCACCCCCGGTGTCGGTTCTGCCTACCTGGGCGGCTACCGGGACGGGGATGGAGATTGGCTGACCGGAAGCAGTACCTACAAGCTGACCATCCCGGCGGATGCCCCCATGAAACAGTTCTGGTCGGTCTCAGTCTACGACCAGGCGACACGATGCCTGATCAATAATGGCACCGAGCGCGCCGATCGCTCCTCACGCCATGACCTGGTGGCCAATGCCGATGGCTCCGTAGATCTTTACTTCGGCCCTGAAGCAGCACCCGAGGGCATGGAGAATAATTTTATTCGCACCAACGCGGGAGATGGCTTTTTTGTCTACTTCCGGTTGTATGCACCCACGGAGCCTTATTTCGAAAAGTCGTGGCCCCTGCCCGATCTGAAAAAAATCAACTAGCGCGTGGTCGGTCCAGTTTCAGGCTATTGAGTTCAGAGCCGACTTTGCCTAGGGTGGAAACAGCCGTGGACAAACGGGTATCAAGGTGAAGCAACAGGTCAGCGAGACAATTCCCGACGCGCTGGTACCCCGGGTAGAGGCGGCAGTGGCGTGGTTCAATGACTCACCCGATGCCCAAGGCAGCACCTTTACGGCAACGGGCATTATCGATGCGGACCGGGCCCTGTCAGGTGCTGATGAGATCCGCCTGATCCTTTGTGGTGGCGACCGCTGCGAGCAGCATTCCTTCAACGTCACGGGTTCTGGCAACCGGTGGACGGTAACCCTCTCGGGCGGCGGTCAAAACCAGCAGGGCAAGCCCCAGGCCGAGCTGGATCCTCCCCCTGGAGCGCGCCTCTCCTGGCTGGACGCGGTCATGGCCCAGCATGCCTTTGTGGTGCTGCTCTTTTACCGCGGCTTCTGGTGACCCCCCTGTCGCTCCGAGTTGCGGAGCTACGTGGAAACAGGGGTCGTCGACAAGATCCGGGCCGCGGGTGGCGAGGTGTTTGCCATCACCAGCGAACCCCAACACCTGGCCGACCAGGCCAACGCCCATTGGGAACTGAACTTCGACAACATCGGCGATCCGCACCAGGAGATACCCCGGGTCTGTGACGAACGCGGCTGGCTGACCCTCTATGCCAGCAAAGGGGACACCACATTCCTGCAACGTGGGGCGGACTGGACGGTTGAACATCCCAAGGGGTTCTTCCAGCCCGGGGTGCTGGTACTGGATAGCAACCAAAGTATTCTCTATCGCTGGCGATCGGTACCCTCGGACAAAAACCTCAACGGCACGGTGGCAAGACCAATCCCCGAGCATGTATGGCGGCGTGTTGAAGAGACCCTGGGGCCGGGTGGCCCGATCAGCGATGCGGCTCTGGATGAGAACCCAGAGATTGACGCTCCGCCGCCGCCGCGCTGGCTCTTCATCGCCGCCCTGGTGGCAAACGCCTGGTTTTTGGGTGTGAAGTCCTTCGTTTACTCACCGGGCGCCGAGTCCACACCCAAACGATTCGCGAAAGCCTTCAGGCGGTGGCCATTCTTTATCGCGCTGTGGATCGTGGCGTTTGTTTTCTTACCGACCATCTGGGTTGGCGCGGCCGCAGTAGGCTGGGCGGCCTGGATCGCCCGGGATATCAGCACCACCCTCAATGCCATGGACGTGCAGGTGGAAATCAGCTCGGATCGGTGAATCGCTGACAGGGTGCAAGGTCTCGGCAGACGTATGGGGAGACCACTGGACGGTCGGCGCCATGACGTCACCGCCAAAGCCTCTCCCCGTCCAAAAACATGGTCGGGGCTGCCAGTAGCAGCCTCCTGTATCCCCAGAAACATAGGGTGAAACCCTTTTTTTTATTCCAAAATACGTACTGCGCTAAAGGTCTCAATTTGTAGTAAAATCCCCCGATCGTATTAGTTTTGTTAAATTCGCGGTCGTGAAAGAGGAGGCCATGGACACTGGCCCGGCACCGGCGGCGACGCGAGTAGGAAAAAGAGTCGAATGGCATTCAAGGAAGAAGGCCAAGGGCGGGAAACCCACGCTTCAGGGAGCGGGCAGTGAGTCAGGATGTTCATGGCCGTGCGAACCCCTCCTATGCATCCGTGGAGGGCGCTCTGCCAAACGATCGCCTATGGGATAAGGCCAATATTGCACCCGCCCTGTTGAGACTGGGTCTTAGCGGCGCTCTGGTAATTCTGGCTGTACTCATTGAAAGTTTCAGGCCACAGTTCTACTACGCTGCAACCCCCTACCTTTACCCCTTATTTTACATCTTCGCTGCGGTGTTCCTGGGTCTCGGCTGCGGGTTGGTAACCAGCTTTTTTTCGCTGGTGATAATAGGTCAGGTGGTCGAGCCGGCGGACGGACTGGGCTGGGGCAGCACGCTGGTGCACTGTCTGCAGGCAGGCTGGCTGGGCCTGCAGGCGCGAAGAACCCAACCCATGCAGGTCTTTACCGAAGGCCTGAAGTTTTGGCTGTGGTGTGGAA
>JAAXJC010000108.1 GCA_012270045.1 Luminiphilus sp.
TAGCCCATGAGCGGATAGTCCGTGGGGAGGCGTCATGAACACAGCACTGAATAAAACACCTGTGCAGGCCACCATCAACGGTGAGCCCCGGGTATTCCTCTGTGCCCCGGGGCAGGTGCTGGCAGAAACCTTGCGGGACGAGTTGCAGCTGACGGGAACCAAGATAGGTTGCAACACCGGGGACTGTGGCGCCTGTTCGGTGTTGGTCAATGACCGCCTGGTGTGTTCCTGCCTGGTACTGGCCGTGGAGGTTGAAGGCCAGTCGGTCCAGACCGTGGAGGGTATTGCCGAGGGAGGCGTACTGCACCCGGTCCAGCAGAAACTGCTGGAGCACGGCGGGCTGCAATGCGGTGTCTGTACCCCGGGCGTGGTGGTCGCCGCCAAAGCCCTGTTGCAGGCCAACCCGGACCCCACGGAAGAAGAGGCCCGGTACTGGCTGGCCGGCAACCTCTGCCGCTGCACCGGCTACGACAAAATCATTGCGGCCGTGCTGGACGCGGCCCGCTCTATGCGCGAAGGGGCGGTGTCATGAACGCGAAGCAGGAATTTGAGGTGGTGGGTTCCCGGCCCGTTCGACCCGATGGCCTGGACAAGGTGACGGGGCGGGCGCGCTATGGCGCCGACCTGAATATGCAGGACCAGATCTACGGCCATATCCTGCGCAGCCCCCACGCCCATGCCCGTATTAAGCAGATTGACTGCAGCCAGGCACTGGCCATGTCCGGTGTTCTGGCGGTCATGACCGGGGACGATCTGCCCGAGCCCGGCAGCAGGGTGTTGGGCAGCGGGGAGGGCGCTATTGCCCTCAGGGACCTGACCCCCATGGTGATGTCCCAGGGCAAAGTGCTGTTTCACTCCCAGCCGGTCGCAGCCGTGGCGGCGACAACCCCAGAGTTGGCGGCCGAGGCGGCGGCAGCCATCGTGGTTACCTACGATGTGCTGCCCGCGGTGACCGACTTCCACGCCGCCCTTGCCGAGGGGGCACCCGTCCTCCATGAGGATCGTTTCCCGGACCGACAGCCCAAGGAACCCACCAACCTGGCGGCCCTGATCACGGCGCAAGTAGGTGAACCGGATAGTGCGTTTGAGCAGGCTGACGTCATTGTCGAGCGAACCTACTCGGTACCCATGTGCCATCAGGGCTACATCGAACCCCACGCCTGTGTTGCCCGTGTGGACGGCGCTGGCCGGGTCGACCTGTGGTGCTGCACCCAGGGGCACTTTACGGTTCGCGCTTATACAGCAGCAGTTACCGGCCTGGATGAGGGCAATATTCGGGTGACGCCCTCGGAGATCGGTGGCGGCTTTGGCGGTAAGACCACGGTCTACCTTGAACCCATTGCAGTAGTGCTGTCGGGCAAGGCCGGGAGACCGGTGAAGCTGGTCATGGACCGGGGCGACGTATTCCGCGCCACCGGCCCGGCCCCGGGTGCGGAGACCCGGGTCAAGCTGGGTGCTACCCGGGACGGCAGGCTGGTGGCCGCCGATGTGGACTGCCTC
Source organism: Luminiphilus sp. (assembly GCA_012270045.1). Classification (GTDB taxonomy): domain Bacteria; phylum Pseudomonadota; class Gammaproteobacteria; order Pseudomonadales; family Halieaceae; genus Luminiphilus. The sequence goes on from JAAXJC010000108.1 coordinate 1,501, forward strand.
ATGGATTCGGGGGCCTACAACGGTAACCCGGCGGGGATTCCGGCGTTCCTGGCAACGGCCTGTTACAAGCTCAGTGACGCCCGTTCCGTTGGCCGATCGGTGTATACCAACAAGCCCAAAATTCATGCCTACCGGGCCCCCAGCATGCCCCAGGTGACCCTCGCTTTTGAGTTGGTGGTCAATGAGTTGGCAGCCGAGCTCGGCATGGATCCCATTGAATTTCGGCTCATCAACGCCGTGGCCGAGGGTGATACCAACATGATGGGTGCTCGCTACCGGCGTATTGGGCTGCGGGAATGCCTGGAGGCGGCCCGGGACAGCGATCACTACAAAAGCGCGCTGGTGGCGGGGGCCGGGCGCGGGGTTGCCATGGGGTATTGGATCAACGCCGGCCTGCAATCCAGTGCCACGCTCAATGTCAGCGCCGACGGGCATGTGGCGGTCCTGACCGGCAGCCCTGATATCGGTGGCTCTCGTGCGTCCATGGGCCTGATGGCTGGAGAGGTATTGGGAATACCGCTGGAGCATATTCATCCCCAGGTGGTGGCCACTGACGCCATTGGCCACTGTGATGTGACCGGCGGCAGTCGCACCACCCTGGCCACGGGTCAGGCGGTGATAGAAGCGGCCAATGAGTTGGTGGCAGAGTTGTGCCGCCGGGCTGCTGCTGAGTGGCAGGTGGATGCGGAGGCCGTGGTCTGGTCAGGTGGTGCTGCCCATCACGAGCAGCAGACCCTGACCTTTGAGGCGCTGGCCAAGCGCGCGGGCAGTATGGGAGGGCCATTGACAGTGTCCAGTTCCCTGACAGCGACCAGCGCCGCACCCGCCTTCGCCGTGCACATCTGCGATGCCGAGGTGGACGGGGAGACCGGTCGGACCACCATTACTCGCTACACAGCGATTCAGGATGCGGGCAAGGCGATTCATCCGGATTATGTCGAGGGGCAAATGCAGGGTGGAGCGGCCCAGGGTATTGGCTGGGCGCTGAATGAGGCCTACGTCTACAGTGACGAGGGTGTCCTTGAAAATCCGGGCTTCCTCGATTACCGCATACCCGTCGCCTCGGACCTGCCCAATATAGCCACCCAGATTATTGAGGTCGCCAATCCCCTGCATCCTTTCGGCGTGCGCGGGGTGGGTGAAGTGCCCATCGTGCCGCCCATGCCTGCGGTCGCCCAGGCCGTGTTTGATTCCATGGGGGTGCGGGTCAGCCACTTACCGCTGAATCCACCGGCCCTGGTGGCTGCCCGAAACGAGCAAGACAGCTAGGGCATGGGGTAACTTGGCGACTGCGGGAGGCGGTCTGAACCCAGGAAGGACCACGGGGTGTGTGGCATGG
>JAAXJC010000174.1:0-7972 GCA_012270045.1 Luminiphilus sp.
ATCCCGATGCCCAGCAACTACTCGTTCAATCTCTGCAGGGTACACGTTGTAACCGGCGGTCAGGATCATGTCTTTTTTGCGGTCCACAATAAAAATGCAACCGTCCTCGTCCATGGAGGCGACATCGCCTGTGTGCAACCAACCGTCTGCCTCGATGGTCTCCTGAGTCGCCTGCTCGTTGCCGTAGTAACCCTGCATGACCACGCCACCTTTGATCATCAGTTCGCCGACGTCTCCCGCGGGTAGTGTCACACTGGCGTCTTCGGTGGACGCTATCCTAGCTTCGACATAGGGCAGAGCGACGCCAATTGAGCCATGCTTGACCGGCCCATTAGATGCGAAGGTGGTGCCCAGTCCGCCGAGCTCAGTCATACCCCACAACTCGATAAGCGGGCAGCCGAATCGAGCCTCGACTTCCTCCATCTTTGGGACGGGCATCGTTTGGCCACCCACGGTGCAACAGCGGAGGCTGGATAAATCGTAGGAATCCAGATCGGGGTGATTCAGCAGAAACATGAACATGGTAGGTACGCCTTCAAATAAGGTCGCCCGATGCTCCTCGATGCTCTGCAGTATGGCTTTCTCGTCAAACGCCGGGTGCAGGACCAACGTCATCCCCGATTGCACAGCACCACTCATCACCACATTGCCGTAAACATGTGGGCACGGTAGCGCCGTTACGACGGTATCTCTGTCACTGCGTTGATGCATTAACGCAGTCATGGCCACATTTAGCAAAATACTCTGGTGGGATAAGCAGGCTCCCTTGGGGTGGCCCGTTGTCCCAGAGGTGTAGCCGATAGTGGAGAGCGATAGAGGATCGATATCCGGTATCTCGAAGCTGTCACTGGCGGCATCAAGCACCGCGTTGAATGACAACATTCCATGCGGCAATGGCCCATCCCCGAAGACGATCAGCTCTCGAACATTGGAGCTTTTCTTGACGCTCTGGATCAACATGGCTTTCTCATGCGAGGCGATGACTACTGAGGCGCCGCAGTCGTTAGCGATGAACTCCACCTCGGCGGGGGTCAACATGACATTGATGGGGTTGACCACAGCGCCTGTTTTCAAAATCCCGTAGTAGCTGACAACCCACTCCCAACAATTGGGAGAGTAGAGCGTGACGCGGTCTCCCACCTGAACACCCAGCTCAATCAAAGCGCTGGCGAGTTTATTCGAGAGCGCATTCAGCTGATTGAAACTCAGGTTGCGGTCCTCATAAACAAGCACCGTCTTGTCGCCATAGACCTGAGCAGCAGCGGTGGGAATCTCTCCAATTGATTTGATCATCGGTGAAGTGCCTCAAATTAGGGAGTCGTGGTCTCGGCGGTTTGCTCGACCACCAGTGTCGATCGTTTTTTCAAATAAGCCGCACAGCGAAGCGTCAGCGCGAGGAGCCCTGCGAACACGAAGGCAATCGCAATGACTCGGGCATCCCCCGCCATGACTGTCTCGGCATAGGACACCAAGATCGCCGCCCAGAAATACCAGACCCCGACCAAATGGAGCAGCCGCCAGTGCCTTGCAGCCATAGCGCGGCGAACGGGAAAGAATGAGGTCACGGTAAGAGCCAACAGCAATAAATAGCTCAGCATGCGGATGATGAATTCAGACGTATCGTGCAGAACCGTCGCGTAGTAATCGCCGTGCAAAACCAATAACACTGCGATAAACACGGCCTGCCAGCCAAAACCCGCCGCAAATGACAGCCCTGCATAACGCCGGTTGCGCAACAGCCAAGCTGAGAAGCTACATGGAAACAATTGCACAAGCGCGGTTGCCACAAAAGCAAGGTAAATCCAGGGCGAGGCCAACTGAACCGACAGACGGATCATGGCCACCGTTGCCTCCGGACTAGCAACCCCGACTACTGCCAGGCCCACGCAAATGACCGCAAAATTCAAGGCAGCAACGATATAGAAAAGATGCCAACCATTCAGCAAGGGGCTTTGCAGCAGGCTGTCATCCTTCATCGGCACTGTTCACTCACTCAAACGGCAGGCTCGACAGGGCATGGGTGGTATGCCATCAGCCAGTGTTTCTGTTGATCGTGATCGTTTGCCAGTTGGTGTATTCCATCAGCCCGTGTAGGGAGTTTTCACAACCAAGGCCGGATTGCTTATGCCCGCCAAAAGCCTGAAACGGTGAATATTGGTGAACCTCATTCAGCCACACGGTCCCCGCCTCCAGTTGACCACCAATGCGCTCTACTGCCTCCAGGTCCGTGCCCCATACCGACGCGCCCAGCCCATAGATGGTATCGTTTGCCCGGGCAATCACGTCTGACTCGTCAGACCATTTGAGTAGCGGCAAGATCGGCCCAAAGGGTTCTTCTCGGACAATTCGCGAATCCTCGGGCGGGTTATCAACCAGCGTTACCGGAACAAACCACCCTGCTGCCGACTCGTCGATCTCGCCGCCCACCGCAAAGACGTGCCCGTTGTCTTGGCAATCCTTAAAGTAATCCTGAACCTTGCCATACTGCATGGAATTCTGGATGGGCCCCAGGTCTGTATCGGCCTCCGCCCCGTCGCCGACCTTGACATTTTTTTCTATGAACTCAACCAGGGCATCACGAACATCGTCGTAGACATCTTCATGGACATACAGGCGCTTTGTGGCATTGCAAAACTGCGCATTGTTCTGGAATGCCCCCCAGAAAAGCTGGGGAGCCAGAGCCTTGGCATCAACATCCGGCAACACAATGGCCGGGTCGTTACCGCCCAACTCAAGCGTCACCCTCTTGATGGTTTCTGATGCTGATTTCATCACGTGCCGACCGGTTTCCGTTGAGCCGGTAAACGCGATCTTATTGATGCGAGGGTGTGTGGTCATCCAGATACCCAGGTCATCGCCCCCACTGAGGCCATTGACCACCCCGGGAGGAAAGGCCTGCTGCGCGAGCTCTGCCAACTTCAGATCACACAGCGGCGTGTAAGGGGACGGCTTGAGAATAGTCGTGCAGCCAGACATCACCGCAGGAGCAATTTTCCAGATGGCAAGAAGAATTGGAAAGTTCCACGGCACGATAGCGCCCACCACTCCAACTGGAGTAAAGCGCGTTACGACACGACGGTCTTCCGTCTCCTCTACCACCTCTTCCGGCAGTCGCAAGGAGGCCACTGCCCTAAGCCACGCTACCGACCCGAACACTTCCCACTCGGACCCGGCTCTGGGCTTGCCCTGCTCCGCGGTGAGCAAAGACAACAATTCCTCGGCATGTGATTCGATCAGGTCTGCATAGGCCTCCAGCGCTTTCTGCCTATCATCAGCAGGCGTCGCTGACCAAACTTTGAGAGCGGCCTGGGCAGCGTCAACAGCCTGATCCAGGTGCTCCCTTGAGGCATCGGGCACCTGGGCAAAAACAGACCGCGTCGCGGGATTAAAAACCGGCTGCGTCTGCTCAGTCGTCACCGCTTCGCCGTTGATGGTCATCACAAAATCGGCCTGTATTTTCATTTTTCTCTCCACCTCATTGGAATGCAGACATTCATTAATCTAGAAAAACCTATTGCGTGAGGACCTCACCGACTGCGCGCCGAGCCGCTTTCATCGCAGCCTGCACATAGGCGTAGGCCTCTGCGTCAGAATTGGCGATCGCTATTCGCCCAATCGGCTTCCGTCCCAGTTCGTGGGGGGCCTCCCCCTCCGGCCAGTCGGGATCATGCAGGTCCATATATTCGTAGGCATAACCGTGTGCCCAGCGATTGACCGTAATCGCCTCCACATCACGGCCGGCATCAAATCCCGCTGACCCAAACATGCCGGCCAGTTGATTTAAGGTTTCGGCTTCAATGTCTTCGAAGGTCATCGATAGCAACTTGTGTCGACCCAACCGATAGGCATCCCGTGCTGACATTCCATTGGTAACTTTCGGGGTAGGCACGTGCAACATCCACAGCACCATTGGATCTGTGGCTCCTGAAGGAACGCGAAAATCACCTATATTTACGGGAGGTGCAGAGGCAAAGAGACTGTAGAAGCTGCCAGGGCACTGATAACCGCTGACGCCTGCCTTTCTCACTGCTTCCGCATTGCGTAGCAAGACATTAGTGCAAATAAAGGGCGCCTTCACGCCATATGCCAAATGCTCCTTCTGAGCCTCAGGCAGTTCTGGACAAAGATGCGGCACGATTCCGCCGTAGCCCGCCAGGATGCAGTGCTTTGCCCGGACCGCCTGAGCCTCACCTTTCGATACGTACGCAATTTCTACCTGCTCATTGTCAAGATTCCTGGCGTTCACCGCGGTGCTGTTGAGCCGCAATCGAATGCGCGAGGTCTCTCGGTCCAGTTGCGAATAATCAAATTGACTGGTAACCACGTTTTGATCCAAGTCACCCCTCACGACCTCGGGAATTAGTTGGCGCACCAGAAGACGGGCGACTGAAGCGTTGCCGTCGGGAAAAATTGGGTAGCTGTAAGCGTCGGGATCAACCGGTTCTTCGTCACCCTCGGCCTGAGTCATGGGCATAAGGGTGTTCAAGCCAGGCGCGCCGGCACGAAAAACTTCCTGAACCGAGACAGCCTCTGCACCCGCACAGTGAAGTGCTTTTACCCAGGGTTCGGTAATCTTGATCCCCTGCTCTGATAGACCGACGCGCTCTCGCAAAAAAGTTGCGTATGACGTTTCCCGGGCGAAACGCTCCCGATCGTCTGGCGGAATATCCTCCAAAAATTCGTTCTCGCCACTTACCAGTGCAATGAGCCCTTGCTCATCGTCCTTCGAAAGGTTTAGTGAACGAATAGCGGTATCAAAATCCCCGATGCCCGCCCACAACAAATTCCAATCTGCGAGAACCGACCGATCTTCGCCGTAAGTGGCGCGGTTTAGATAAATCCCGTGTCGAGACATGGGGTCATGAATCAGATATCCGGGTTCAACCGACTCTCTAAGCTCGGTGAAGTTCACGCCGATCTCCTGTAGTAAGGAGAGCTCGGCCTCGCCCATGGCGGCCTGCTCCAGATTCAGGCTGCCTCCCGCTCCCAGCAACATGTGCCCCTGCGCGGAAAATTCATTGCGCTTGGCATGACCGCCGAAGTCGTCATGGTTGTCGAGGATTAGAATTTTGGCGTCAGGGCCGTACTGTTTTCGAAACAAGTAGGCAGCGGTCAAGCCGCTGATTCCAGCACCTACGACTACAAGGTCATATGCCTCATTGAGCAACTCAAACTCGTCGGGGCGTTGACCCTGTCGCGCTAATGCATGAGCGACCTCAAAAGAACCGGGGTGATTACCCCTCAGGCCCGTCAGGGATGGCGGGTAGACCTGTGAAGCTTGAGTGTTGTCTTGAGACCCAGCCATTGTTTGTAAGGGTGATAGTGCCAACGCACTACCCGCGAGGGCCATACCATCCAAAAAATCCCGGCGCGTAATCTGCAAACGATCATCGTTACTCAACTTGAATTCCCCTCAACCCTCTGCGGCATTCCAGGCTGCTGTCTCAACCACGATCTTTTCAAGGTATCGACCGGGCATGTCCCAAATGCCGGTCCAGCCTTTTGGCACCAGAAAGCTGTCACCCGTACCAAACGTCTGTGATTCACCTGAATTTGAAGTAAGAGTGACTTCTCCTGACAAGACCAGAACATATTCGTCATAGGGAAACGGCTCGCCGACCGAGAGTCGTGCCGCCTCAGCGCCGTAAAGTGCTGCCACCACATTGCCCGAATGCAGCACTTTTTGGCCATGCTTGCTGGCTCCTGACAGCACCACCTCCTGTGGCCATGGTGGAAGATCTTCAAGCGGGGCGCGTTTCAAGGAGCTTGTCAATAAAGGGAGCACGCTGGTTTGGCCCCTCCTCGATTCGGAGTCTGCCCCAAACAGTGTTGCAATCATGCTCTCGACAGCTTCCCAGCCCTTCCTATCAACAATAATCAGCTCTCGAAAACGAGTGGGCATTTCCCAAGTACCCGTCCAGCCCACGGGCACAAGAAAAGCGTCACCAGCCTCATAGCTTTGGCGCTCACCCCCGCTGGAGGTCAGTACTACACTCCCCTCAAGCACCCGCACATACTCGTCGTATGGGTAAGGCTCAGCGATATCAATGACGGCTGGCATCGCCTCATACAGGGCGACCACAAATTCACCCTCATGCAGCACCTTCTGCCAATGCTGGTTCGTGCCTGACAGCACCATCTCCTCAGGCCAGGGGGGGATACTCTCCAGTGCTGTCTCTCGGAGGTCAGCTGAGTTCAATGGCAGCACATCAACCTCTGCTCCAGCGAACGTGGACATGAGACCCAATAGGGCCAGGAAAACGACTCGGCACCATTTTTTTGTCATTAACTAAGCTCCTTGACCGTAGTCGGCTCGCTCGATCCAATCAGAAGTACAGGTTGAATTCGGCGCGCATTAGTCGCTTGTAACCCCAGTGGAGCTGAGGCCCCCAGCCAAAGTCCGCCCGAAGCGTTGCATACTCCTCGTCGGTGAGATTATCGACCGCGAAAGCCAGGTCCCACCGCTCACTGCCCGCCGAATACGTCACCTTTCCGTTGACAATGCCGTAAGAGGGCTCCTCATTCAGGTTATCAATATCGTGAAAGAATTCGCCGGTGTAGTTGTACATCGCAAACCAATTGAGGCGGCCGCCAAAAAAACGGTGCTCAAAGTTTGCTCCAAGTGAGAAGGTATCCTCGGGCGCATAGGCCAATGTCTGCCCATTCAGAGGACCAGACACAATTTCGGTGTCGGTGTACGCGTAATTGGCCATCAAAGTCAGATTATCTGTTGCCGCAAACATCAGTTCCGCTTCCAAACCCTGGGTTTCAGCGTCTCCCGCATCCCGAATCTGCAGGCCCGTATCAAAACCAAATATTTGCACCTGTAGCGACTCGTAATCCGTAAAGTACAAGGAGCCATTGAACTGCATGCGGCCATCCAGCAGCGTCGACTTCAGGCCCAGTTCGTAGGCGATACTCGTCTCGGGATCAAAGGGAACTACGGTATCAGCAATGCCATCACCGTCGAGATCCGCCACAGAAGTATTGAATCCACCCCCTTTATAACCTTGGGAAACACTTGCGAAGAGCATGGTGGCCTCGCCAATGTTGTACTGGGCAATCAAGCGTGACGTGAGCTCATCCCAATCTTCTTCGTCACAAACGGGACCTGCGGTCGGTCCTCCCATGTCGTAGAAGTCATCCTGCAGCGTGTTGGTGCACCAGTCCTTCTCATCGGCGCTCCAGCGCATGCCCGCCGTCAGCGCGAGCCGTTCGGTGGCCTGCCAGGTAACGTCGCCGTAAACACCATACGAAGTATTGTCGGCCTCACTGGCAATTCGGCTGCTGCCTATGGGAACACCCCATGCCGTCGCTACGTAATCGACTTCCCATCGCGAGTTGTCCAGTTCCTCGCTGTAGTAGCTCACGCCCGCGAACCAGTCCACTGAATCAGAACCACCGCTCAAGCGAAATTCCTGATATACGGTGTCGCCATCGGCACCCAGCCCGACGGGGATATCCAACCCCCCAAGTGCACCACCGGGCACACCGAATAGTGCCTCATCGATAGCAATATCATCGGCGCTGCCGTCCACGTCCTCGAAATAATCGTTCTCGCCGCTTCGAATATCGGTAATTGAGACTAAGGTAAGTGAGTCATTGATGGACCAGGTTAGCCGCAATCCAAATCCGTCGTCCTCATTTTGCTCGTAGTTCGGTCGATTGATTGCGTATCTGTCGGGGTACTCAACCCCCGGCTGGGCCAGATTGGTGGGTATGTTCACCGCGCTGGTGTAGTTGGTTTTAGCCTTGCCGTAATTGAACTTGATCAACGCCTCAAGATCGTCGGTAATATCCCAGCGCGCCGAAATACGGATCACATCACTTTCGGTGTACATATCCTCGCCGCTGAGAATCTCCGTCCACATCCCGTCCCATTTCTGGTTCTGATAAGCAAAACGCAATGCAAACGTGTCACTCACGGCCCAGTTCCCAACCACCAAAAACCGCTGCAAACCCACATCCCCAC
>JAAXJC010000174.1:7982-14314 GCA_012270045.1 Luminiphilus sp.
CCGGCCCAGTTGCCCCCCCCCTCATCCCGCTCCCGTCCCTCATCCCCCACCGCAACACCAACCCGCCACTCATTCTGATCACCGGGCTTATTGGTGATCAGACTAATGGCACCCGCCGCCGCATTGCGCCCAAATAACGTTCCCTGCGGGCCCTTTACGACCTCGATTCGATTAATATCGAAAAAAGTGGCCGTGGCGAAAATATTGCGACCGACATAACCATCGTCCACAAACACCCCCACAGACGGCTCCGAACCAATTGTCCAGTCGTTGCTGCCAATACCGCGGATCGCCCAGCTGTTGGTTGCCAATCCGTAATCTGCGCCGCTGAGTCCGGGCACCATTGGAATGATCTCAGTAATGGTATTAACCCCTGTCTGCTCAAGCAGCTCCTCACTCATGGCACTGATGGCGATGGGGACATCCTGCAAGCTTTGCTCACGTTTTTGGGCGCTCACCAAAACCTCTTCCAGCTGAGAGAAAGCCGGCGTACTGAAGACCAATGCAGAGATCGCGAGAGAAATATTTTTCCGGCTTATTGTTTTCATTGTTTTAACTCCTTGAGTGTTGGAAAAGGCGTTGGTCTTGGGAAGGTTTTTGCCTGCAAAACAAGCTAGGACTCGGGATTCAAGTTAGGAGGGTTCTGTTTGAGGTCACGCCAGAAAGTCACCGCCAGAATCAGTATCAGCGGCAGCAAAGGACCGAATGACAGGCCAAAGCTGATCTCAATGCCAGGAGCCTGAATGACACCGAGCAGAAGACAGGCAAACGCCAGGTGGAACCCGATCCCGAATAGACCCACCAAGATGGAAATGAGCTTGGATGACCAATCGCTGCCGTACAGCGGCTTCATCATCAAGACGGCAAAAACCTCGTATAACCAAAACCCAAGGTAATCGAAAGATGTGTAGAGGGAGAACGGGATTGACACGTTCAAAAGGGGCAGCAGCAAGGCCGCCATTTCTGCGCCCACCCCGCCCGTTGCTGCCGCGTTGGCCAACAGTGGGATGGTCCATATGGCAATGAATTTTGGAATCGCGAATGCCATGGTGGCCATCGCAACCGCGCCGCCTGCCAGCAGTGCGCTCAATGGGCCGTTCGAGCGGCCCCGCCAGCACAGCGCCAAAAACAACCCTGACAGACTCACCATCGCCACGATCTGATTGACCCAGGCGGCAACGAATGGGTCCCTGTTTTCAATCAGCCATTGCACACGCTCTTCGTGCGTCGCTCTGAAACCGTCTGGCACATCGAGGGGCAGAAGGGTAGCGATGACACCGGTCGCCATACAGATAACAGTGCACCACAAGCCAAATCGATTCACCTGGCGGCTTAAAGTGCCTGACTCCGATGGTTGACGCGTCATTTGCAGTTTGTTCCTCTGCTCACAAAGGGGACCGCTGGGCTCGAGCATTTACATGTCAACCGACAGGCTATAACCTGTCGGTTGACATGTAAAGCGGAAATTATCTTGAGTAAGCAAATCAAAAGAAGGGACTTTGTTGGCGGCATGGCGATTGGCGCAGGCGGCCTGTTATTGGGGGGATGCGCGGACGACCTACCGACCGGTTTCACCAACGAATTGCCGTTGGTATCACTGGCCCCCACCCCTGGAAGCTATTACCCCCCTACCCTGACAGGTATGAGAGGAAGCCACGAAGGGTCCTACGAAGTCGCTCACGCCCTGAGTTGGCGCGGAGAAAAACCGGCCGACTACCAACTTCTGGATGAGCATTACAATTTGGTCGTAGTGGGAGCGGGTATGAGCGGACTGGCCGCCGCCCATTACTATCGGGAGAAGATGGGACCGCAGGCAAAGATTCTCATCCTCGACAACCATGATGATTTTGGTGGCCATGCCAAGCGCAACGAATTCCATCGGAACGGCCGGATGATGGTAAGCCTGGGCGGAGCACAGAATATTGAATCCGTAACCGGCTATAGCGATGCCGCCGCAAAACTAATGGATGACATTGGTGTCAACGAGGAATTTCTGGACTTCATGGGTGCCAGTACCAGCGACGATCTGGCGCTGGTCGGTAATCTGGAAGCCAACAATGGCGTAGCGCTTCCGGGTTCCCAAGGCCACTACCTCTACGCAGGGAACTGGAACGCCGCCATGTTCGGTGCCGAGGGCTACGAACAGGTGATTCAATCTCTGCCCCTACCCGACGATGAGAAAGACAAGCTCATCGCGTTCTGGGGAGGGAAGCGTGATTTTCTGCAGGGCTTGTCACTCAGCGAGAAATGGGAGTACCTCAATTCTGTCAGCTACAACCAGTTTTTAGTCGACAAGGTGGGGCTGCTGCCCACCACCCTGCCAATTCTGAACGCGATCATCCTGCACCTCAGCGGAATGACGGGATGGAACCTCACAGTCGGCGAGGCCCTCCTGGGTGGTGCCAGTGGCCTAAAGTCCCTCGGGTGGCTGGGAAGAGCCACGGCCTCCGCCGGCGGCGCTTTTCTCGACGATTTAATGGCCATCCGCATGTTCCCGGACGGGAACGCTTCAGTCGCCCGTCTGTTGGTTCAAAAGCTGATACCGGACGTAGCACCGGAGGTCACGGGCCCCGCCAATATTGTCGCGGCTCGCTTCAATTACCAAGCTCTGGATAAGGAGAGCAACAACACACGACTTCGCTTGAACAGTACCGCAGTAGGTGTCAGGGAACATCAGGCAGGCATAGTGGAGATCGACTTCGTCGAGCAGGGTACCCCGAAGCGCGTAGTTGCGGACCACTGCATTCTCGCTTGCTATAACGGCCTGATCCCGCATCTTTGCCCCGAAATGCCTGAGTCACAAAAAGCGGGGCTGGCCTACGGGGTGAAAACGCCGTTTGTGTACGCCAATGTGCAAGTTCGTAACGGAAAAGCCTTTTCCAAGGCTGGCTCTACCCTGTTTCAGTGCCCTTACGATCCGTTTCAGTGGGTTAGCTGCGCACCAACAGTCGCTGTTGGCGGATTTGAACCTCCCCGGGGACCTGACGATCCGATGGTGATCTTTATGATGCATTCACCGATGCCGCTTACAAAACCTGATCCAAAGTTGTCCACGCGTGACCAACTTCGCTTGGCGCGCACCGAGGTCTATCGCACCCGCTTCGATGATTATGAACGGCAAATCCGCGAGCAGCTGCAATCGCTATACGGACAGTTCGGGTTTCAGCATCAATCAGACATCGAGGCCATAACCGTGAATCGCATCCCCCACGGCTACGCCTACCCTTATGTAAAACTGGACGACCCTCAATGGGGGCCAGGCCAAGCTCCCCATGAGGTCGGTCGAGCGCAGTTTGGACGTATTTCTGTCGCTAATTCTGATTCAGAAGCGGTGGCGCTGATGAACGCCGCGTTTGATGCCGCCTATCGCGCGGTTCAGGAACAAACCTCATAGCGGCGGATAGGCCCCAACAAGTTTGCTGCCTTGCGCGCCTTGCCCTTACAGGGGATGCTTCTACTGACAGCAGCCCCTGCTGTATGCAGCGGCGAAGGCGCTCATATCGAGATCAAATCTGGTTCTGAAAAAAGGAACGAGCAAATGCAGTCACACTTTTCACTCATTTGGGAATCAGTAGCCGACGCCATTCCAGAGCAGATAGCGCTCATTCAGGGTGACCGGCGCATTACTTGGCGCGACTATGAGGAACGCGCCGCTCGCCTCGCACAGGGCTTGATTGATGCCGGCCTCGGTCATGACGCCAAGGTCGGCATGTATCTTTACAACTCTCCGGAGTATGCCGAAACCAATTTCGCCGCCATGAAAATTGGTGGCGTACCGATCAACGTCAACTACCGCTACCTCGATGAGGAACTCCATTACCTGCTGGAAAACGCCGACGTCGAAGCATTGGTATTTCACAGCTCACTTGGCGATCGGGTGGCGCGGGTTTGCGACCGGCTGCCGATGCTCAAGGCGATCATCTGTGTCGACGACGGCCCCGCAGAGGATGGCTCAATGGGGCCAACCAATGGCATCTCTTATGACGCCTTTCTATCCCAGGCCTCGGGTACTGCGCGCACCCAGCCCAGAGGGGACGAGATCTACATGTTGTACACCGGCGGTACCACCGGTATGCCGAAGGGGGTGATGTATCCGCTGGATGCCTTCACGGAATTTTTCATGCGTGGATTCCCACCCATGATTGGCCTCGCCCCCTTCGAAGACGCAGCACAATTTGCAGCTGCCGCGAGGCAAATGGTCGATGCCAATACCGCGGTAGTGGCAATGTCCGGCCCGCCGCTCATGCACGGCACCGGCTGTTGGCTGGGCTTGATGTTTCCGCACATGCTGGGAGGCACAGCCGTGCTGCTTGAGAACCGTGGATTCAAGCCTGAGGAGGTCTGGGACACGGTAGAACGAGACCGCATCTCGCAAATAGTCATAGTAGGCGATGCCTTTGCCAAGCCACTGCTGCGCGCATTGGAAACCACGCCGAACCGCTGGGACACCTCTAGCCTCAAGCTGATGATCTCGTCAGGCGCCATGTTCACGACAGAGGTTAAACGGGGCCTGATAAACCACGTTCCCGAACTCGCCATTGCTGATGTACTGGGATCCACCGAGGGCGGTATGGGCCAATCCATTATGACCAGGGACACCCCGGCCAGCGAAACCGCCAAGTTCACTCTGCTGCCCGTTGCAAAGGTACTGCTCCCCGACGGCAGCCGCGAAGTCATACCCGGCTCGGGTGAGGTGGGTATGGTGGCCCAGGGTGGCATGGTGCCCCTTGGCTACTACAAGGATCCCGAGAAATCAGCCAAGACTTTTAAGGAGATCGACGGTAAACGCTACGCTTTCCCTGGGGACATGGCGACCATCGACGCGGATGGCACGGTCAATCTTCTGGGACGGGGATCAAACTGTATTAACACCGGCGGCGAGAAAGTGTTCCCCGAGGAAGTTGAGGAGGCGCTAAAACTGCACGACGCCGTCGGGGATGCTCTGGTCTTTGGTCTGGACGATGAGCGGTTTGGCAGCCGGGTAGCCGGCGTGGTTTCCCTGGAACAAGGCTGCAGCGCCGAAATTGGGGAGATTCTGGAAGCAACCCGCCAGCTGCTGGCAGGCTACAAGGTACCTAAAGAGCTACTTCAAGTGCCAGTCGTGCCCAGGGCGCCGAACGGCAAGCCGGACTATAAAACGGCAAAGTCCCTGATGATGAATAGCCAGCCCACTGATTAATGCCGACTTAACATTCTGAGAAAGCGTTAACTCGACAGGTGTGGGCTAACGGGTACCGTATCGCTCATCAACCCATTGGAGAATAGTCTTACGCACAGCGGGCCGGTCCTTTTCCCATCGGCGTCCGCTCCCCGAAAAAAGCGACTCTCCTTCAATCATACTGAGCAAAGCCAGGGCCTCTGCTCTCGGCTGGGTCGCACCTCTGTCGACAAGCTTGGCCTCAAGCAGCGCAAGAAACTTCGCGTACACCTCCTCCAGAAGATCTGAAATCAACGGCTCAACTTGCTCCATTGCCCAAAGTTGAGCCCACAACCGGTCGCTGAACAAACCATCTGAGGTGCCCACGTGTTCATCGAGCATAAATTCGATCATATCCCTGACATCTGCCCGCTCAAGCTCTCCCACTCCCGTCTCGAAAGCAGAGATAATTTCCGATTCGATATAGGTGACCAAGGCCACCAGCAGCGCATCCCAGGTGCGAAAGTGATATTGGAGCGCACCAAGTTTCATACCACTCGCGCGCGCCAGGGCGCGCATGCTGAGACTGCCATAACCCTCATCAGCGATGAGCTCAATCGCCGCACGCAAGATTTCAATTTTTCGCTCACCGCTCATGGCAAACTTCCTCGTCCAACCCAAAACCCACCAGATCGCTGGGTTTCACAGAAACTAAACCATTGCAGAAGCCTCTGTCACTTCCGGAATCTGCGGGTTGTTACAGAAGAGCCCGGAGCGCGCTCATAACACCAGTAGGGCCAACCGGGTATACGACCCAAGTTGACACTCAGCAATCCTGCGCGTGACCAGAATGATCCTGGGCCATGGCCCGGGTGTGAGTCCCAAGGCCTGGACCCGCAGCCAGATAACAAACAAGAGGAGCATTGGGCCCGAATGTATCCCTGGCGTGAGACAGCGAAATTAGGGGCCGCAAGCAAGAAGGCAATAGAAACAGAAAGTTAACTGGCCAACCGGCGATGTCTCGCAGACTAACGCTGCTCGGCACGAACTCGGGAGTTCGAACTTTTTCAGCGACCCATAAAGCACAAAGCCCCCTTTCGGGGGCCTTGTGCTTTATGGCCCGCCCGGAGAGATTCGAACTCCCGACACCCAGGTTCGAAGCCTGGTGCTCTATCCAGCTGAGCTACGGGCGGAG
>JAAXJC010000205.1:0-1478 GCA_012270045.1 Luminiphilus sp.
AGAATCCAGGCGGAGAATATCAGCGCGTCCCCTGGCTGCAGGTCGAAGCCGACGATGTCGTGGGCCTCCCGCTGCGCTTCAATGTCGGGTACCGGCTCGCCTTTCTGCTCCGTGGCCCACTGTCCGGACTGGTTGCGTTCCCCACCGAAGACCGCGGGCAGGTAGTACACGTCGTTAAGATGCGAGCCCCGGATGAATTCCATTGAACTGCCCGCGACCGTGACGGGGGTCAGGGCCAGCCAGATGGAGGCGATCTGTTTGCCCCGGAAGGGCCAGTAGGGGGCATCCTGATGCCAGGGCGTGACGGCTTCGGTTTTGATCTTTTTCACCAGTAAATGGTCAAAGTAGAAACGTGCAGAGCGGCTTTGAAGGGCCTGGGCTGCCAGCCGCGCACAGCCGGACTCCCGAATGAACTGATGGATGGTGTCATTCTTGCGCCACAGGTAGCGGTCGGTGAACAACCGATTCTCCGCAGCTCCGGCGTTGACATCGTTGACCCAGGGACTGGGATTGGCCATCTGCTTGTCGGCCACCGCCAACAGCTTAGGCACCCACTGGGGGTGCACACAATTTGATATTTTGACCACCCCATCCTCGGCAAACTGCCTGATCTCATCTTTTGTCAGATTGCGCTCGGTCATCGGGGAGCTCTCCTGGGACTTAGCCGTAGGAGTGTGCAGTCTGCATCAGGCCGGATGCTGCGTCGATACCGGTGCAGATGCAGCCAGAGCCACAGGCAGGCTAATGGCCCTCGGGGCAGCTACCGGGTGGTGTTAAAGTAGCAGCCCCATACAGCAAACGAAGTCACCGGGATCAGGAGTCAGAGCATGGAAACCGGGGAAAAGAGCAGAATCCGTATACCGCGTGCCCTGCGGCAGCGACTGCGCAACCGCGCCATTGCCAAAGTGAGACAGGACATGATTCACGCGGGTCGGGAAGAATCCAGTTATAGCGAGGAGGAGCTGGAGTATCTGGTCGCTGAGAAAGAGAAAGAGATTTGGTCGGGCATTGGCTGGAAGGGCTTCGGAGTGGCTGCCCTGTTGCTTGGCATCAACATAGGTATCTGAAGATGTCGCTCTTTCGGCTTATCAAGTACTCCTCGATTCTTTTCTTCCTGGGTAAATATAAGTTCAAGCTGTTCAGGGTGATCGCGGTGCTGCTCTTTGCCGGCGTGACCTCGCTGCTGTACGGGGATATAGAGGCCTACCTGGCACGGGAACACCCCGGCACCGTCATCTACGCGTTGACGGCCAAAATCTGCATTGTCTACGGCGCTCTGGCGTTCGTACTCTGGCAGTTCAAACCGGATTCTGCAGACACCCATACAGCATCCCCGTCAGTTGACCGACGGGTGCCCAAAGAGGGCGGCGGGGCCGCCGACGGGTCCACCGATAGACTGTCCGAATTTGCCAATCTGGACCGCCATGATCATCTGCGGTCCCGATCCGAGGCTTTGCTGAAAAAACGCTAGCGGGTCA
>JAAXJC010000205.1:1578-2820 GCA_012270045.1 Luminiphilus sp.
CTGACTATCGTGATCTGCGCCTTCATCACCCGGCAGGCCATCAAGTCACGTATCGCGACAGTGCAACAATCGCTGGCTACAACCCTGGCGGATTTGAGCGTGGGCCTGGCTATTTTTGACGGCAACCGCAGACTTACCTTCGCCAACGCCGCGTTCCAGCAGGTCGCTCCCGAAAAGCAGACATCAGATTCTGGGGACGTCAGCCTGCAGTCACTGCTGCACGCTCTGCCGACCGCTGGCCAGGATGCCGAGATCAAGGCCTGGCTGCAGAAGCCGATTCTCCCAGGCGGCGCCGATACCGGACCGCTGGATCTTAGGTTTACCGATGGGCGCTTTTACCAGGTGCATGCCCAGCGGCTGGAGAGTGGCCAGATCGCCGTGCTGTTCCATGACATATCCCGACTGAAGTCCTATCAGTCCCAGGCAATACAGGCCTCCAAACTGGCTTTATTGGGTGAGCTGTCCACATCGGTGGCCCATGAAATCAATCAGCCCCTGTCAGCCATCCAGCTCACCTGCTACAACATCAAGCGTCATCTCGAAAGTGGCGAAGGGGTGGATAGGGAATTTCTGTTGACCCGGACCGAGCGCGCAGGAACTGCCCTTGATAAGGCACGCAACATCGTCGATCAGCTCCGGCGGTTCGGCCGCAATGCCAAGGAAGCACCGACGTCGGTGGATTTGAATGAGTCCATCAATAACGCCCTCGACCTGGTCAGTCAGCAGATGATTGCTGCCGGCATAGTGGTTGAACTCCAGGTTCCCAGTTACAGCGTCCACGTTATGGGTCACCCCATCCAGTTGGAGCAGGTCATACTGAACCTGTTGGCAAATGCCCGGGACGCTGTTGCAGAGGGCGTTGAGGCGCCGTGCATCACGATCGCCCTGACTCGGGATACTGACTCCGTGGAGCTGAGGGTGTCCGATAACGGTCCCGGTGTTCCCGAGGGAATGCGAGAGGCCATATTCGAGGCATTTTTTACCTCCAAGGAGGTGGGCAAGGGCACTGGTCTTGGCCTATCGGTCAGCAAGGGTATAGTACGGGAGTTTGGAGGCTCGCTGGAGCTGGACACTTCTTCCCATGGCGCCACCTTTATCGTCAAACTCCCCAACGTCCCGGAGCCTTCGCCGGCAGCGCAAGCTGCGTAAATGGCACCGCTGGCTGGCGTTGGTCACCGCAGTCCAGCTGTTGCTTTGGACCCTGAGCGGTGCCTATTTTGCCTTTGTCGATATTAATTTTGT
>JAAXJC010000182.1 GCA_012270045.1 Luminiphilus sp.
GGATGCATCACTGCCTGGGCCTTGCATGACAACGCGGTCAACGTTGCCGAAAGTCGTTCTGGAGTCGCAGTCGGCGGCGTCGCTATAAAATCCGATAACGGCTGCCTGTTCTCCGGTGCTACCGCACAGTTCCTCCACGTTTATGGTCATGCCTTTGACCGTTGCGGCGCCGACGTAAAATCGCAGGGCGCTTGGGTCAGGGGCGGCACAATCGACTGCACCTGCCTCAATGCTTACCGTGGTGGCCCGCGAGGATTTACCGCTGAGTAAGCCACTGAATTCGGTGGCGGTAACAGAACTGATGGAGTAGCTGGCGTCGAGCCTCAAAACCGAGGGGTAGTTTACGGCGCTGGCCTTGTCGAGGGCGCACTGCAGGTTCTCGGTGTCATTACCCGGATCGCTGGCAACCTCAAGGCTGCTGCCGTTGGCGACCACTGCCGCGCCACAGTCGACGGAATTTTGGGCAATAACGGGGCTACTGCTGAGTAGCGTTACCAAAATGGTGCCAACAAGGGGGCCGAAAAAGCGAATCATCGGAAGCTCCTGATATCCTGTTATTCTGTCGTGTGCTCGCGGAGTGTTTTAATTTATCGCTCAAGTGTAGAACAGTTGAAGGTGCTTCAGCTTATTTGACTGGGATGAAATGGACCGAGTGCGCGACAAATGACCCTTCGGCACTCGCGCTATGACTGGGAGGTCCGCGATTAAACGTCTGTCAGCGCCTTGTCCAAGTATTGTCGCTACAGAGGCTGGTGCTGGTAACTGCGAACCGAATGTTCATTCGACGACAAACAGAAGCTGGCAATGGGTCGCAACCCACGTGGGCATGGCGCTGGGACTGGCAGCGTGACACCAGCGAGAGCTGGCTCTGCCGTAGGCGGACGCATCTCTTGGTTTTGGCCGCTCAACACGGCCGGCTGGTTTGGTATTTCACTGGTCACTTATTTCAGCCTGAGCCTGCCCTACGATCAGTTTGAGATCAGCTATCTGGCGCACAATATCTCCCAAAGTCTGGTGGGTTTTGCGTTGACGCTGCCCATGCGTTGGACCTTCAGGCGCATCTGGGACTGGCCAACCGGTCCCCGGATCACCGTCGCCCTGTTGGTAACGTTAGCCAGCGCCGTCGCATGGGCTGTACTCCGGTTGCTGTTATTCATGGCCATGACCCAGGAGCAAGAATTATGGGGGGACTTTGGTGGTTGGGTTTTCCCCTCTATCTTTGTTTTCCTAACCTGGGGCGCGCTGTATCACGGAATCAAGTACTACCAGCTGATGATGGAACAGCGGGAGGCAATTCTCGCGCTGGAGGCAGAGCAGCGTCAGCGTGCGCTTCAGTTGATTCAGGCCAGGGCCCAGGTCAAGGATTCCCAGCTCCAGTTACTGCGCTACCAACTCAATCCCCACTTTCTGTTCAACACGCTGAACTCCATTGCGTCCCTGGTGCCGGCCCAGCGCGCGGATGATGCCAAGCTGATGCTCAGTCGCCTCAGTGATTTTCTGCGCTTTTCACTGGACGGTGGTGACAGCACCCTGGTCACGTTGGACCGGGAAATCGCCGCACTCAACCAATACCTGACCATAGAACAGGTAAGATTTTCCGACCGCATGACCCTGGATTTCGACATCAGTCGGGACCTTGAACACCTCATGGTTCCCAATATGCTGCTGCAGCCTCTGGCCGAAAATGCCATTAAATATGCCATCGCATCCTCGGAAGAGGGGGGTACAATTAAAATATCGGCTGCCATGGCCAAGTCTCGCCTGGTATTGGTGATAGAAGATAGTGGTGGTGCTGACTCAGACGACAGAGCAGAACACGCGAACGCCGCTGACTCTGGTTTGGGTATCGGACTCAGCAATACCAAGGAGCGACTCAGAAACCTCTATGGGAGCGATTTTGATTTGACTGTTGTCAGTTCAGTTCTCGGTGGCCTCAGGTTTGAAATATCCATACCGGCCACCCAGTCGTTGCAGGGTGGCGCCGCGTGAGGGTTGCACTGGTCGATGACGAGCCGCTGGCGAGGGATTATTTGCAGCGTATTCTCTCCGAGCTCCCTGGTTTGGAAGTTATTGCGTCCTTCAAAAACGGCCGCGAGGCGATAGCAGGGTTACAGCGCGAGCCCGTTGACGTGGCCTTTCTGGACGTTGAGATGCCAGGCCTTACAGGCATTGACGTTATCAAGGCACTGCAGTCAGACATCATGCCGCTGGTTGTGTTTGCGACAGCGCATAGTGAATTTGCGGTGGACGCATTTGAGCTGCACGCGGTGGATTACATCCTCAAGCCCTTTGCCGAGGAGCGGGTGGTGCAGGCACTGGATCGGTGCCGGCAGCGGCTGGAGAGTAGGCAAAACCTCGATGACGCTGAGCAGGCGGCGGACAGATCGAGGGGCAAAGGAGCAGCGCTGGCAGCACTGGGCTCCTCCGCAGATGCCGGCCGGGACGCCACCGCGGTGGTGCGATCTACCGATGTTGGCAAGTTGGCTATCAAAGACGGCCAGCAGACGATCCTGGTGGCTGTGGATGATATCGACTGGGTTGATGCCGCGGGAGATTACATGTGCGTGCACGCCGCGGGAGCTACGCACATTCTTCGATCAACGATGAAGGAACTGGTCGAACGGCTGCCCGAGACCTTTGTCCGCATTCACAGGTCCACTATAGTGAATTTGACCAAGGTGGAGGCCGTTGAGGGCTTGCCAAAGGGGGAGGCGCAGCTGTCCATCACCGGCGGGGGGCGATGGAAGGGTAGCCGAAGAATCAGAATGCCACTTCCACACATGTTGTCCTGCGCGCCCCCCCCCGGCGTT
>JAAXJC010000146.1 GCA_012270045.1 Luminiphilus sp.
GACAAGTTCGAGTACCGCCGGGGCTATAAGTTCTCCACCTATGCCACCTGGTGGATTCGCCAGGCCATCACCCGATCCATCGCCGACCAGGCCCGGACCATTCGTATTCCGGTGCACATGATTGAAACCATCAACAAGCTCAACCGCATTTCCCGGCAGATGCTGCAGGAGATGGGCCGGGAACCGACACCCGAAGAGCTGGGCGAGCGCATGGAAATGCCGGAAGACAAGGTGCGCAAGGTACTCAAGATTGCGAAAGAGCCCATCTCAATGGAGACCCCCATCGGTGACGATGAAGACTCCCACCTGGGCGACTTCATCGAGGACACCACCATCTCCAGCCCGGTGGACTCGGCTACCGAAGAGGGTCTTACTGAAGCCACCCAGGACGTCCTCGCGGGTCTCACCGCCCGGGAAGCCAAGGTCCTGCGCATGCGCTTTGGTATCGGCATGAACACCGACCACACCCTGGAAGAAGTGGGCAAGCAATTTGACGTGACCCGGGAGCGGATTCGTCAGATAGAGGCGAAGGCCCTGCGCAAGCTGCGTCATCCGACCCGGTCAGACTACCTGCGCAGCTTCCTGGACGAGTAAGGCCAGCTTCGCTGGCTGTTCCACGCGCAGAAGTCCACCACCCTTGACAGACCAGGGGTCCCTCGACGGGCCCTTGGACGGTTGTGGGCTTGCGGCGCCCACGCTCTCCAGGCCAAGCGCCCCGGTGTCTTCATGCAGTCCCCGCAATCCCGGCACTCTTACCAAGCAGCAACAGTCTCCCTCAGGAACTCACGTCATCCCCGGTCGCCAGCGGTACCTGCACCACAAAACAGGCACCGTGATCGGTATTGCTCGCGGTCAGGGATCCCCCGAGGTCAGCCATAATCCGGTACGCCTCGTGCAACCCGAAGCCAGCGTGTTCCGCATGTTCTTTGGTGGTAAAAAATGGCTCGAAAACACGATCGAGGCCATCCTCTGGAATGCCACCACCGTTGTCGGAGAAACGGGCCTGCCAGTTATCCCCTTCGATCGCGGTGGTCACCGACAACCAGCGTTGCTCGTTGCCGGATGTGCTCAATGCCTCCATTGCGTTTTCAATAATCTCTGCGAACACGTGCCCAAGGGCGTTGTTGTTGGCCACTACCTGACAATCCAGTTCCTCATCAGCGAAACGCAAGTCGATGTGCTCGGTGCGTAAATTGCCTCTCTGCAGGGTCAGCACATTACGCAACAACGCGCAGGGGTCCAGCGGGCGCCGGTTGCTGGTGTCTCCGGATGAAAACGCCCGCATGGTACTGATCAAGCCGGCCATGCGGTCCACCTGCTCATCGATCCGTGTCAGTTTGGCCGCTATCATGAAAGAGTCCAGACCGTCTTTCTGGGCCAGACGGATCAGATTGTGGGTCACCATACGGATGGTATTGAGGGGTTGATTCAACTCGTGGGCAACGCCAACAGCGACGTTTTCAAGGGATGCCAATCGGGTTCGACGCCCCAGCTCCCATTGGCGATTCAGCAGCAGTGAAATGTCCGTCAGCAGGAAGACGAAGCCACCAATGGCCTTCATTTCCGGATCGCTGCCGGGGGGCTCCGTCCCCTTGGGAACCACACCCACCGAGAGCCGGAATTCGTGGTTGTTACCGTCGCTGTCCTTTAGCGTCAGATTTCGATTGAGGACACTGCCGTCCCCCTGCAGCACCGACACAATGGCGTCCACGAACCCGTCTTCGTGGTTCTCCGCCGGCTGCTCCGCCGCCCCATCGCTCTCCAGAACCGATCTGGCTGTGGCCAGGGAAGCCGCCAGGTGCCGTCCCCACAGCTTGCCCGGGCCATTGGAAAATCCCGGCAGCAGCTTCAGTTTCTCGTCGGTCACGATTAATGGCTCGGAAATCGAGGTCAGAATGCCGCTTACCCTGG
This sequence comes from Luminiphilus sp., assembly GCA_012270045.1. Classification (GTDB taxonomy): domain Bacteria; phylum Pseudomonadota; class Gammaproteobacteria; order Pseudomonadales; family Halieaceae; genus Luminiphilus. The sequence continues at coordinate 1,912 of JAAXJC010000146.1, forward strand.
CAAAAAGCCTCATCCGCTCTGCGTTGGACTCAATGATCGCCCGATAGCTGGCATTGAAGCCGTCGACCAGCTGGCCTATGCCGGTAGCATATTGGTCGGCCTGGGTGATCCAGCCCCGCACTGCGGGGTTCATAACCCTGAGCGGCTGACCGGGTTCCCAGGCTTGAATGCGTTCACCTAGGCGTTCCACAGCAGCCACAAGCCGCACCAGAAATATCCGGTAAATCGTTTCCAGTGCCAGTAAAAACAAGAGCGCTGCCAGCACGCCCCAGATTTTAAAGTCATCTAAGGAGACGGGCTGGGGATCGATATCGATGTGCAGACCCAGGGGCGCCCCGGATGTCCCGGTGGGCTGTAATTGCGTCGGCAGGACGAACACCACCTCGCGATGGAAAATCCAGTCGATGGGCGAGCGTGGGCTCAGATCCGGCTTTACCCTCACGATGGGCTGGTCCAACGCCTGCTGCGCAGCCTCGCCAGTAAGCGGCTCAAAACGATAGGACCAGTGGTCAACGCCATCTAGGTCGACACTGCCCTCCGCTGTGGACACGTCCCCTGACGCGGGCAAGGACGACAGGCCCAATTGCGGTGGCGAATCGGGAGCACGATTGCTGGCCTGCTCCATACGCAGGATCAGGTTTTCTCCCAAAAAAATGGTCTGACGGGCGTCCAATTCCTGCTGGGCGTACAGCCATTGGGTGAGTGAAAAATATTGGATCACGAGCAGCGGCAGCAGGATCATGGGTACCAGGGCCGCGCGAAAAACCACCAGGAACTCGACAGAAGACTGGGACTGTCTCGGCCCGAATAACCCCTCCAAGGCCAATAGCGGCCGATTTAACCAGGCCAACCACTGAACGAGCATTCCCGGCACCAATTGGGACAGGAGGAAGGTGACCACTATCAGCAGCCCACCATTGAAATCCGACTGGAAGAGCTGCCAATGGAAGACGACCGTGGCCGGGACGGTAAACACCCACGCCACCAGGATGCCGTCGATAATGCGGGGCGCCCGGGCCCGGGCGCATATTGAACCCACCACAGCGATGGTGAACACGGCGATGGCGGCGTCGAAAGGCAGGAACAGGGCTTGACCCGTGAGCAAGACGATCCCAACGGCCAGCCCCACGGTCAGCAGACCGGCCAGCAAACCCCGCCAGACCACTACGAGAAGCGGAAAAAACAGCCACACAGAAACACCGATACCGAAGGTGGGATCGACGCGAAGCCCCTCAAGCCCCGCGGCTAGCGCGGCAAAGCTGATCACCAGGCTCCAGAAAGCAAGCAGTGTGGGTGCTGGTGTGGATTCCTCACTCGGGTTCATGGTGCGGGCGCCGGGGCTGTCTGTTTTAAATCCCTGGGGACGTATGAACGCATGAACCCACGGTTTATTTGCTCCAATCTCGTGGTCAAAGACTACGTGAACCTGACGCAAATAACATCTGGGAGTTTTTTGCTGGCATCACGCCCGTGGGTATGTTGGAAGCCTGTCTGGGGCCCCGGAGACACTGCTTTCCCGCAGGCAATAATTGGTGTTTTGCCAGTTGTAGCCGCAGGTTGTTAAACCTAAGCTCAGAGTAACTTCACGCTCCTCCACCCAACGGAAAGCCATTATGAAAACAATACAGCGCTTCGCACCCCTCGCCGGACTGCTGCTGGCCAGCGCCGGCCACAGCCAGACCACCGATGGCCTGTTGGAAGAGGTAATCGTGACCGCCCAGAAGCGCCAGCAGCAGGCGATCGATGTGCCCATCGCCATTGGCACCTTCAGCTCCAGGGACATCATCAATACCGGTGCCCTGACGCTACAGGATATCGATGCCTATATTGTTGGCTTTGACGCCGGTGGTGAGACCTTCACCCAGCAGGGCTATCGTATTCGAGGCATATCCAGTCCCAACATATCGACCGGTGGCGACCCGTCGGTGGCGACCTTCTACGACGGGGTCTATCTACCCCGGGCCGCTACCACCGTTGCCTTTGCGGACATGGAGCGCGTCGAGGTACTGCGCGGACCCCAGGGGACCCTGTTTGGCCGCAATGCGGCGGCGGGCGTGGTCAGCCTGGTGCCCAACGCTCCGACCACCGAAAAACTGGAAGGCTCGGCCCGGCTCAGGGCGGGCAATTACAACCTCATGCGCCTTGAGGGCATGATCAACGTGCCCGTGGGGGACAGCTTTGCAATCCGCGCCAACGCCCTGTTCAACCAGCGGGACGGCATCTCGGAGAATGTCGAACCCTCCCAGTTCGATGCGGGGGAGAAAGGCAACTGGGCGGGACGGGTGGCCATGCGCTGGCAGCCATCGGATGAGACCACGCTGCAGTTGGCGGTTGACGTGGATCATTTTGACCAGGCGCCGAGCATGGCGCTGGGTGTCAGCCCCTATTCCCTCAATACCGACCCCTTCAGCGGCCGCCACGCCAACGACGTCATCGATGACGAGGAAACCCGGGATATGTGGGGTATCACCGGTAAATGGTTTCAGGACATCAATGACCAGTGGTCAATGACCGCCATTGCCAGCTATCGAGATTTTGAAACCACCAACCGACAGGATGAAGACGGTACGGCTGACCCGACCCGCTACTTCGACACCAACAACGTCGAAGACTCCGACATCACCTATGGGGAGCTGCAGTTCAACTACAACACCGACCGCATCAACGCGGTTATGGGGGCCACCTACAGCCTGGAAAACACCTACCAGCGCACCGAGGCCAATGCCCTGGCGGATTCCATCGCGCGCCTGGTGACCCAGGATTTCAATGCCAGTTTTGGGTTCAGCATGGACCACATCTGGATTCCCGAGGACTATGCCGGCGCGCTCAGCGCTGTGGGCATTCCGGTCACCGCCCAGGATATCGAGGACACCGGGGATTTCTGGTATGAGTTTATTGCCGGGGCACTCGGTGAACCCATGGTATTCGGCCCGTCGTTTATGGGTGAGGTCTGGGGCGAGTACATCATTAACGAAGGGGAATTTGAGAACTACGGCATTTATGCGGATGTCGAATACGCCCTGACCGATCGTCTGTCGGTGACCGCAGGACTGCGCTACAGCGAGGACAACAAGGAGTTCAGCTGGCTGATACCTCCCACCACGCTGGCGGCCCTACGCCCGGGTGTCAGCAACCAGATCTTCACCGATGCCCGGGGTGAGTACGCGTCCGCGGCCACCACCCCAACCGTGGCGGAGGACAGCTGGAGTAAAACCACAGGGCGGCTGGTGGCCTCCTACCGTCTCAGCGAGCAATTGATCGCCTACGGCTCCTTTTCCACCGGTTATAAAGCCGGTGGCTTTGACTCGCTGGCGATAAAAACTTCCCAGGCGCCGCTGGAGCCGGAAAACTCGGAGCAGTACGAGTTGGGCCTCAAGGGCGATTTATTCAACAGTCGACTGCAGGTACAGCTGTCCCTGTTCGACCTGACCGTGGACGGTCGACAGCGGTCAGTCGAGACCCGTCCCCCCGGCCAGGAAAACGCCATCCCCACGGTGATCAATGTCGACTCGGGTGTGCAGGGTGTGGAGGTCAACCTGAGCTGGCTGATCACCGAGGACCTGCTCTTCACGGCCCTGACTACCTACCGGGAAGAGGAAAACAAATCCGGGGAGTTCTATGACGCCCAGGGCGAACTGACCCAGTTTGACAGCAGTTCCGACACCGCCGGCAATTACACCCTGACCATGGACTGGCGCCCGAAATTCGCCAGCGGCAATTTGTTGGTGCGGGGCGAGTATATTTATGCCGAAAACACCCGGGATCCCGATGACGCCAACTACAATCCTGACTTCGAATCCATTGGCGGCTACACCGACGACACACGGCTTGTTAACGGCCGCATTGCCTGGAGCAACCCCAGCGATACCTGGGAGGTGGCGCTGTGGGGCCGCAACCTGACCGATCAGGAGCGCATTGGCGGCATCAGCCAGACGACGGTAGCGGTGTTTGGCACGCCCATTATCCGCATCCAGGACCCCAGGACCTGGGGCATAGACGCCATCTATCGATTCTAGGGGACAGGTGTGTCGGGGGCGGGAGTCCCTTACACTTCCTGACCCTGCCAGAGACCCGGGGGGAGGTCTTATGTACTTGAGAGCCATACAGTGGCCGTGTCTTGTTGCGCTATCGCTGGCGCTGTGGGGTTGCGGCGACGCCCAGGGGCCGGCCGGCGATACCGCGCGCCCGGTGGCCATCCAGAATGCCAACCACCCCGGGGCCAAGCAATACGAAGCCCAGTGCGTAAGCTGCCACGGCGCGGACGGCCTGGGTCAGGAAGCCCTGAACGCACCCGCGCTGACTACCCTGGACACGGACTACGTGGCCCGGCAGCTGCGGCATTTTCGCGAGGGCATACGGGGTGCGCATCCGAAGGACAGCAGTGGCGCCACCATGGCCGCAATCAGTACCGGCCTGGACGACTCGATGATTGAAAACCTGGCGAGCTACGTCGACAGCCTGCCCAATACCCTGCCCCCAACCACCCTGTCCGGGGATGTGGCCCAGGGCAAGGACTATCACCTCAACCTGTGCTCGGCCTGCCACGGCTCCAATGGCCTGGGCAATGCGGCATTGGAAGCTCCGGCCCTGGTTGGACTGAATGACTGGTACCTGGTCGACCAGTACGGCAAATTTGCCGCCGGGGTCAGGGGCAGTCACCCCGATGATCTCTGGGGTATGCAGATGGCGCGATTGGCGCCCGCCATCACCGATGACGACATTATTGAGTCCATCGCTACCTATCTCGCCGCCCAGCCTGCGACCGACTGAATGCGCATCCTGCTCGTCATTCTGCTGTATTGGGCCCAGGGCAGCGCCAGCGCCGACACGTTCGAGCTGTCGCCCTTCTGCCCCCCGGCCCTGCGTCTTGATGACGCGGGACGCTGCACCTTGCACAGCCAATACCAGGCCTACGGCTCTCTTTATGACAAAGGCGTAGGGGGCCTGAAGACCGGCCTGCCGCCGGTGCGGGACGGCTTCACACCCCAGCAAATTGACCTGGGACGTTTGCTGTTCTTTGACCCCCTGCTATCCAGGGACGGTTCGGTGGCCTGTTCCAGCTGCCATGATCCGGCACTGGGTTTCAGTGACGGACGGGCACGCAGCGTGGGCGTCCAGGGTACGCCGGTGCAACGCTCGGCACCTTCCCTGTGGAACGTTGCCTTTCTGGAGCGACTGCTGTGGGATGGCAGCAAGCAGACCCTGGAGGAGCAATTACAGGGGCCGCTGTACGCGCCCAATGAGATGGGCGGTGACCCGCAAACACTGCTGACCACACTGCAGGACAATGCCAATTACCGGCACCTGTTTGCCACGGCCTTTGACGACCAGCCACTGGCACTGAACCAGGTTTATACCGCCCTTGCGGCCTTTGAGAGTTCGCTGATTTCCCTCAACAGTCGCTACGATCTGTACGCCCACGGCGTGCACAGCGCGCTCACGGCCAACGAAAAGGAAGGCCTTAACGTTTTCCGCTCCTTTGTCGCCCGCTGCGCCGAATGCCACACCCCACCCCTGTTCACCAACCAGCAGATCGCGGTGCTGGGTGTGCCGGAGGCAGAGGGCCGACCGCTGGACCCGGGTGCCGCTGCCACCACAGGGGATGCCAGCCAACGGGGCGGGTTCCGGGTGCCCAGCCTGCGTAACATCGCCCTGACCGCCCCCTATATGCACGCTGGCAACTTTGCCTCCCTGCGTGAAACCGCTGCCTTCTACACCGGGGGTCGCGGGCACGCGGTGCCCGAAGGGGAAGAGCTGAACCTGCACTGGCACATCTGGGACCCGCAACTCAGCGATCGGGAACTGGACCGGCTGGTGGACTTTCTGATGACCCTGACCGACCAAGCCTTCCTGCCCGAGATTCCCCTTGCCCTGCCCTCCGGCCTGCCCCCGGCCAGGGGGCCCGGGGTTGCTACAGGGGGCAGCCATGCGCTAAACATTCATACAGCACCAACAGCCCAGCAAAAGGCACTGCCATGACGCTTTCAAAGACTGCTTTGTTCAACCTCACAACCACCCTGCTGCTGCTCGCCGGCCAGGCCTTTGCGGCGGTTCACGATGTTCGTGAAGGGGATTCGATTCAGGCCGCTGTCGAGGCGGCCCAACCCGGGGATACCATCCTCGTTCATCCGGGCATCTACCGGGAAACGGTTTATGTGGACAAGGATGACATTACCCTGCGCGGTGTGGTCGTGGAGGGCGAGTGGCCCAACCTGGAGGGAGATAAGCAGCTCAACGACGCCATACTCTATTCAGGCAATGGCTTCACGGTGGAGTGGTTCAAGATCACCCACTACAAGGGCAACGCCATCATGGGCCAGGCGGGTAACAACTTTTCGATCCGCAACAACTGGATTGTGGACACCGGCGTCTACGGCATCTTCCCCGAGTTCGGCGAGAACGGCCTGATCGAGAACAACGTCCTGAGCGGCATTGAGGACGCGGCCATTTATGTCGGTATGTGCGACTACATCGATGTACGCAACAACCGGGTCTTTGAGAACGTGGCCGGCATCGAGATCGAAAACAGCCGCCACGCCCTGGTGGAGGGCAACATCGCCCATGACAACACCGGCGGCATTCTGGTGTTCATCACTCCGGGCTTGCCGATCAAGACTTCCTACGACGCCATTGTGCGTCGCAATACAGTGATCAATAACAACACGCCGAACTTTGCCATTCCCGGGTCACTGGTCTCCACCATCCCCGCGGGCACCGGCATCATCGTCAACTCGGGGGATGACGTTGTCATTGAAGACAACATCATCACCGGCAACAACACCGCTGGCATCATTGTCACCAGCCAGGACTTTGCCACCGGCGTGGCCGGGGACCCCGCCTCTGACCCCAATCCCGATCGGGTGCAGATCCTCGATAACGTCATGTTCAATAACGGCGGCGACCCCGCCACCGAGGTCAAGGCCCTGATGCTGACCCAGTTTTCCACCACCGGCCCGGATATTCTTGCGTACAAGGGGGCGGCCGAGGCCGAGCGGGAGAGCTGTGTCAGCCGCAAGTCAGCCTACCGAACCTATGGTCTGGAAGAGTGGGGAGACTGCACCAGCCCAACGGTGCGCGCCGCAGATGCGGTGGGGTCGGCCCCTGCGCTGGCAGGCACCACCCGGGATGTCACCACCAAGATGTTGCCGGAACCCGCCACCCCCCGGGTCATTACCGTGGATGCCAATGGCGCCAAGCTGGTGTACCAGGGCATCTGTGCCGGCTGCCACACCTACAACATCAGGATGATTGGACCGCCGGTGATGGCCATCAAGGCCCAATACGGCGACGATGCCACCGCCATCGCCCAGTACATAGCAGCGCCCGAGAAAAAGCGTCCGGACTTTCCGACCATGCCGCCCCAGGACCACCTGTCCGAGGACATGCGGCTTGAGGTTGCCAAATACATGCTGGGGCTCAACAAATAGCAGCCCGGTAAGCGCCTCAGATGGGTTGTTCGGCCAGGGGTAAGCTCAAGGAAACCAGGGTACCGAGCTCGGTGCCCTGAAGAGCCAGGTCACCCGCCATGGCTTCTGCGTAGCTGTTGCAAACACTGAGGCCCAGCCCGGCATGACTGCCGTCTTCCGCCGAGGTCACAAAGGGCAGCAGGGCACGGTCGACCAGCCCGGGGGCCAGACCACCGGCGGCGTCTTCCACCGTCAGCACGAACTTCCCGTCCACAACCGTCCCTGACACCTTGATCCAGCGCGGTGGCTCCTCCTCGTTGGCCGCCAGGGGATCACGATGGGGAGCCTCGCCGTAGGCTTCAATGGCGTTATCAACCAGGTGCACCACCACTTCCTGGAACAGGCTTGGGGAAGTGTTCACCACCACTTCATCCTCACTAAAACTCGACTCCAGATGCACATCGGCTGCGGTAAAGCGCTTGGCCATGAGTTCCAGGGCGGTGCCTATGCCCTGGCAGGGATCAATGGTTGTGGGCGTGTCTTTGCTGGTGGGAGAAAAGGATTTCATGCCGCCCACCAGGCGGGCGGCGCGGCTGATCTGGGTGTCGATGCGATCGAACTTGGCCAGCGCCGACTCGGTCTCCAGGGTGCCTTTTTCGACGGCCCGACGCAGATTGAAGGCGGCCATGCGAATCACATTCAATGGCTGGTTCATCTCGTGGGCGGCGCTGGACGCCAGCTTGCCCACCGAGGCCAGCCGCGCACTGTATTCAAGCCGCCGCGCGAGTTCTTCCGCTGACGGTCGGTCGTCGTTGTCGGACAAGAGCCAAGCTACCCGTATTAACCCAGTCAATATTGATCATGCCAGATACCGTTGGACTGGCATACCTCGATGGGAATCGGTAGGGTTTGCGCTCCGCAACCAACTGACAGCAACAGGAAGGCATTATGGACACCAAGGCGCTTTTTTCTCTCGAGGGCAAGACGGCACTGGTCACCGGGGGCTCCCGGGGTATCGGGCTGATGATTGCCAAGGGCTTCATTGCCCAGGGCGCCAAGGTGTACATCTCGTCACGCAAGGCGGATGTCTGTGACGCGGTGGCAGCCGAGCTAGGGGATATGTGCCACTCGCTGCCCGCCGATATTTCAACGGTTGACGGCTGCCGAGGCCTGGCAGAAGCCATGGCTGCCAAGGAGCCCAAGCTGGACATCCTGGTCAACAACGCCGGTGCCGCCTGGGGCCAGGATTTCGAGGCCTTCCCGGAAAAGGGCTGGGACAAGGTAATGGACCTCAACGTCAAATCCCTGTTCTTCCTGACCCAGGCCATCCACCCCACCCTGCGGGCCGCAGCGACCGCCGAGCGCCCGGCCAAAGTCATTAACATTGCATCCATCGACGGGCTGCGCCTGAATCCCTGGGAAACCTACAGCTACCAGGCCTCAAAAGCGGCGGTGATCAACCTCACCCGGCGCCTGTCCGCACGACTGATCAATGACCAGATCAACGTGACCGCCATTGCCCCCGGCGCCTTCGCCTCTGACATGAACCGGGCTGCCCGGGACTTCGGAGATGCCATTGCGCCGGGAATTCCCAGTGGTCGCATCGGTCGTGACGAGGACATGGCGGCGGCCGCGATCTACCTGGCGGCCCGCTCGGGTGACTATGTAGTAGGGGAAACCGTGGCTGTGGATGGTGGCGTGGTCAACGCGTCCCTGCCCGCCGCCTGGGAACCCGCCTGATACCGGTGGGCTAGATTCGGCGCGCCGCCCAGCCCGCGGCCGCCGACCCCGAGCCGACCACCAGCGCCCACAACCCCACCAACACGCCCCGGCGCCGGCTGGCCAGCTGGCGGGCCTCGTCCCGGTGGGCGATTTCATCTGCCTGGCATTCGGCCAGGACTGTACGAATGGAGCCAAAACGACCGTCCGGATCCAGCCGGTCAAGTTGCTCCTGGTAGTGTTTGTCGACGAAGGTTTCCACCGCATCAATGGTCGCGTAGACAGCGTTGGCACCAAACAGCGCCGGCAGTGCCCCGGTCATCCAGCCCATCACCCGCCACAGGGGTAGCAACCGGGTTTGTTGCCGCACATCGAGCAGCACTGAAATCCGACCCAGATGCTGCTCTTCAGTGGCCAGGTGATGCCGGGCAAAATTCACCACGCCGGGGTCGCGACTTATCGCCAGCACCCCGCGATAGATCATGACCGCACCCATTTCCCCGGCGTGGTCCGAACGCAGGTCGGCAATCAACCAGGCAGGCAGGTTGTGACAACCCGCGTTGGCGGCATCGTTGGGCGGCGGTATGTTTCGGGCAGGCTCAGTCATGGGAATACCGGGAAAACTTGGACAACAGTAGCGAAAATTGACCGTTATCCGGCACGGCCGCGATATTAATTTTGCTGTTTCTGTTAATCTGCACACCGTCCGCAGGACCTGCAGGGCATTCCGATTCAGAACCTGACTCTCGCGAGCGATAGAGCCACTATCAGCATGTTTAAAATTCGTACTTTCAACGCCATTTCTATTCAGGGCCTGGAGCGACTTCCCAGGGCGACCTACGAGGTGGGTAGCGAGATGGGCAGTGCCGACGCCATTTTGCTGCGCAGCCACAAATTGCAGCCGGACGAGATTCCAACTTCGGTGGCGGCCATCGCCCGGGCAGGTGCCGGAGTCAACAACATTCCCATTGCCCACTGTACCGAGCGCGGTATCCCGGTCTTCAACACCCCGGGGGCCAATGCCAACGCGGTGAAAGAGCTGGTTGCGGCAGGTTTGCTGCTGGCCTCCCGGGACATTATCGGCGGTATCGAGTTCATTAACAGTCTGCCCTCGGATCTGGACGAGAAGGCGATGGGGCCGCTGCTGGAGGCAGAGAAAAAGCGTTTCGCCGGGGCAGAGCTGAAGGGCAAGACCCTGGGTGTGTTGGGCCTGGGCGCCATTGGCAGTCTGGTGGCCCGGCTGGGGCTTGAGCTGGGTATGGAAGTTGCGGGGTATGACCCGGCCATCTCCATTGAGGCGGCGTGGCAGCTACCCAGCAGCGTCAAGCGCATGGAAAATATGCAGGCGTTGTTCTCCCGTGCCGACTACATCTCGATTCATGTGCCGGCCATTGAGAGCACGCAGCACCTGATCAACAGGGAAACGCTGGCCTATTTTCGAGCCGATGCCTGCCTGCTCAACTTCGCCCGGGAGCAAATTGTCGATACCTCGGCCGTGGTTGAGGCGCTGAACGACAATAAGTTGCGTCGTTACGTTACCGACTTCCCCCATCCGGAACTGCGGGGACGCAGCGACTGCATCCTCATGCCCCACATCGGCGCGAGCACGGCGGAAGCGGAAGAGAACTGTGCGATTATGGCGGCGGACCAGATCCGGGCCTTCCTCGAACACGGCAATATCCGCAACTCGGTGAATTTTCCGCGCCTGGAACTGGAGCGGACTGTGGGTTCCCGGATTGCCGTGACCAACACCAACCTGCCCGGCACACTGAGCCACATCCTGACCCTTATCGGCGACAGCCAGATCAACGTGGTTGACCTGCTCAACAAGAGTCGGGATGACATTGCCTACAACCTGATAGATCTCAACACCGCACCCGACGCTGCGTTATTGGAGCAGTTGAGAAACATTGAAGGGGTGATCAACGTGCGTACCATTCCGGATCAGGCAGATTGACGGCACTGCAGAGCGGGCGCTTCGACCGCCAAAGTTCTGATAAACTCCGCGTCCCCGGGCCCATAGCTCAGTTGGTTAGAGCAGTCGACTCATAATCGATTGGTCGTAGGTTCAAGTCCTACTGGGCCCACCATTTCTCTCCAATTTTTTTCCGAGTGTGGCTGTCACCACAAGGTGGCCATTTGGGACTTGAGCAAGGCTGTCGGCAAAAGTTTGGAGCACAAACTGGCCGTTACTCCTCCTGCCTCGGCTTAGAACATACAAAGGCTCATATCAAATTAACGTAACCAGGTAGGGTTAGATCAACCCGCCGCTGTTCCTCTACCTCTCCCGGTGACAGGGCCACAAACTCAATGAGCACCTCGCTGGCACCGGTGCCATTGACGATTTCAATGACCATGTGTTCGTGGACACGAGGTTCCCGCCCAACCTGCGGCACTTCGATACCCCCAGAGCAGCCCGTTAAGATCAGGGTCAGAGCTAACGTGGGCCAGGTGATCTTTCTTGCTAAGTTACAGCCGTTATCCATAGAACATTTCATTTAAAACGCAGCTCCTCTCAACCGCAGCGCAGTTGGTGAGCGAGAAATCCATGCCTCGCTCTCCAGAAACCAAACACCTCACCGTCTCAGGCTTGAACGGCTTGATGTCACCCACCCCAACTTCTGGTCCCATTCTGCCCTCCTTGGCAGGTCGCAGATGCTTTCATATCGCTACTGCAATATGCAAACTTAGACTGTGAGGCGTGTCCCAAAATTCCCGGATATGTGCAAAAAGCCCAGATTTTATCTACCTTTTAAGCCAAAAAGGCTGCCTTGGAGATAATCGCATAATGCGATCAATCGTAGAGGTCAGGTCAATGCCAGTGGGTATCGTAATTTACTGCCCGGATGACTTAACTTTTAGAGCGACATTAGAAATTGGACTATACCGACACAGCCTAGCCAACCAAGATTAGCCATTTTTCTGTAGCTTTCTCTTTGATGATTATGAAGCCCCAGTGCTCCAAATGCCCCACAAGCTGCCAACGCGGGGATAGTAAAACCAAGCAAGCCAACCAGGCCAAGTACACCCAGAAGTCTTATCTTTGCTCCATCCTGCTGAGGGTCTACTTTCTCTTTCAGTCCCAGTAAGCCCGCTAAACCAATCAACCCGATTAAACCTAGGTACTCCATGTTTGCATCCT